>NZ_JBHFQG010000019.1:0-76679 GCF_041949975.1 Alteribacillus sp. JSM 102045 | reverse complement strand
TATATTGCATGAGAAGGCCTCTTTTCTAAATGTTTTTGCCGGCTAAGCATACATTTATGATAGAGTGCCTTCTCTTTTTTTTCTACAAATTAGCTCCCATATCTCTCGAGAAACATTTTACACATACACTCATATTAACATTCTAACCTTCATAAGGTCATAGCTGGACTCCGTAAATAATTTCTTTTTTCAATAAAAAGCGGCTGTCTCAAAAGCCCCTTAAATGCAAAAAGCCGGTCGTGAAATAATCGTTTTTACGACCGGCTTTTTCGCGTATTTTTCTGTGGTACTGAAACAGGCGGTTCCATTGCGCCTGTTTCAGAAAGTTGTGGGCGATGGCAATCAACCCGAATTCGATATGAACCTTTTCTAAACCTCGAAGGTGAAATCGACGGAACGACCGATTGCCCTTGATATGACCAAACACACTTTCGACCTCTACCTTTCTTTCGGCATAGATCGGTGCTCCTTGATCAGACCAAAGGTGTTATCGTGCTTTTGCTTTGAGTTCTTCATACACCGGATTATAATAGACTCTCCGGTTTCCTTTTGCCTTTGTACAATTCGCTTTGATCGGACAATCGCTGCAATCCTCGCATTCATATATCTTGAAATCTCTTTGATATCCATATCGATCGGTTCTGCGGGAATAGTGATGAAAGACAACCTTACGATGATTCGGACATATAAACCAATCGTCCTTTTTATTGTACGTCCAGTTACTGGCATTCTGGGGATCCTTACGGTAGGTACGACTCTGTTCTTTGCGTAAGGTATTGTACGGAATTAAGGTTTCGATATCTTCTTCCGCTGCATACGCGTAGTTGCTTTCACTGATCCGTTCCTGCTTGAATATTATAACCGGCCTTGAGCTGACCGTTTTTCATGTGGTCTTCTTTCATTCGCATAAAAGTGGCGTCGATATCCGTTTTGGAATAGCTGTTTCGATCTCCAAAAGTGGCCAGCTGCTTTTCGTATTTTTCCAGGCGCGGCAAGTAATCGGTCGTCATCTTTTTGTGGAGGCGTCGAACCGTACGGAATTCGGCTTTCTTCTCTTTTTTTCATTCGGGATTGTCTTCTTTCTCCGCCTCTTCTTCTGCTTCCTTCATCTCGGTTTCCACCATCTGCACCGCTTCTTTTAGCTGATCGGAAGTGATTCGCTTTTTTCCCTCTTGCGTTTCTTCTTGTTCATCTTGAGCGATGGTGTGTTCGATATGGGCAAACAGGTCTTCTAGCTTGTCTTAGAGTTTTTCATCGACGCGCTACCGATTTTTCCCATACGAACGAATATTTATTGGCATTCGCTTCGATTTTCGTTCCATCTAAAAAGTAATTTTCCATCGTGATGTAGTTCTGATAGATTAGGATCTGTAGAAGATGGGTAAACAACGGTTGAATGATATCTTTCATTCGCTCCGATCGAAAACGGTTGATTGTTCGAAAAACGGGGGTTTGCCGAGCAGCGAGCCGCATCATGGGGAGGTGTTCCTGCAGAGATTTCGCAATATCCCGGCAGGAATAAAGCTTTTGGGTGTAAGCGTATAGAATCACTTTCGTCATCATTTTGGGATGGTACGCACTGCGACCGCCACCTGGATAGGGAGCGAAAAAGAGGTCATCCTCTACCAGATTCACCATGTCATTTACCACTCGCGCTACATGATCGTTCGGGATCATATCACTGAAATCCATTGGAAGAACATGCTGGTCCATGTTATAATCAACGAAAGTAGCTGAAAAGTTACGCAAAAAAATCGCCTCCGTTTTTGTTGGTTTGGTCACTTACATTATAACGGATAAGGCGATTTTTTTGTATGTATAGATAGAAGAAAGGGCTGTCCCTAAAAATCGGTTTTTACCGACTTATGGGACAGCCCCTTTTTAAAGCTTATGTATTTTTCAACATATTCAACTTTTTTATTAATGGAAGCCCGGTTCCATTAAGAAGGTAGTATAATAAGTAAATCCTACAAAGAAAACAGTCAAATAAGCTCCAAAAATGTAAATATACATACGTTCAGTAAGTCTCATATAACCGAGTGCTAAAAATCCAGCTGTTTGCGCAAAGAATAAGATTGCCATGCTAAACATATCTCCAACAAAAAATAAAATAGCAAAAACAGCTGTCCAAAATCCCATCATGCGAAACATGCGATCCATATGATTCTCCCCCCTCTTCTGTATACCTCTAAAACAGTAGTTAGGCTCTTTTATAGTATTACCACAAACATATAAAAAATAACTACACTTATTATATATGAGGGTATCAACACTTGTAAATGTTTAAATAATTTAATTCTTTTTTAAATGCTTATAGCCCTGTACGAACAAAAAGGAAAATTTCCAGTTGTCATTAAAGCTTCTTCATTTACATTCACATCCTGAAAAACTGTTTCAAACATTCCCTCTATCATAGCATGATGCATACTGCATAAATAACTTGCATGAGTATTTACTAAACCTTTATAGGGACAATTATAAATACGGAAATAAACATGTTTATTATTGTCAGATAATGATATGTCAGGGTTTAGTCCCTGCTGAACCGCTACTCCTCTTATCACTTCTACTTTTTCTTCTAAAGATAACGAATGTTCTGGTTTTTTTACATATTGGAGATAATTCTGTACGGCTTCCTGGCCAAATTCTTTTCCAATCAATTTTAGCTCGTTTTTTCCTTCTTTACCAAATTTCGCAAGCGATTGCATAGCCATTTCAGCTAATCGCTGATAATCACGAAATGGAAATTGAATTTGTACTACTTTGTCAGATACTGCATAATAGCGGCTCGGACGTCCTCCTTTGCCACTTTTCTTCGTTTCTGAAGTTAAAAGAGATACATCTTCTAATTTAGTCAAGTGAAGTCTAGCTACATTGGCATGAATATCAAATGTATCAGCAATTTCTTGTACTGTCACATCTGTGTGCCGATTAGAAATGTATTGATAAATAGAAAATCGCGTAGGATCTGCGAGAACGCTCGTCAACTTTAAGGTTTCTTGTTCCATAATTACACTCCCTATGGTGTTCTACGTCCATTATATTACAGGAAAGCATAATCATAAATATATATTTACCAAAAAAATGAAACCTTTTTCCTAGTACCTGCTCTTATTCTTTTTTTTTAAAAACCATACTGACTGAATAAGGGAGAATTCCAAACCACCTTGTCCAAAAGTTATTAATGTGTCTTGACCTGGAAACATTAGGTGTTTTCTTTAAACGATTATCTATTGCTTCCACCAGTTCTTGCGTAATATATTTTACAAATGGATTTGGTTTCATCTTTCACTACCTTTACTCATTAATATTATTTTTATTTTTGCCTTGAAAAATCATCTTTATTCCTCATCTCCTTCGTTCTCTTCTATGTAAAAATAATGACTTCTTTGATTTCCTAATTCATCTTCCGCCTTAAGATCAACTCTTAGAGCTCCTTCACGTTCTTTTATCTTTTGATATTGAACTTTCCCATTAGAAAAATAGTAAATACCTTCCCCTTCTTTCAGTTTATCTGCATCTTCTGTCCATTTCTGTTCCGCATTTCTTAGCAGCCATTCAAGGTTTAGTACCTGCTGTTCGTGACGTATATTTTGTTTTTCATTGACAAAAACATTCAATTGGAAAAAAAGCAGAGCCGAAAATATAAAGCAAATAATTAATATGACAGGCATTACAGCACCTTTTTGATTCACTCCACGTCCCTCCTGTCAACAGAGGGTCTAAATCCTAATGCTGCTTCCCATTCAACGCCACTATCATCTGTAATGGTTAAGTCCGCTCCGTAATCCTGATAGATTGCTTCCATTTTTTTAACGTTTTGCAGCACTATCTCATATCCCGTACCATTTTTACTTCGAATAATGTTTGACTGTGACTGCTTGTATAGATATCTATTTTCATTGTCATAAAGCACCAGCTCTTTTTCATTTACTTCCATATGAGATGTATTATTCACATCGTCTTTTATTTGTTGAAAAAACATATGAATATCTTGAGCTGGCGTTAGAAACTGAGATTTAAACAGCGGCATATAAAAAATCATAACGCTGAAGCATATCATGGTTATTATTAATGCAATTAATACTTCAATTAGTGTCATCCCCTGCATTTTTGTGCAATACGAAAATACATTTTTCATATGCCCTCTCGTTCTCTCCTTTCCAGTTAATGCAAAGTTCCCTTCCCCCTTCTTTATGTTCAGAATGAAATTGGTACTCCTTTCTATACCAAGAATTTTCAAAATTATTTTCTTGTAAAGAAAGAGCTTTCTTTTCCAGTAAATAAAGAGCCTTTCTTTCTTGTAAAATGGTCTCTTGCTCACTTAATATTAAGGAATAGACAGGAAGCAGAAAGAGAACAGAAAATATGAGAAGACTTAAGGCTCCTACGGCCTCTAATAACGTTAAGCCTTTTTCATCGTTCTTCAAGATAAAACCGTCCTTTACCCAGCAAGAACACAAGTCTATATTTTCCTTTTGGGGTGTTTATTAATATAGTTCCCGGTTTTCTAATATTCCCGTTAACATTGTAAGCCACCTCATGCAACGCCAGCGTACCAGTTTCCATTTTTATCCCATCAGGAATCTTTCTTTTTTTCAATGGAGCTGCTGTCATCTCTGATTGTCTCACGTAATAATAATTTTTTTGGGTATTAAAATACACGAACTTTTCATTAGCGTAAGCAAATTGCTGAGCGTATTTGATGTCTTCAGCAAGGAGATCTAAAAAATGATTTGTAGAGATTTTTTCATTGAGAGACTGGAATGATAGCAGAGGAATGCCGATTGCTGCTGTAATGATAAGCAGAACAATCAGCATCTCTACTAATGTGTGCCCTTTACTATTTAATAAGTTATTAATCATTCCTCTGCTTTCTGTACACTTCCATCTATCATAATTAATTCTGAGTCATCAGGACATACAATTCGATCTACATAATTTTCTTCTTTCAGGGCTTCCAACGATTCAGGTGGTTCATTAAACTCCACTTCATAAGCTCCTATTTGAGCCTCTAATAATTGAATCGTTGCGTCACAGCCTTTAGACTGAGCAACATTATTATTAGTGACCATATTAGGAACAGCAATTAACAACAGTACTGTGATAATTAATAATACAATCATCATTTCAATAAAAGGGGGCGAACACATATAAGTGTAAAAAAATGCGACAGAAATGATGAATTTCTGCCTCATCTCTACCCAAAAAAGTTTCCCTTTAATTCCCCCATAACAAAGCTCCTGATTTTGAAATCCTTTTTATGGAAATCCCTATATCCTAACTTATTTCTTAATTAAATAAAAGGGTTAAATACTGCATTCACCTAATGTAAAATTTTAACTGTCAAATTGTTTTCTCTACACATTAACTTGAAGAAAACCAATATGTATGAAAAGGGGTTGGGGATTTATGAAAAATGTGGTAGGTTGGATTTGTACTTTGATCGCTGTTATTATGATGGTTGTTCCACAGAACTTGAACGCTGAAACAACAGAACCAGAGGCACCAGATTTAAATGAAGATGAATTAAAAAAGATTGAAGAAGAAGCTGAGGAAATTAGACCATACATAAATGCCGAAGGAGATTACATAGAATTTGATGAAGAAGAAGCCTTAAAAGATGGAGTAGATGAATCTCTTGTAGAAAGAACAAGTCAAGATATTAAAAACACGAATGATGAATTGCAAAATAATATAGACAATAACAACGTATCTGCCCTTTCTAGTTGTGGTGGAGTAAATGGAATCAACGACAATTGGTATGATGTCGTCATATATTTAGATTCTTGTAAGTCAGATCAATTAGCCGGGGCATTGTCAGCTGGATCAGGTGCTGCAACGATAGCAGCAATTATCCCTGGGGCACATTCCCTCCCGTCTGGAGTTCTTGCAGGCATCGCTGCCATTGGAGCCGGGGCTGTCACTTCGGCAAACGCTGGAGATACTGGTATTCGAATGAGATTCACTAACTCAGGAGGGCTGTACTGGATACATTCTCAATAAGAGAGGTGAATGAACATGAACAAATGGCTCTACCTTAAATATTTTCTTATCGTTTGGTTAGTGGCACATGGTATAGGAGCGATTACCTTTGGTATATTGCAATTCACCGATCCAAATGCACACAAAACACCTATCATCGCAATCTCTTCTATATGCATTGGTTTAGTTGCCTTCTTTGCTACAGACAGAAAAATTAATAACCTGAAAAAGAACAATGATCCTGTAAAAAACTAATTAAAGATATTTTTAACAATGAGCTGTTGAGCGAATTACTCAGCAGCTTTTTAATTGTCTTCAGGTCAGTTTTCAAATGCAAAATATAACGATTTTATTGGTTTACTTGCTTTATGCTTATTCCATTAAAGCGCTCCGTTAGTGGAAGATCGTTTTTTAGTCTGATTTACAATAGTTTGATTACAGAAAAGCCCCCGATTATGTAATAACTCTTTTATGAAAATTTCCTTTAATTAAAGTTACACAATCACCAATTAATTCTACATTGTCTCCTTTAATGTTCATTTCAATTTCTCCACCACGGGAGGAGTCCTGAAATGCTAAGAACCTTTCTTTTTGTAAAATATCTTTCCAGTAGGAAGCTAACGCACAATGTGCAGATCCAGTGACATAGTCTTCACTTATGCCAATCTTAGGAGCAAAATACCTTGAGACAAAATCAAATGGCTCGGAGCTTCGACTTGTTATTACCAAACCTGTGCCATCTAATTCTTTAATTCTTTCCAAGTCAGGAATAGCGGTATTAACCTCGGTCTCTGATCCCAATTCAATAATGTAACGATCTTCTGCCCAGGCTAGTTGTTTAATGGAATAATTTGTTAGATATTTAAAATGATCATCAGGCTCTATTGGTTCTGCACTTTTCATCTTAAAAGTTAATTTAATTTTGTTTTCTGTTTGCTCTGCGTAAAGTGTACCTGCTTCCGTATTGAATTGGATAATAGTACTATTTACACATTCTTCAAATAATATGGTTGCTGCTCCTAAGGTTCCGTGTCCGCATAAAGCAATTTCACTTACGGGTGTAAACCATCTTAGGTTGTAACCTTCTTGATCTTTTTTTACGAAGGTTGTTATTGGTTGATTAATCTCTTGAGCGTAGGATTTCAGCCATTCATCTGACTTTTCTTCATTCAATAAAACAATTGCTGCAGGGTTTCCCCTAAACGGATCTTTAGTAAATGCGTTAATTAAATAAAAGCTGTCTTCCACTTCAAACACCTTCCTTTCCTACCGTAAGCAGCATTTAATATATAAACAAAAGCTCCATTTTTCTTTAAGACACGAATTCGAGATATCTAGAAGAGTAAATTTGTTTTAGTACCCTTTAGTTGAATTTAATCTCCATGTATCTACTATATTTAGTCATCCCCAAGTACATCTTCGCCACAACCGTATCACTTCTAAATCAGTTTTCATCACGTAGTATCGGCTTACGGCTCATATAGACCATCAAATATCCCCCACATCAATTCCAAATTGGCTAATACTTAGTTGTTTGAGCTTAATTGAATCGATGCTTTGTTTATTTTTCGAGCCATCTTTCACAATCGTAAATGTTTTATCTGTAAGAGTCGTATGGCCGTCATCCGTTAATTTTGTTAATAAAGCAGACTGGTTAAAGGGTGAATGTGGGTGTTTCATTATTACTTCCTTCATATGGTTTAAATGCGACTCATTAATTTGCTTTAAAAAAAAGGAGTAGCTTGCTTCTAATTTTTCACAACGATACTTTTCAAGAACATATTCACCCGCTTCAGTCTTATCATGTTTGACGCGGTATTCTCCCGTCAAAGAGGTCACAAATTCTCCTGAGAAAGGGATAGGTTGTAATGCGTGATTAGCACCAAAACCAACATCTATCAAATACTGTTGATCATTTTTCTTTAGCACAATGGTTACATGCGTTTCAATGATTTCCGGGTGGTTTCCTGATACAGTTGCAGGAACCATCTGAACATCAAAACCACGTTCTTGTAAGAAGTAATAAAACATCGGATTCAGCTCATAACACAGCCCACCACGAGACTGATCGATGATTTTTCTTTTTACATTATCAGCATTAATCTCAATGTCTTTCCTTTGTATAATATCTATATTTTCAAAAGGTACATTCTTTGCGAATTGGAACATTAACTTCGGTAAATCATCAAATTGGACATCTTGACTACCTTGATATTGAATTCGTTTGAAGAAATCCTCAATAAAGTGACCCATCATTTTTCACCCTTTCTGAATGGATAAATTGCTTTCTAGTGCCTGCTTCTATTTTCGCAGTTTCTTCATCGTTTCGCTATTCATACGTTCACTTAAGAACTATAAACTGAAAATTTTATTGATTTTCTTAATCAGTAAAGGAGATAGTTATTTTATATAATGCCAAATCCTATTCATGCAAGAAGCGCAGAGCCTTATTTCGGAAAATGGCCCATTAATGTAATAAAATAACCAGCTATGTATTGAAATCAACTTCTCACAGCAGCAGTTTGTAGCGGTAAGATTTTTATTATATTCAACTAGGGCTTGGCGGAAGGCTATCAGATTAACTATTCTGCTCCTCATTCATTTCAACCATAACAATAAATTCATTACCATTAACCGGTTGTACCTGCCTTATTAACGCACAATTATTTCCATTATCTCTATACACATCCAAGATTTTAAACAATTCATTTTGTAATCTTCAGTATTATTGGCCTTTATCGAATGGAAAGTTTGATTGACGATTATTTCTTCTTTCATCTGTTAACACCTCCATACTTTTAATTCCCCCCTAAACCCTTATAAAACCAAATACGTGCTTAACTAGCGGCCTCCAATAGGAAGCACCAGGTTCTTACAATAAGTAAACGATAAAAAAGTTCCCCCGTTTTTCTCCTTTTCTAAACTCTAAGATTTTAGGCCAACAAAATACTTAATAGGCAATTCTATTATTTTTTATAATCACTAAAAGTTTTAGTGACTTATTAGAAAACAAAAAATAAATTAGTATTAAAGTGTAAAAGAGGAGATTGATCATGAATAAAAAAGATAATAATAAATTTCGAAAAAAAATCAACCCTCCTGCCCTAAGAAAACCTAAACTAGCCCCTCAATACCAACCTAAACAAACGATGAAAAGCAATGATGTTAAGAGATTTTCACCACCTGATCAATGTAGTTTTTTTCCTCAAAAATGTGAATGTCCACCAGGGCCAGAAGGACCCCAGGGGCCAGAAGGAATCCAGGGACCAGAAGGACCCCAGGGACCAGAAGGAATCCAGGGACCAGAAGGACCCCAGGGACCAGAAGGACCTCCAGGAGAACCAGGAACTGGCTCAACTTTCTTTACCACACAAGCTAACGATACAGTCAATATGCTTACCACATCTTCAATCGTGATGGACCTTCCCACTTTAACAACCTCGGAAGGTCAACAAATAAAATTGGATTCAACATTTAGAATGTTTTTCTCCACAGGAAATGTTATGAATTATTCGTTAAATGTAAGTTACCAACTAGTAAGGTTAGGTACCAGTCCTACTACTTTAACAACTGCACCAACGATTCAGACCAGAACATTTTCCTCCAATACAACAACATCAGAAAGTTTCATGCCCAACATCACATGGGTTGACACACCACCACCAGGCACACACACCTATAGAATCATCATTACAAGAGTTACTGCAACGAATATCACTACCTTACAAGTAACAAATCGAGCTTTAAATGCAGTAGCACAGATTACCGTTGATCCTTTTAACATTTATGTAAGGGCAGGGGAAGTTGATGGAGATGGAAGTCAGGAACACCCATTTGGAACCATTCAGGAAGGAGTCACTGCAGTAGCTCCAACTGGGACAGTTCATATATTAGAAGGGACCTATCCAATTGTGTCCACGATTACTGTAAACAAACAAGGAATCACTCTACTGGGTTATCCAGGCAATATGATCGAGTTACAGGCGAGTGTTATTCCTTTCTCAGTGACAGGAACCGGAATAACTCTTGAAGGGTTAACTATGACAAGTGATATACCATACCCTAGGGAATTTATTCGAATTGGTGGTAGTGACCATAGGATATTAAATAACACTATTTTTGGTCCGGAACAAGCACCACCATCAAGTGGATGGGTAGTAAATCGTGGAATTGTCACACTAGCAAACAATATGTCAAATCTATTAATAGAGGGGAATACCTTCTATTCGCTTCGGCAGCCTGCTTATTTAAATCCCAACACAACCGGGGATATCATTAATAATGTTGTATATAATACACGTGGCTGGGTGCTAGATAGAGCTATTTTTGTTTTCTCAGGAAATTCATGGGGTATTCCTGAAAATTTCGTAGACATTGCTTTATTAGTGGGAACTCAATTTGGTCCTCCCTACGATCCACTATCCGAGTTATCGGAAAATAATAGTGATGCTACAATAGACGATCAAAGGTAGTATTTTGGGAGCAACTGCGGGGAAGCATAAAATAATTCACTATACAAGGGAATTATTTTCAATTTTAAGAGGGGGCATAACGCCCCTCTTTTTATTTGTCTAGTAACCCTAGACGGTTTAATACAGTCGCTACTTGTTCACGAGTAATCGGTTTTCGTGGGTCTCTTCCGTTGAATATATCCTTCTCTGTTGCCTTTTGCCATGCTTCTTTGTGGCTCTCATTCGGTTTTTGTTCAGCCATATCATTTAATACCTCCTCTAGTTTACTTAATGTCTTAGGACCAGCAATTCCATCGACCGTTAAGTTATATCGTGCCTGGAACGCCTTTACTGCATCTTCCGTTTCTTTACCAAAATCCCCATCCGCACCGAAATCTGGAAGTTCCCCTCCTACTTCAAGCAAATCTTCCTGCAGCTGCTTTACTTTTGAGCCAGAGTCTCCTCTTCTCAGTAAGCCATTACTTGTAGAAGAAGAAACACCTTCCATGTATTTTTTAACTCGATTTCTAAAACTAGACATATCAAAATTTTCACCTGGACAGCTTGTTGTTCCTACATCCCTATGGCCAACTACAGTCTTGCTGTTTAAAGGTAAATTACATTCTTTCAACACCCATGCTGTAAATTCTGCCATGCTTTCTAATACTTTTTCGGTTGGCTTGATATTATCAAAGTTTCCTGGCGTAACAAGGCCAAATGAATTTTGGTTGTGCCCCCTACAATGAGCACCCTGCTTCCACATACGACCTTTGACTTTAGTTCCATCAGTGTCTACAGCACCATTATATCCGAGACCCTGACTGATACCGGCATTATTTCTTCTGGAGCTGCTGTGATCACGGTGAGCATTTTTAATACCATAATTACTTCCAGCACCAAAATGATGAATAACCACTTTCTCTACCTTAGATTTAGGCAAATCAGACAGATTGCCAAATGATAACCCATAGTCTTCTATTTTCAATTTTAAGCACTCCTGTCTTTATCGTTTTGCTCATCACTTTTACTTTTCAGTACTTTGATTGCAGATAATAGTTTATCTGGCAAAGGCATATTCATACGACCGGCGTTTTCAGTAATGCTAATTGCTTCATTAACCACATAAAACACAACCACTGCAGTAAAAATCACTGGCTCGTCGCGCGCTCCCGTTTCCAAAAGCACTACATCAATAAGGTTTCCAACAGCAATAATGACAAAAATAAAAGCCTTCTTGGCTATTCCAAAAAGGCCTGTTCTGCTATTTAGTTCTCCTTCTTTATAAGCTGCAGCTAGTCCTGTCAAGTAATCAATCACTACTAAAGCCAATAGGACATTCAACAGCAACGACCATTCCCCCCATAAAAAAGAAACAATTGCCGTGCCAGAGGCGGCCATTACTTTCATGCTTGTTTCCATCATTTTATCTCTCCTCTAAAACCTCATTAACTTCTTTATACGTCCCCGTGCGAGCTCTTTTACGTTTCATTAACCAGTCTCCCATCTTTTACATACATATTTTTTACATTCCTGGCGCTCGTCCAGCTGTCCAGTTTGAAAACATAATCATATTTCTTTTTGGGAACAGCCGGCCTTTCAGCATTACAGGCTAGGGAATTTATGATCTTTCCTTTTTCATTTACTTTGCAATATAGCAGAATCAAGTGATTTCCCCCCTATGATTCATTTTCCGGATCTTCCGCGCCTCCTTCTATATCATCCCAGCTCTCCTCGTCAAAGTCTGTCAGCCATCTTCTAACTACCCTGGCGTAAACGTCATATCCATCAACCGATTGAAGACGCACGTAAAATTCATCCCTGTTGCCTGTCGCATCCCCTAAATCAATGGTTATTTCTTCTTGTCTAGCAGAACCCACAGAATCAGTATTAGTGAATGAGACTTGTGCTAATATTTCGCTAGGATCGCCCTGTTCGCCTTTTTCTATTGAAAGCAGCCCTTCACCATCGCCTACATACACGTGAACCAGAACCTTTAAATACCTAGCCTTGTGTTCGAATGTGTAAAGATTGCAAGTGTAGGGGTATTGTGTGTTGTTTATTCTCCACCAGCCGTTTTCTATATCAATAACCGGGGATGTGACAGACGGGTCAGCAGCTTGTATATTAAGGTCCAATTTTGACTTGCCGCCTTGTATCCATTCATAACCGTCCTCACGCTCTACACGAATCATTCCTTTTATAACATCAATGCCCCCAGAACCGATAAAAACGCGCCTGCTGGGATCGTCTGGGTTTATATAGTGATGTCCCATTGAATCTTGGTAAACGTCCGAATTTGAGTAGATTTTCTTCCTATTCAGTGATATATTGCCGCCATCGTCCATAATATTATTTACTTGCTGCTGCGTTTGCGAAAAAGAAGACTGTATTTTCGGCGCTTCGTTTCTTAAGTCGCCCAGGGTTATAACATCCGATCTTTCCGAGAATGGAAAATCAATAATTTCTTCCACCCTGGGAGTTAATTTCAAGTCAAGGGGTTCATAAATCACCGTCACTGTGTCTGCTAGGGCGAATTCGTGAACATTAATGCCGTTTAGTTTCAACTCTTCATATTCGGCTTTAATACCGTATTCAGGCACATCTTGTATTTCACGCTTCAGCCGTTCTTTCAATGTGTCATCGGAAGTGTAACGCGCATCCCGAATGATCTTAGAGTGCCTTAATTTAATACGTCCGTTATCGTCCTTATATTTGTCTGCTTCTGGCGATATATAGAAAGCATAGACAAGGGGTTCTTCTGATTCTTCGTCCACTTCCCCATATCCTTCAACGTAGGTTGTTAATTTGGATGTATCAAAATGGTGTTCCATTGTGTTCAAGTTGTGACCGTGTCTGATCTGGGCGTCTGCCACTTTTCCCAGCTGTTTTCCTACTATTACTTTTCGGCCTTCAATAATGTATTCTACTCCGTATCTTTCAATAATTTTATCAAACAATGCGCCGCAGTTATCATCACCAAAATTTTCAAAGGTTTGGCTGTCAATGTCTTCTTCATCTACCACTTTAAAATCATAATCTGTTGGCCCTAGTGCATGATCTAATGCAGCGCTTAAAGGAATGGTACCGTTTAAAATGTTTTCTTGATAATCTGAAATGATATCAAAGAAAGAGTGCCGCGCCTGTACTTCTTTTATAGGGTTATCGTTGACGGTATATTCCAGCACCCTTTTTATCCTGTATTTCTCATTATCCAGCAAAACAAAATTTTCTTCTTTCAGCATTTTATAGCTGTGCTTGTTTCCTGGCCTTTTTGGAGCAACAAATTTTAATGAAAACTCATCACTTTTCCTTCTTTTTCTTTCTACTGTGTCCCATTCTATTTCACTTAACGCCTCCACGTTTCCATCCTGGTCTACTACAACCATAGTGTCATATTCCATTTCTGGGGGCAGCTTTTCTTCTTCTAGCTTGGAATAGTGAATAATGTTTGGCTCGCTTTCCGTCCCGGTTGTTTCTCCAATGGCTGTAAGAACCAGCGTTCTGCCTTCTTCTAGTGGTTCAGTTAATTCAATCTCAACTGAACCTTCATTATGGGGCACATAGCCGCTTTCATCTATTGAAAGTAGGTTGTCTGCTTCTTCATTGTAAATTTCAGCCCGTATTTTGATATTTTCGCCATTCATGGCCAGGGGCACTGCTACTTCTACATCATAAACGGGTTCTGTTTGTACGTTGGTGTTAGTAGAATTAGAAATAATTCTGCGTATTTCAGTCAATGGCATGGGCAATTGGATTTTATCGTAAGATTCCCGTACACCAAACCGACTTGTTGATATCATGACGCCAGTCATATAGAAATCTCCATTATCCGTGTCCAGGGATTGCATATAGTTAACACCTATTCGTAAATGACTAAATGTGTCTGCATTACTGGATAATTCCCGAACAGCAACTTGTTCACCGTCAATCCACAGTTCATAGTCAGCCGTCCCACCCCTTACACAGAATTCAACGGTTTGCCATTTCCCGAACTTAACCCTGGTATTTTCATTTGGGAATGTGGAAGAACCACCAGCACCGCGAACTTGCCAGTGTACCTCGCCGTAATATTCATCTTCTTCATCAATATATTTCCGCATGTTCAGCCTGGCGCCGTCTTCATTGTTGTCTTCACTTTCTACAATGCGCCCTAAATAAATGGAATCGCCTTCCTGCACAATGTAATTTTCATCAACAAATATTTCAGCTCTAAACCATAATTCTGGCTGTGGGTCTACGTTTTTAGCAAAAAAGGTTGATGAATACATGCTACTGCGATTCTTAAACAACATGACAGAACCTTCATGCTGCCGGTATAAGGTCGGATGGTTTGGCCGGGTTCTAATAATGTTTGCCCCAGAACATTGTATCCAGTCCGTTGTATCTTCAATAGGGAATGTGTCTTGATTCTTTCTCACGCGACTGGAAGGCGTATTTATTCCAGTGAAAAGATCCTCTTCACCTATTCCTTCTACATATATGATTTCATCGTTTGAAATAGGGTCGCCAAACTTATCAACGCCGCTGCCGGTATATTGAATATAATGGGAAGCGCCCCTTGTTACGCTGTCCGGGTCAATGTCAAAGACAACTGTAAAACCGGCGTCTTCAACTCGTACGCCGCCGTCTTGTATTGTTAAATCAGAATCCCACGTTGTATGGTCCCCAGCATCACTAACGGGGCCACTTAAATATACCCTTAAAGTGGACGGGTCTGCATCACTGAAACGCGCTGTTAATGGCCTGGTTTTTACTTCACGCCCTCTATATAACCATGTGTCCATTCTAGGGTACACTTTACTGGCCGCCTTGTAATATGCATCTGCCGTAAATTGTGGCGCGTTTAATCGGAAGACTGTTTCTGTTTCCAGGTGAATAAAATGCCCCTGCTCTTTAAAAAATGAATTCGTCCAGGCAGCACCCCGGTTTGTTTCGGCCCCCAGGTCGCTGTATTCGTGGTCACCTTCTACTTCGCCACTATCATGGCCTCCAGCAAAATTATTAAAGTGATAAAGACCAGGCATTAACCGCGTTTTTCTTAATTCTTGTGCCATTGCCTTGGCCCTGGAAGAATCCGGGGATGCCGGGGACGCTTCGGAAACAATAACACCTGGGTAGTCATCCCGGCCATTGTCACCGCTTTTGGTGAATCCATGTACCTGGAAGAAGGTCATGTCATCCCTAGAATTCGATATTTGAAAAGCAAGCATGGGTATAAAATCAGTTCCGCTGGGATCTGAATATGTTATGCGATCAGAAAACCTTCCTTCTTGGTCGTTTGCTCTAGGCCAACTGTAACGATGTGAACCATGCATAAACAATGAATAAGCGCCCTTTTGGAAAAAACGGGCGCCTACATCATGTGTGTTTTCATCAAATATAGGATGTGTAACTTGTACGGTCCATTTATACTTGGGGTCCCTGGCCCAAACATAGCAGCCCCAGCCCCTGTGTATGCCTTCTCTCCACCGTTCACGCACCATATAATAAACAGCTTCATTATTACTTGAATCTTGCCAATGAATCAGCTCAAATGGAAAGTCATAGTCATTTATGATGTCTTCTGCTTGCTCAAAATCCTTTAAATTCATAGCAATGCCTAAATCAAGCAAACCTTCCATTTCGTCACGATCTGGTATGACAAAATCTTCCCCGTCCTGGGGGTAATTCTCTTCTATATGCTTATGATAATCATCAATTTCTTTCCAAAAGTCGCCCCGTATTTTTTTCAAGCACTAACACCCCTTTAAAGCGTGTATTCTTTGAATTCAAATTCTATTTCTGTATTACTTCCCATGCCTTCAACCTCAAAATCATTGTCGCCTTCTTCCAGGGATATAAGGCCGCCGTTCGTTTCTCTGAATATGGATTTATCCCCTATTTCAGATTTAACTCCATCTATTACAACAGTTGTTTCCATATAGAAGAAACTCACGTTTTCTATTTCATCTGGTGTAATATCCTGACCGTCAGGGTACTTTCTAACACCCAAACGAATAACTTTTGTATCTTCTTTTGTTGTGAATATTAATATTTGATTAAATCCGTGATTTTCAATAGATTGAAGGCTTTCATCATATTCGTGTAGCAAAAACCTAAAATCACTATCAATTTCAAGATGATAGGTAGCTCCAGGGTTTACGCGCAAAAAGTCTTTTGTCCTTATCCTTGTATCAGAATCTATTTCGCTACCTGTACTTTGCCCCAGGCTCCCTTGTTCCCAATCGTCAATGCTAGTGCTTATATATTCTGGCACTTCATATTCCCATACGCTGCCGTTTGTTGTGTTTTCCAGACGAATGCCGCCCCGTATATTCCTTAATGTTATGGTCATTGGTGTGTTCCAGGAACGGGGATTTATAACCGAATCCCCGTTATTGGTCACTGTGAAAGAAGAACTGGTGAAGGTTTGGGTTTGTTGGTCAATGGATTCTGCATAAGAAAGCCTTGATTCCAGCTCAATGGTAAAGCTAGTGAATAAAGGCGTTTCCCTGGGCATATTAAAACCGCTTGCCATCTTCACAACCCAACGTCGGTACGGTTCTTTGCTGTCGATTAAATAAAACTCTTCTTTTGACTTGAAGATACGAAAAATTTGGTTTCTGCCTTCCTCAAATTCAGCAGGAACTTTCAGCATGTCCGCTTCAATGGTAAGGATTCGCCCTTCATACCTGGTGCCCCGGTCCATGTAACCGTCAACGCCTTCAATAGTCGCCTTTTGTGTGTCGATGTCCGGGAACCCTATATCAAAATCTTTTATTCTCATGTAATTATCTAATACATAACTGTCACCGTTTTTCCGTTCGATTGTCAGCATTTTATATTGAGCCCCTTAAAACATTGTTATCAATAATCTGGTCACCTTGCATTCGGTTAATATCATCCACTAAAACAGACGCCAACGCCCGGCCATTTACAACCAAATTAATAGGTTGTGTACCACCGCCAGCGCTTCCTTTTGCAGACGCTGCAGCAGCACCGCCGACACTTTCCATGCTTCCTGGTTTTACATTTGGCTTTGCTGCTTCTGCCATTTGGTCTGCTTTCTTTAAGATGTCTGGCACACTCTTATCAAGTCCGACTTCAAAACCTTCCCCGGTATAACCGCCGATTTCCATTAATTCGCGAGAAGGTGAACGGACATCAAGTGCACCGGCAACCGCGTCTTTCACATCGTTAGCAATGCCCGTTACGGTTTCCCAAACAGCAGACGCCATTGAACCGATACCATCAATTAATCCCTGTATGATGTTTTTACCAATCTCTACAAGGTCGATGTTTTCCAGGAATTCTTGCGCCTGGTTCCAGATATCTTCTACATTGTCTTTTGCGTTGCCCATCCGTTCTTTGACTGCATCCACAAGCGCCTGGAATTTTTCTTGTACAGTGCTTAAAATATTGCTTGCTGCTTCACTTATAAAACTTTTGATATTTTCCCAGGAAGTAGAAATAAAATCTTTCACGCTGTTGTAAGTGTTGGTTGTATTGGTTTTCAACTGTTCCCAGGCGGTCCGCACATATCCAAGCACAGCTTTTACGGCACCTGAAAATATATTTTTTATCCCTGACCAAATTTGACTAAATGCGTTTTTCAAATTTTCCATGATTCCCTGGGCATGGTTTCGTAAGCTCTCAAAATCGCCCGTTACCAGGTCAAGGATTAAGAGGACGGCTCCCAGGAAAATATTTTTGATAACTTCCCATATTCCAGTGAAAAATTCGGTCAATCCCGTAAAAATTTGAGAAAGGCCATCTCGCATATTTTGGAAGTATAAAAGCACTGTGTTTACCACGTTCATGACCACTGTCATTACTGCGGTCTTTATAGCTTGCCAGATGCTGACCAGTGCTTCTTTAAACCCATTAAAAATTTCTACCGCCTGTTCCCATAAATTCTGGAACCAGGTCACTATATTTTCTACCCACAAAGGCAGGGTTTCTGTAAAAAATGCCATAGTTGCCTGCCATCCAGCTTTTATGGACTCCCAGACGCTCTTGACAATTTCTCTGAATGTCTCTGACTTCTGATAAGCCATTACAAGCCCGGCTGCTAGTGCGGCAATAGCAGCAATGACAAGCCCTATTGGTCCAGTCATAGCCGCAAAAATCGGCCCTAACCTTAAAGCAACGGATACTTTTTTAAGGATAGAGATCAACGGGGTAAGATTCTTAACCAGGTTGGCAAAAACATTAATAACCATAGCACCGGCTGTTACAACTGGCCCCAAAGCTGCAACTAAGCCACCAATAATCATGGTTGTTCGTTGTGCAGCTGGTGAAAGGTTGTCAAACCATTCTGCTGCCCGTTGCAATGCATCCAATAAAGGTGGTATTGCATCTTCTGCCAGGTTTAAAAGTATTTGTCCTATGGGTTCTAGACTGGTTGTCGCCTGGTTTTTCAGTTTGGCCCACCGTTCAGCCAGAGTCATGGTTTCTTCTGCGTTCTTTTGCACCGCGCCTTCTGAGCCTTCCAGCGCGTCCCCTAGCTTATCTAGTGAAGGAATGGTGCCATTTCTAATGGCCGTTGTCAGACGCTGAGCACCTTCTGCACCGAATGCTTCTGTTGCTATGGCTAATGCTTCTGTCTCTGTTTCTGCTTCCTGCATTTTGGTTATGGTTTTATCAAACTCTTCCCGGCTGTTCTTTCCTTCTTCGGCCCAGTTTCGAAAGGCCATATTTAAGCCAGGCATAACTCTTGAAACGGAAATACCAGACGCTTGCAAACGCCCGAAAAGGTCTGCTGATTCTTCCATAGTAAAATCAGCATTCTTTAACACAGAACCATATTCATTTAAATATCCTGTGAGTTCCCCCAGACCTACGCCATAATCCTGGGTTGCAACGAACAATTTATCCATAATGTCAGGACCATCTTCTGCCGGCCGCTGCCATTGTTCCATAGCCTGTCCAAATGCCTGAGAATTGGCAACCCCATCTTCACCAAGCGAACGGGAAGCATCTAACACGCTTCTGGTTAAATCCTGCAGCGTTTCACCGGTTGCGCCGGTATAGGTATTTAAATTCCCTAGTGCTCCGGAAACTTCGTCTGCACTGTTTGGCACGTCTTCAAATACAGTTTTAAAATCTTCTTTTAGACCTTCTAGTTCGTCCCCAGTGGTCCCGGTTGCTGTTTGGATATCTTTATATGCTTTATCCAAATCATTGGCAGCAACAAACGCTGCTGCTCCAAGTCCAGCCAGTGGCGCTGTTACATATTTCGTAAGGTTCTTACCAACACTTTTGGCTTTCTTTCCTACATTTTCAACCGACTTCTGAAAACCTTTGGCGTCTTTTTCTGCCTTATTCTTATTAAATTCTGCATCTATAACAACTTTACCGTCTGCCATGCTTTCACCTACCTTTTTGTAGGCCGCAACGATGCCGCCAGCTGGTCAAATTGTCGGTCAATGTCTTCAACGTTTTGTGTATCTTCCAGCCGGTAAATGCTTTTCAATTCCAACAAACGCTTTCTATAGTCCGCATTGTGTCTGGTTGGCGCTGGTAACTTTTCAGCACGGATTGAAACCACTTTTTTAAATTTAGAATCTTCACTTAAGCTAGAAAGCAAGGCCTTAAATTTTCTCCAATGCAGCTTTCCTTGCTGTTCGAACAGGTCCAACCCGTAGTCAAATAAAAAAGACGCATAGATGTACTCTGCGTCCTTCTCTAAGTCATATAATTTTTTTCCGTTGGAACTTGCTGCAGCTTGGTTGTCTTCTTCTTGTTCGTCTTCCTGATCCAGTTCATGAACGAAACGTTGAAATATAGTTTCAACGAATTTTGCCTTGGTCGCTACGTCCAGGGTTCTCAAGTCTTCATGGTTTATGACAAACATGTCCAGAATAATGTCTAACTTCTGCATGTCGTTGAACCGTGCATCTTTCAGTAATTCAAAAGAACGTAAAACCACGTCATAATAAAGCCCTAACTTGTATTCTTTGCCTTGAAAGGCAATCATGTCTTCATGTCGGTCTGTTAGCTTCATGGCTTATCAGCTGCTTTTTGTGTAGTATTCGGCAGCTTTCTTATTTACGTTTTGCACCTTACTATTCAGCCATTCAAAAACAGCTTCCAGCACCTGGGTAATGTTCAGCATTGATCTGCCGCTGGCTTCGTATATCGGTTTAAAAGAACCTTCACCAAAAAAGCCTTCAATAGTTTCTTCAATCGCTTTATATTGTTTATTTTCCAGCGATTTCTTTTGCTGGGCAGACATTTTGGCAATGTCCCCTTTTTTCTTGGATTCCTTATAAAACTTGTCTGCGATCTTTTCATATTTTCTTAAGCTGTCGTCATCGTAATACGCCCTGTAAGTTTCCCCGCATATTTCAAATTCATCATAGGGTTGGTCAAAATCGACTTTAATTGTCGCCATTTCGTTCACGCTCCTTTTTTTTGTTCAAAAAAAGAAAGCAGCTAAAAGCTTCCCTCTTTATTTATGATGCTGGTGTATATTCCGGTTTGCCGTTAAAGTGAATTTCAACCGTGATTTCACCTTTTGAGTTTGCATCACCGCCAGGCCCTTCAATAATGGCAATAGTGCATGGCCCTTCAAAAACTTCACCGCTTGGTAACGTCCAACGAAATTCAGTTTCGCGATCTGTCCCTATTTCCATTTGTTTAGAAAAAATATAATCCTGGGCCGCATCCCCAAAATAACGATGCCCGGAAAAAGACAAAGTAAGCTGGGCACCCATTACTGTGGTAGTTGCAAAACCTTCCCCATCTAAATATTGCGTTTGGTCTGTGTCCTCGTTTGGTGTTGGTTCAAAGTTGTTAAAACCTGCTGCCAGGCGTTCAAAAATCGTTGTGCCTTCCGTTTCGTCTTCTCCTACACCGAGTTCAAATTGATGTTTGGATTGAACAAGCAAGCCTTCATCTGCCATGCTCAAAACCTCCTATAAATAAATTTCTGCCCTAAACATGGCCGTATAAATGCTTTCGCCATGATCTGTTTCTTCAACAAAGTTTGGCAGCGTATACACTTCGCATTGATTGAAAATAAAAGAGCCGTTACAGCTGGTAATGGTCCCGTTTGTCAGTCCGTCTATTTCGTTTGTGATATCCTGCAGCGCATCATAAGCCGTTTTGTCTGTTTCGTGCCTGGTTAGAATCTGGAATTGAAACGAATGTGTTTTCTGGCCCGATACATACCGATCAGCAGCAGAACCGGGCGCCGTTCTTATAGCAATGTCATTCCCATCTTTTAGCATGCTGACAGACAAAGGGGTTTTATATAGCTGCACACTATCTTCAATATAGCTTTTCATTTGTGCTAAAAAGTCCATGTGCTACCCCCTTAAAAGATGTTTTTCGCTGTCAGTTGCATGATTTTTTCCCAGTTGCCCATTCGTTCTGCTTTTGCCGCTTCAAACCATAGCCCCTGGGCTTTTGGGTTCTTATCCTTCGAAAAGTTATATTGTGGGTTATAGTAAAGCCGCTTGGCATAAGGCGTATCCCAGATAACTTTTCCCTGTCCGGGTTCTGTGTTTCTTACGGCACTTTCCCTTAAATTGTCTTCATCCATTGGCGCATATTCGTTGCTGTCCTGCAAAATCTCCGAATCTAGCGCTTTTTGTCCTTCTTTATTTAATTGGTCGAATTTGTCTATTAAATTATCCATTTCAACGGAAACATCAAATTTCATTATCTACACCAGCCCCACTTCATAATGGTGCGGTTGTTCTCGAAAATCATAGAATTCTTTTACGCTTTCTACTTTCCATTCACGCCCATTAAATTCCACTGTTGAACCTTCTTTCATGCGGAAAAACTGGGAAGAATGCACGCGATCAATAAATAAAACGTGATCTGCTGTTACGCTTCTTTTGTCGCTGTCTCTAGTAATGCTGGTTGCAGCATCCACCCTCACACGTTCAATGTCTATAGGGGCCGGGCTGCTGCTATCGTTCCAGCCGTCCCCGTCCATCTTTTCGATATACATAATACTATGAATCAGAAGACGTTTAGGAATTGGCCGAATAGTAGGCATTGTGTATCACGTCCAAACCTTGATATAGCAATCCTGTTGGTTTTAAGTGTTCCAGGGTCGCTGGGCTTATTCTCAATTCTTGTTTGCTGGCGTTTTCCTCACCAGCTGAACCGCCATAACTGAACGCCCCTATGCTGACGTTCCCTGCTGCCTGCGTTCCTGCGTTTACGTCTTCATAACCGCCCTGCATGACATAAAATTCAACCTGGGCAGCAGTGGCTTTTTTCACTTGGTTCTGCAGAAACTGGGCCAGACTTTTAAAATCTTGATTAACTATTACAAAATTGGTTGCCTGGTCTATGACATCACTAGCGCGTTCTATGAATCTTTCCAGCTCGACTGTGTCTGTAATTTCTGCACCCTTGTAGTCGTTTTTATAATAATCTGGGTCAATATATCCCATAGTCTTAAAACCTCCGAAATTGAAGCACTAATACACATATTTTTAGTAAATAAGAAAACACCCCTTTTAATTCTGGGATGCTTTCTCGTCTTCTTTTGGCGCTTCTTTCTTGGTCTGTTTCTTGGTTGTTTTCTTTGCTGCAGAAGGTTTTTCTTCAACCTTTTTGAAACCACGCGCTTCTAGTTCTTTTGCTCTTTGCGGGTCTTCGGTAGTATAAACAACGTTTTCTTTCTTAAACTTCATTCGTTATTACCTCCCATTAAGCTCCGCTTTCTTCTGTAGAAAGAATAATGCCATCTGTTTTGTTCTTCATCACAAACAGATCATGATACATGCGGTTTTGATATAAATAGCCGTCCCCTTGTGTGTGTTGTCCTGGTTCAAATAGGAAAACAGTGTTTAGTTTTGTTTTCGCAACTATAGATCCTCGATTGACAATAACCCAATTAATGGAGAGACCAGACGCTTCAAAACCACTATCGAAAGTGTGTTCAGTACTGAAACGTTCAGCATCCCATACTTCCACCAAGCGTACGCCGTCCAGGGAAGTCACACGGGTTTCAATGGCTGTTCCTTCGTTTTGCACGTTAATGTTTCGGTTAAAGTCTGGAGAACGTTCTAGGGCATCCATTGCTTCACTAGATAGATAAGCAATCAAGTTAGAAGGTCCGTATTTACGCACTTTCAAAATGTCTGCTTTTAGACGCTCATAAACAGAACTAGCAGAAACGCCTTCTTCTGTGTTGTTCCCCTCATCCAGTGCTTTAGTGGCCATTTTAGAAAAACGATAGGCATCAACCTCTGGCCCTGCTTTCTCTGTAAGGAAAACGCGTGTAATGTTTGCAGCACTGGCCGCCTGATTACTTTCATCTACGTCCATACGGTCAACAAAGAATTCCACATCACGATCAAAACCCAAAGTATATGGTTCATGTGTCACTGTTACGTCCCCGCGATTGAAACCACCGCTGCGGCTATGATCTTGATAGCCTGTTACATCAATAGAAGGCACATGAAAAGTTTGAGCTCCCATCCAATTAACCTGTGGTGTTTCCAGGTCACTGGTCAACGTTGCTTGTGTAATCACCTGATCTAGTTCTGTTTGATATTGTTCAGCATAGTTAATAGCGTTTGCCATTAGTCATTTCCTCCTTTTAACCCTAAACCAGCAACAAATGGATCAATATCTCCTGTTTTCTGATGCTGGCCTTGTGAAAATTGTGGTGGTTCTCTATGTTGCTTCTGTTGCTCACTTTCTTGCTGTTCTGCTTCAAACAAGAAAGGATTTTCTTCTTTCACCTTTTTCAGTTGCTCATCAAGCCCCTGTAGCTGGTCCTCTTTAAATTTAATGTCATCCAGGTTTAGCAAAGATTTCACCGCCGTTGTATTCCTTGCCTTGGATTGTGAGAGTGCATTTTCCAAGGAATGGTCAAATGCCTGTTGCTGAATCTTTTGTTCATACTGTTCTTTGGTGTTTTTATTTTCTTCCTGCAGCTTTTCAATTTGCTGCTGCAGCTCTTCGTTTCCTTTGGCTTGTCCCTTCAAGTCGTTTAACTGGGTATCACGGTCTTTCAGCTGTTTTTTCATTTCCTTGTTGTCATTGTTCACCTGGTCAAACTTCTCTTTTGGGAACCAGTTACCATCAGAAACGATTGCTATTTTATGGCTATCACCAGCCTTTTCCATGACTTTGTTGTAAAGCTCTTCACCAAGCAATTCTTTTAAGTCCATCTACTTCACGCCCCTTAATGTTTTTTCGCATGTTCACCTCATGCCTGGGTTTCGTTCAGTTTGGCGCCGAACCTTTAAAATGCGCATAAAAAAGCGCCTGGTAAGTCTCATACCAAGCGCTGTATTAATATACCTGTTCACGGTTTCTTCTTCTAGTCCGGCCAGTATCCTTAATAAACTTACGCATCTTAGCTTGTCTGTCAAAAATGCGCTGGTTGGCCAGCTTCACACCTTCTTCATCACCTAACGCTTCCATCATGCGTTTCTCTGTCTTTGCATTCCTTATGTCTCGTTCCATTTTCCGCTGCCGCTGCGATCTTTTATAAGCAGCATCATTTTCTTTCTTGTTTTTCGGCTGGTACCTTTTACGAGACAGACCAGGAAAATAAGGGTAAAAAACATGATGACAGTTAATTCCCCTTAATCCGTCTGGTTCTCCTATGCTAGTAGAAGACAAGGCCGGGAACTGCTTACTGTCGCCACTGCGGCTGTAAACCTTGCCTTGATAAGGTGCGCATTTCGGCCTAGCACCCATATGCGAGCTAGTTTGTATTAAATCCTGGCCCCATTGGTCAAACCTATGATCTTGCATTTCATTCGTGACGTTGTTTGTTGTGCTTCGAATAACGGTTCTGACGTATCCTTCCGCACCCCACTCACGGCCAGCACTATCAATTAAAGCTGGTACGCCATTATGTGCCCAGCTTCTAACAGAATCCCTTAATGCTTGCTGTGGGGTTTTTATTCCTGCAGTTACACCGGCAACGGTACGATCTAAAATCCTTCTGTAAACTTCTTCTGATTGATCTATTAAGGTTGCATTTGTTTTATTAAAAATGTCTTCTGCCTGTGCCTGGTAAGCACCGAGAATGTCAAACAGACGTTCACTTGACTCTGGTGTGCCAGGGTTATTTAAATCAGCTCCCCGTTCAAGGGCATTTTCCAGCATGCTTTCATTCTCTTCAATGCCTTCAAAGCCCGCTGTTTCAAGTGCTTTTCTGACTTCTTCCCTGGTCTTGCCGCTGCGTTCTTCGATAACTTTTATATTATCTTCTGTCAGCAACCCAAGTTGTTCGATCTTTCTAACTTCCCAATCCTTTATGTCGCTGGAATCACCAATTTCACCAGCTAAACGCCTTGCAATTCGTTCCAGCATTTCTGCTTGCATCCCATTATAAATTTCAATAACAGGCTGTGAGAGTTCTTCCAGACGTTCTTTATTTATCATCCAGCATTACCTCCAAACATCTCGTCAATGTCTGGGGTTCTGGTGCGCTGTTCCTCTCTAATTTCCTGCAGCATCTGTTCAGCTTCTTCTTCTGTTATCTTTAACACGCGCATCATAGCTTGTTTTGCGCTCATTAAACCGCCGTTTTTTAGCTTTAAATAATAATCGGCGTTGCTGTTTCTGTCTTCTGCAATGCTGTCATCAAAGTCAACACTGACTTCAAAGTCTACTGGTACCGGGAACAGGCTATAAAGACCTGCAACGTCTGCAATGGTTGTGATTAATTGTTTTACTCCTTCTTCTATAACAGTTTCATGGCTATTTTTGGTTCTGAATGTCTTCGAATTTTCGCTTACAACCTCCGTTGCTGTTTTTACTCCCTGGCCGTCAAAGGTAAAGGTTCCAGCAGAAAAACCCGTTTGCATCGAAAGAAGATCCAGAAGTGCTTGAATAGCTGCAATATGTTCTTCAACCCGTATTTCTACGGAAATGTCTTTTACTTCATTTGAATCCTGGTCAAAATTAAAGGCCTGGTAAACTTCGTCGTTTGCATCAAAGTACCTATGCATCTTGCCGGTTTGCGAATCCACCACTGTTTTAACAGCTGTGTGAGGTACTAATATTCGTTTCTTTCCTAGCCTAAATTCACGCATAAAAGAATCAAATGCAACGTCTAACGCTTGTAATGTGTCCAGTGCATTAGCATAGACAGAAATGCCCAAAGGTGATTGTGTATCAAAGTTGTTTGCAATGTTGGGTTTGACATACACAAATAAAGGTCGAGAAAGGTTATTTATTCTCGTTTCTGGCTGTAGATTTGGGTACAACTCACCAAGGTTTACTTTCACACCCATTTCTGTGCGATTATCCGAACGGTAAAGCTCGTTTAAAATTACATATTCTTCTCTTTCCCAGGTATGCCATTCCAGCAAGGTATAATATTTATCACCCTTACGTGTTTGGTTTACAAAGAGTCCTTCATCTATCCCCTGGGAAGAATGAGAAACAGGTATAAAACAATCTGCTGTTACGTAACTAATACGAATTCCAGCTTGATCTGCATAGACTTTTAGCACCATCCCACCCAAAGCAAAACAATACTCTAAATATCTTTGAAACTGCCCATAAAACTGATTGCTTTTTAGAACTTCATAAACATTGTCAGAAAAAGTTTCATTTGAAATATTTATCTTACACTTTTCATTGAAAACCAGCTTGGCCAGTTCATCTGCTATTACCTTGGGCATATTCAAGGTTTGCATGCGCCTGGTCCGTTCGCCGTTAATAGTATGATAAAAGACTTTATGGAAATCCTCATAATAGCCTTTATATAAGGCATTCCAGACGTCTATTTTTTGGTAAAACTCTTCATCAGCAGCAACATCTTTATGTTGTGTTACTTGCTTTATACCGCTAATAAGACCCATTTTATAAAGCACCTCCTTTATCTTTGTAATGATGTTTCGGAACATGCTTTCACCGCCTTACATTTTCAGCTGGATTTTTTGAAGATTGTCATTAACGTAATACATAAACGCATCGACAGTATGATCATTTTCCTTAATAACCTTTGGATCATCAGTTTCTAATGTTTCAATATCCCATTGATATTTTTTGTGCTCTTCATAGAAGATTTGGTTGTTTTCGTTTTTAAGCATAAAAAAACGCCCCTGGGCTAATAAGTCCTGGACGTTCTCAATCATATTCACTTTTTTCTTTTTAGCTATCGGATGAAGCCGTACGCCGTAATCTTTGAAGTATTGGTTTCTTAAAGCACCTTCAGCACTGTCTATAGTTAGCTGATCAATGTGCTTTTTATATAAATCTGTTTGCTTGGTGATAAATTCATTTAGGTCATCTGAAAACTCGCTGGGTGCTTTCTTGGTTGTTTTGTTTGCTGGTGAATAGTAATAGGTATCAAGCAAGTAAACATTCAGTCGCTTAGAAAGTCCCAAGGCCAGGAACGTGGTTGCTGACGTTTGATAACCAGAATCTATAGGGATATCGATCAATAACAAATCATCGTTATCTGGCAGCTGCTCTACCCATTGGAAATGGTTTATGTTGTAAACCATATCCCCCAAACCGATAACTTGCCCGTCATACATCCAGGCCCAGTATTCATAATCAGTTTCTTTGTATTTTTCGATCTTCCTTAGCATCTGGGAAGACAAGAACCCTTTTTCATCTTCCTGGTATGTTGAATGATGCAGAAAATAGTCAGGATCGTTTGCTTTACTGTCTCTCCACTCATTCACCCAGTCATAAGGGTTCCTAGGGGGATTGTATGAATAATAAACCTTAACCTGCTTATCTGCTCCCAGGTCTTCACGGATGAATGTATCTTCTACCGTGTCAATGTCCTCCACACCGCTATATTCAGCCAGTTCTTCAAACCATAAGGCCATTACATATCCTACTGCAATTTTTGCTGATTTAAGCTTCTGAGGGTCATCTACGCCGTAGAAATAAAAGGCAGTCTGCGTTCGCTTGTGAACAATCTTTAATGGCGATACCATGAACCTGAATTCATCTTGAATACTTAGCATATAAATGGCCCATTTAATTTGCTCATATACCGAGCCAGACAAGTATTTTGCAACTTTCCGTAAACAAACAACATTGCCCTGGTCATCTTCTAGGAAGTCTGTCACTAGCTTTAATGATATGACAGACGACTTCATAGAAGATCGGCCGCCAGACAATATAGAAGCTGGTTTCTCGTTCAGCCAAACGGAGTAGAAATTAGGATTAATCATGTCTATGATGTCAACGGTCTTCGTCACTGTCTCCGGCACGTTGCATCATCTCCTTTTTCATGGCTTCCTTATCGTTCACTATTACAACACGAGAAGTACCGTCTTCCTCATTCTTTGTTTCGGCTTTAAGTTTGTCTGTTTCTGCTTTGGTCTTATTAATGGCAGCTTGCATGCGTTCTGCTTCAAGTTTTCTTTCATCATCATAATTCGTTAGTTCTACAAATTGCTTTAACATACTTCGAAGCTCACCCATTGCCCGGCTTTGGGCATTTAAAAAGTTCGCCTGTTTATCCCAAGCGAACTGAATTTCCCATTCTCTTTTATCTGTTTCAAATTTATCGTTTACCACAGATTCTGTTTTCTTGATCTCCTTTGTCAGATCATCTTTGTTTTCAACATGCATGATCTGCTGCGACCTCATAATCTGTGCAAACTGCATCTTAATATTCATCCAGAGCATATCAACAGGTGAGACATCATTTATTTGACTAACAATATCCATTGTTTCTTTAGGAAGGTATTTGGAAAACAATCCATGTGTTTGGGCATTCGAGTTCCTTTCAGGAGCACCACCTTTTGCACCATGTGAGTGACAAACATCCCATCCTGCCTTAGCCCATCGTTTACATTGTTCACCGTTTCGATTTTTTGCTTTGCACCTTTTTTTATTATTGTTTCGGGGCAACTACATCACCACCCACCTCCCGATCCATGGGGTTGTTTTGGAGCAAAAGAAAAATTAATCTATGATATTTTTCACTGGAAATACGCCATAGAAAAGTACAAATAAAAAAGACTGCCAATATGGCAACCTTATCAATTATAGTGCTTTCAAACTTGCTCAGTGTAACGTTTATGAGATTTTGTATTCCTTTTTCTAGCCCCTTTTCTATACAGGGCATCGAACTTACGTTTAGCTCTTCTTCTTACCACTATTGGGCGCTCTTTATCTTCAACAATGTCCTTTAATCTTGATAATTCATCATAAACTTCTCTGGAAAATTTCACTGTCATTTAATCACCTCAAAACAAGTGATATATTTTTATATCTTATGTTAATCTTATAATTCATGATTATGTATTTATTCACTATTTTTTCCGTTCTCAACATCAGCCTCCTTCATTTTATCACCAACATTATCTGTCATATAGTTACTTTCCCACTTTTGGATATACGTTAACCCTGCATAACCAGCTAATGTAGAGGTTAATATTAACGAGAAATTATTATTTGCACCAGAAATTTCAAAAGCACATTTAGCAACAATACCTGTTCCTACACCAATCAATAAATCCCCAAAAAAACCTGGATATAACACCAATGACTCCGAATATTTATTAGCTCCTGTTTTGATTCCTATTAAATATAAAAAGAACTGAAAAAAAATTAAAAACTTACCTTTAAACCCTCGTTTGTCTTCTACAACAAAATCAATCATTACAGAAGGAAATTCAATCATATTCCCTCTTTTAAAATGACCAATTAAAGCCCCAATCAGACTAAACATAACCGGAACCCAAAAATCTTTAATTAAATCAGAAAAAGTGTACATTTTTTGTCTCCTATAATCATTTTACGATAGCAGAAAGAATACGTCTACTCGAAACGTATTCTACAAATGGTGAGAATTTCCTCCAGTATTAATCTTATTAGCCCCCTAACACATTGGACACGAAATATTGCTTTACATGGAGAAGTTAAGCATGATAGGCTGCTGACCCACGGCAAATCGTACTAGTTCTTTCTCAAAATTTGCCTCTTTGCCGTTACTTCATGCTTAACAGAGGCTCCATGTCAAGCAACTCTAGTTAATTTACGTTGTCCAAACAAAGGGGTTAATCCGTAATTTATAAAACATTTTCTTATTGAAAAACTAAGCAATGTAATGCTATTGGTTCCCTCTAAGGGGGGATTAGTATGACTAAATTTTTTATCTTCGTACTAAGTAAATAGCGAACAGCGTTCTGCCAAATGCCTTTTTCCTACGTTTTAATGATAAGGGAACGGTAGCGTGGCTGGGTTGAGTATACACTCTTCCAAAGCTGCGCTAATTAAATAAATTTTAATAATAAACAAATACCAACGAAGTGCTTTTCAACATCTTATTACTTATTTTAATAAGAAAGACCCGAAAGGGTCTCAATGATTGATATTCTGTTTTTAACTGAAGTCTCAACGTCCGCCCCGCTCCTGCCTCCCATTTTAACTACATTGTTTTTCATTTGTCATCTTTCGGGAAAACTGTGCAAAGTGTGCAATCCTGTACACTATTGTTTCCTTAATATTATAAATATGGCGTCTGGATAACCCCATATGTTTACTTATTGCTATCATGCTCATGCCATCCAACATACACTCTAGGACAGCTTTTTCACGCTCATTTTCTATTACAGATATCCTCTCTTGAATGAACAAAACTTTCTTTTCAAGCTTTCGGATCCAAGTATGTTTTTTGTCACGGCGAACGACTTCTTGAGCGACTGGATCACCGGTCTCTCCTTGTGGTTTAGGCATAGTGGATTCAATACCTGATTGAGCAACCAGTTTTGTTCCTGCGTCCCCTAATAACCCACGCTGTCTTTTTATTTCGTTAATCATCCAGGAATAGTCCCTTAGAGCATTCTCAATCTGTCGCTTTTCCATCCTTAACACTCCCCCAACCAAAATATTTAATGCATCGCTGAAAAGGACAAAGACACCCGTTTATGAGCCACACACAGTTTTTACAGTGATCGTCTGCTACTATCTTTTTCATGACTATCCCTCCTAAAAAAAGAGGACGCCAAGATCCACGGTTCAAAACCGCAAATCAAAGCGTCCTCCAGTGGGCTGGTAGAACAAAACAAATATGTGTGCATATTAATATTAACAGTGATATAATTTTATTAATTACAAAGAGGGAGGGGGAAACCTTTGAAAAAGTTATTTGCAACTATATCAACCATTAATCTTTTTGTGCTAATTACTTTACTGTTAACAATTGTTATTTTTGGTATTGCACAAATTTTTCTTCCTTATAATATTTTTATCTTAATAACTATATCATTAGGAGTTAGTTTGGTGATTATGTTCAAGTGGGTAAAAGTGCAGCCACCAGATTATTTGAGTAGTTAATCATTTTTTTCTTCTTGTTCCCCAGTGTTCTCAAACTCTTTGACCTTTTCTTTTTTCTGAACTTTTTCGATAGCTTTCACAAATTCTGATGGCTGAGTCATTTTCAATTCTTCAGAACTTGATTTTAAATCTTCACGAATGTTATCAGGTACTTTGCCTTCATTTTTTCTTTCTTTAATGTACTTTTCTATATATCCCACAACTCCTCCAGATTCAAATTGAAAGAAAGGCGTTTTGACCTTCCCTCCTATTATTGAAAGAATAACAACACAAGTCCACACTATATTATAGAGATTATCAATAATTTCTGTTAATCCTGGTGATTGAACTGAAATTTTTATTTCCAAATCATCTTTACCACTCTTTATTTTGTTTACCTCAATCAAGCTGTTAAGAAAAGTCACCAAAGACCTCGCTTCAATGTTCTCTGCACGCTCTATTTGAAATGTCGCGTAACACTTCTCATCTTGTATGTACATATCAAACATTGCCCGATTTATTAAATCCTTATAGTCATTTGCTGAAGTAATCGTATGATGAGAATATACTAGTAAATACAATTTTGGGTCTAATTGATCTTTAGATAAAGGTTTAATCCACTTAACCCATTTTCGTTTTCGATAAGGGCAAATCCCCTCTTCTTCTAATTCAAAAAGCTGTTCAAAAGCAGATTCATCATTAATAGGTAGATCGGCTTCGTAATAGTCATCAGAGATTACATATCCACAATGAAGATATCTAGAGTTCTTAGATGGAACTAGTACTACATCACCCTTCTTTATCCCCTCAATAAAACGTAAAATTTGTGTTTCTACATATCTTGGACGACTTTCTTTCTTGTAGTTTTCTCTTACTAGGTCTTCAATTGAAATGTTGTCTTTAATTCTCTCTCTTGTAATTTTGTTCCATCCGATACCTATAAAATTTTCATTAACAAATTCTTCATAATACTCCCCACCATTAGTCCTAACGAGCCAGTAATTAATATTACTGTCCACTTTAGGCAACTCTTTAATAATTTCTTCAATTAAATTAATTTTAAAACTCCTCCCCTTCGTCATATTTAACCCTCTTCACCTTCCCCTGGTGCGTTACTATTTTTGTTTCACCGTAATCCGGTAATTCTGTTAATCTAGCTCGTCCATTACACACCACAATAGCAAAAGAGGAATTTTTATCCATTATATCAATATTTAGTTCTCCTGTCCTAGGGTTTATATCGATATTTTGTAATCTTTTCATGACAACCTTCCCCTTATTTATTTTTTAAACGGTATTATAATATCTCTTGTAGTTATTCTACTATTCAGTATCGTCATCGTCCCCTTCAAAAACCATTCACATCATAGCGCTTTTCTGTATAGGCCTTTATTTGTTTTTTGAAAATTACGGGGAAAATCTGAACTATATATTTAGAAAAAAATAAATTGATAATAAAAATAAATAATACTGAGGGTGTACAACATGAATGAATTTAGAAGAAAAATGAAACCACTTTCACTTAGAAAAAAATCTTCTTTGCAAAAAAAAGTAAATTCTACTACTAAGCATAATTTAAATGAGACAATGCCACCGAAAAGTTGTGATTTTTTTCCACCAAAATTGATTGGACCACCTGGACCTCCAGGGCCACCCGGTCCGCCAGGTCCTCAAGGACCACCTGGGCCTCAAGGTGAGCAGGGGCCTCAAGGTGAGCAGGGACCTCAAGGGCCAGGCGCTAGCTTGTTTACTGACCAAGCCAGTGATACTGTTTCCCTTTTACCTACTGGAACAGAAATATCCCTTGAGCTCCCACCCTTAAGCACACTTGAAGGGGAAAGTATAAAATTAGATTCCACTTTTAGGCTTTTTTTCGAAACCAATATTTCTACGAACTATAGTCTCAACATTTCTTATAACTTAATAAGAGAGGGGGAGGAACCTGAAATTCTCGTAAGTAATCCGCTAATCCAGCAACAAGACCTAGATACTAGTTTATCAACTAGTGGAACGTTGTATCCTAGTTTAAGTTGGGTAGATACTCCCCCACCTGGAACTCATAATTACCGGATTGTAATTTCAGCTACAACAGCAGAAAATATATCCACTTTAGAAGTGACAAATAGGACTTTAAATGCTGTAGCCCAAATTACTTCAGATCCATTTAACATCTATGTCCAAGCAGGTGCACAAACCGGGAATGGCTCATTAGAACACCCATTTGGAACTATTGAGGAGGGAATGAACGCTGTTGCTGAAGGAGGTACAGTTCACATTCTACAAGGTACCTACAATATCGATACACAACTAATTGTCACGAAACCTATGACTTTACTGGGGCATCCAACAAATCCTCTCCCACAAATCATATTTAGTCCCGATACAGACGTTGATGGACTGGTTATAGAGTCGGATAATGTTATAATTGACAGTTTACATTTGATTGCAAATAGGAATGTTACATCACAAAATGCCATTATTAGAGTCCCGCTAAGAACAACCTCACCGATAACACTCTACAATAACATTACCGTTCGTTCTTGTATCATAGAAGGAACAACTCGTAGTGGGTATATTTGGTGCCAAAATATTACCGTTGAGGATAATGAATTTATTCACAATCCAGTAATCATAACTCAAAGCCTAAGGTTTCAATTAGTACGCGGAACAACAAATGTGCTAAACAATACGTTTCAAGGAAGCGATACAAGTTTAGGAGCCATTGTATTTGAGCCAAATATAGTATCATGGCGAACATCTGGCACAATTAATGTGACAGGAAATATTATGACAAGGTTTACCCAGTTTGTTAATTTTTTTCCTCATCTTGATGGAATCACAAGTTTAACCGTCGAAAATAACAATGTGGATCACCAAGATCGTTCCGGAAATTCTGTCATCTTTTTTTCGCGTGTAGACTATTCATTAATGGATCAAATTTTGATCCAAAATAATTCCATAGTTAACCCTCATGGAACACGTTTAGCAGTATATTTCTTAAGATCTGGTGATGGGAATTTCGTACCGAGTGAAGATCAAATTCAAGTGTATTTTAATACATTTAACTTTCCAAATGGTTATGGTAACCCTTCAACAGATACCGTCGATCCTGAATTCCCGGTAGGTTATAACAACAATGCAAACCCTATAGGTATGACCTTAGACGTGTTTGATCTTCAAGGAAACGTTAACGTGTAATTAAATTTCTACTGGTACTGAAAGTTCTTTAAAGTGAAACTAATATTTATTATAAAAAAGAGATATCATCAAGCAAACAGTTCCACCAATAACCGGATTAACCCCTTTGTTTGGACAACGTAAATTAACTAGAGTTGCTTGACATGGAGCCTCTGTTAAGCATGAAGTAACGGCAAAGAGGCAAATTTTGAGAAAGAACTAGTACGATTTGCCGTGGGTCAGCAGCCTATCATGCTTAACTTCTCCATGTAAAGCAATATTTCGTGTCCAATGTGTTAGGGGGCTAATAAGTAACACTATGGGTGGAACTTGTTTTTGTCTGCCTGTTAACGCTTAATTTAGTACCCCCTCACTGAGAGTGCTATAATATGCTTATTTACTGCTGCCAAATAGTCTAACGGTAATCTCTATCCCTTTCCCTACTTTATCTAAAAAAATCGTCCATTGCCTTCTGCTCAATCCTTTTGTTATATATTGAATCCAAGCTCATTTCTCGTTTACCCTCAGTGATTTCATCCCCCCCCATTATTCTTTTCTTAATATTACGAAGTTTCTCTTCATTACTTTCTAACATTCGAAGTAAATGCTTCCTTCGAGCTTCTTTAGCATGTTTAGGTCGTTTTCTTGGTGGAAAATAAATTGCAGATTTAAGCATTAAGCCATCCCCTCCAATCTGTGATTTAACTGAAACTTATCACCCTGAATTAATACCAGATAGTCTTTGCACATCTCATAAATGCGAGTTGCTAACGCTTCATCAACTTCGACAAGTTGATCTATAGGCAGTTCAGAAGAGATAAGAACCGGCATGTGATTCAAATAACGATGATTAACGACAGCATAAGTCTGTTCAATTTGCCAGTCGGTTGCGCGGGGCTTTTTATCTCTACCAGTTGGTTTGAACAAATCATCGATAAAGAGCACATTTGCTGATTTCATGCGTTCTATTTTTTCTTCTAGCTTGTCGAAGTCATCTTTCAAGTCATTAAAGCCTTCTACATAAGGGAAATACAGGACAGGCACTTGTTTTTTTCGAATCAAATTATTTGCTATCGCTGTTAGCAAATGAGTTTTACCAGCTCCCGGCTGCCCCAACAAAGCAATACTATTCTTGCGCTTGCTTTTTATGTGTGTGAAGTTTTGGAAATAACTTAGAGCACATTCATAGGCTCCACGTATCAACTCCGGCTTTCCCTTAGTCCGGAAATTCTGAAATCCTAGTTTTCTAAACTCTTCTGTTATCTCGCTTGACCGCATAAGTTTGTGCGTTCTCCTCCACTCAATGCAGCTGCACTGGACCCAAACTTCCATTCCATTTCGTTCAGCAAGGTATCCAGTTTTATCTTTGCATTTTGAGCAGTCATAATTACGCTCTTTTTCCAGGTCTAATCCACCCGACCTGGCCGCCCGTGATGGATCTTTTCTGACTTCCTCTGCTCTGGCTCGAAGCTTGTCCATCATTTCTTGAAAACTTGTTCGAGCTTGCTGCATTTACAACAGCCTCCCTTCTTTGTTTTTCAGCATAATGGTTAGACAAAATTATTTTTTTGCAGTAACCAAGGGATGTGATTTCATCTCCATTGTATTTTGGTTTAAAATTTTCAAAGGCCTGTTTAATGCCGGTTATGGCTTCAGTGGTAGAAACCCCAGCTTCTAAAATCGTTCTTGCATGATCATAATCGGAGGCCCTGGGAGGCAAGCCCGGCTTCCCGCGATATGCCATGAATGTATCTGTTATTTGATCTAGCTTATTTTGAAACTCTTTCTCTTTCGCGCCCACGTTATCAACAACAACGTTGTATTGTCCCTGTAGTGTCTCTGTATTGTCTTTATTAGAGTGGTCATTTTCGGCACCCTGCGTGCCATTTTTGGCACCCTCTGTTTCATTTTCGGCACCCGTGCCATTTTTGGCACTATCAGAGTATTCATTTTTGGCACCCCATTTTTTTGATTTATTCACGGTGATAATATGTCCGTATGGGGTTCGTTTCAAATGAATATAGTTCTCGCTTTCTAATTTTTCGAAGTTTCGTTTTACTGTAGATTTTCCTATTCCTAAATCCTTTGCCACATCACTATAAGAAATTGGAGATCCACCAAGAACGATACCCGACTTTTGTCCATCCTGGCCCGTTTCACTGGTGACTCGATCGATACACCAAAGGAACTCCCATAGTGCTACACCGATCCGTTTTTTGTGATATGGAGTGAGTAAACCGGAATAAACTCGAAAATACGTGTCGGGCACCGTTTCACCTCCATTATTCGTTGTTCATGTAATCAACATTTCCTGGTATTAGTTCATGATGATGTTCAAACAAAAACTTCCCGACTTTATTCCTTTTTTGATTTCAATATTCTTAATCATGATAGTTTTCACGTAATGATGGGTATACTTTCTACATAGCCACCTCCGGTTTCTGCACCTCCAGTTAGCAAGAAACATTACCGGGGGTAGGTGATTCATACATCTTCAGTAAATCAATTCCCCAATTTCCATGGTGTCTGTCATTTTCTTCGTCTCCCTGCAATAAGCACACTTCTCACAACGTTCTGGTGGTTCTTCCTCGTTTTTTACTTGAAGCATTCGCTCTATCATCGCCTCTGCGTATTCCAGCTCAAAATCAAAGCGTGATGGCTCCATATGAAGCACAGCTTTATTGGGTGGGTTTTCTTTAGTAACAGTCACGACATACGGTGTGTAATACACCCCTAAGTTTTTAAATAATATCTCTCTATAAATTGCCATCTGAAAAACGTAATCCCAGGCTTCCATGAAGGATGTCCAGCTTTCATACTTAGAAGACCAGTAACGTTTATATAAATCTTGCGTTGTCTTCAGATCAGTAAAAGTTTTCCGATCATGATTAATAGAGTCTACTTTTATTTTCCATGTGGTTCCGAACAGATCAGCTGTAAAAACTTTCTCTTTTTCCCCTTCAATGGCAAACATGGCAAATGGATCTTTTTTTACTGCTTCAATCATGCGGTCTGCTGTTTCAAAATCTGCATATTTCCCACCTCGTTTTTTAAAAATCATGCCGTTGTATTGTTCCTCAACTTCTCTAAGAGCTTCTGTACTCTCAAACGCTGCATGAACATAAGAGCCAACAACTAAAGGCGTGGAGATTGGGGGAGTATACTCCCCCTTAATCTCTGCCAATGTTCGCGCTTCACACTCCAGGAAGCTCTTAAATTGAGAGACAGACATGTATTTTTTATTCGCTGTCTTCGAATGGTAGTGTTTCGCCTTCAAATTCAACTGTTGCTCCAGCGTGGCCATTAACTGTTACCTCCTCTTTATCTTTTTTCTTGTTTTCCTTTTTGGAAGAGGATTTTTTATTTTCTTTTTCTTTAGAATCACCGTCTGACTTGAAATCTTTTGTTAGAGAACTCTCTTTTTTGCTCTTTGCTTCCTTGTTGAACCAATCATCAGCCTTGCTCATGCCATCTTTAAGAGAGTTGAATATTTTAATAAGTTCTACATAATCGTGTTCCGTGAAAGCATCTGCGTTATAGCCAAATCGATCTTCAATTATTTCCTGTGTAACTCTGTATTTTTCTTTAAACGCTTTTAGAGCGTTGTTTATCCGTTCTTTTAAAGGCTTATCGCTGTTTCCTTTAATAGTGTCGTTACACTGGGCAATGGCCTTTTCTACGATATCACCTGGAATAACTCCTAAGATACAAGCACGTACTCTTCTAGCTCCGTCATTTGCTACTTTTTCGTAGATATCACGAGGATCTTCCAGCTTTTTAATTTTTCCTCTTGCTTTCATGCTGTGCTTTACCGTAAAAGTTTTTTCCTGCCGCACGTTGGTTTCTAAGTCCCAGGCATAAGCCATAGCTGTTGATTCCCCTTCACGTTGTTCCAGTTCCTTTACGCCAAAGGAGAGATTTCCCCAGTTTTGAGCAAGAACTTCAGCTAAACGGATTGAAGGACCTTCCACCCTTGTTCCTCCTCTTGGGTATTGATAAATAGCGACTTCTGCTAAAGACGGACGCTTACAGTTGTCTAAAATACGTTGCTCCGATTGAAAGATATTTCGAGGAAACTGCTTGGCCATAAAAATTTGCCCTTTTACTTCTTCCATTTCACGACTGCTGGAAGACTGATCCATGATACTCCCTTGTCCCTGTGGCTGCGCTTGATTATCAAACTGCTGAGTTAACTGATTCAAAAGATCACGCTCCTCTACGGCTATTTAATTCCATATATTTTTGAAACTGCTCTTTTGTATCGAAACGGAAGAAAGGCTTCCCTGTTTTGGAATAAGCAATCTTTCCCCCTGCTTGTCCTAACCTCCATATATCAAAAGAATCATTGCTTGCTGTTAATTCTCGATAAGGTTTCAATATATTTCCTCCTCCTGTTCTTGCACTTTTATAGGAGACTTAGCTATAATGAATATATAAGGTTGTGTGAAATTCCTCTCTTTTCGCCAATCAGATTACCTTCTGATTGGCTTTTTCACTTCGTTTAACGTTGTAATAAATTCCACGAACAACCTTTTTGTTAAATCCAAGACGATTACAAACCTGCTCTAACCCATCTTCTATTCCAAGCACATCTAAATGATTAACAATATAAAAATTGATATCTTTTTCTGTAATCATCAAATCATCCCACTTTCACCGCGTTACTGCGGATGTATTCAGCTATGCATTCAAAATCATCGTGTAGTAGAATCTCATCCATATACTCTAATGCTTCCTGCCAGTCCAGAATGTCTTGACCGCATCCAGAACATTCGCCAACCACAACAGGAACTTTCTCCTGTGGATCTGTAATTCCATAACCGTAAGAAAGGACCATTGCATTTTCTGGCATCAGTTATCCTCCTATCTTCTTGAATTCAAATTTTTCCCACAACAGCTTGCTATACTATCAATGGCAGTGTTATTATGAAAATATACCTATCCAAACCCCAGTTAAGTGCTAGCTGTAACAACAGTTAGTACTTTTCTATTTTCCCTTTCCATCATGAACCCCACGGTTACAACGTCTCTCAAATTAGTGGAATACTCCACGTCTTTCAATTTAGTGTGTAAATCTGCATCTCCCACATAATCAAGTAACTCAATACTTATTCTCACTTTTCTAACCTCCTATTAAGATCATGCTGACCGTGCTTCCAAATGTACTCATGATTTGTTGAATCATTGTGATTCCATCGAAACCGAGCAAGAATGCTGCCATAACCTCTGGTGACTGTGTATTCTCTGTCCACGCTTTAAATAATGACATTGTCGGTTCTTGCTTATCTGCTTCATATCGAGATATGTCTGACTGCCCCATGTGCAGCTCTTCTGCTAGTTCTTCTTGTGTAAGTCCTGCACGCTTTCGACAAGCTCGTAAGATTGCACCGTATTCCACGTGATCACCCCCTTTCAAATATGCATGTGATGCATATGCAGTTCAAACATGGAAGAATTATACAGAAACGTATTAAAATAAAATTAGATCGCTTGTTTCTCCCTTAAATGACTTTTTAGTACTTCATACATTTTTGTAACCGGCACTTGCTCTTCAACCCATTGACGGAGCAGCTGAATGGCTAGTTGTTCATCGTTGTAGGAAATTTCTACGAGCATTTTTCTAATTTGAGCTCTTTTTTGGACAATTGTTTTATCGATCGGATGTTTTTTCACTTTATCGCCTCCTTAGCTGATGTGTTTTTTGTGCTTCTAAGTATCGACTCATATTACACGGTACGTGTACATTTTCTTCAAAAAAAATTGTCCATTTCAAGTTGAGTACTTTTGCTATTCTTTTAGCATTTTCCACAGTTACTCCTCTTTCACCAGTTTCAATCATGGAGTACGTGGTTCGGGCAATTCCAGCTTTATTAGCTAGTTGCTCTTGAGTTAAATCTTTGCTTTTTCTTATTTCGAGAAGCCAATCTCTCATTTAGAATCACCTCCTAACTACACGTTATGTGTCGTTTGTTACACTTATACTATGACACATTAAGTGTAATGTCAATAGAATTTAAGTATAAAATTACACAATTTGAGTCATAACTTTAATGTCACGTTTTGTGACGGTATAATTAACGTATGTAGACGCTCTACTTACGAAAAAGTTCACGAAAAAACGAGGTATATGTTATGCTCAGTAAACGTCTTTCTCACTTAAGGAAAAAAACAAAACTTAATCAAAAGGAAATGGCTAACAAACTTGGTGTAGCTCGAACTACATATGCTATGTATGAACAAGGCCATCGTAACCCGGATTACGAAACTCTACAAAAAATCGCTGACTACTTCGAGGTAACCACTGACTATCTTTTAGGTCGTACAGACGATCCGGGAAACAAAAAAGATGAGCCCGAAAGTATCTTTTTCCGTGACGGTGGACGACATTTAACTGACGACGAATTGGAACATCTTGAGGAAGAACTTGAGATATATAGGAAAAGAAAGAAAAGATGGATGGAACAGCAAAAACAAGACAACGATAAATAATTAAATTATCCTTCCTTGTAGACACGCTCAATGTGATAGCGTGTCTTTTATTTTTCAGCCTAGTATTTTGTTCACTTAGAATTCAGATAAAAAAGTGCTAGTCTCTAGCTATAATTTTCTAATTTTGCTATTATTTAACCGATACTATAAAACTACTTAAAATTAATTGTGAGAGGGGGAGATAAGAAAATTGTCCATGCATTATTAAAATTCCCTATTTTAAAGAAATTACAGTAAGACTTAAAAACTTATTTATTCTTTCCTACACTGGATTGAGCCCATTTATAAGGGCTTTTATTTCTATTCTTTCAGGAACATACATTCCCCTTAAGAGGTGATTCCTAATGTTTCATTCTAATTTAGAAGCCTGGATTGTAAATGAGTATGACATTAGGGGCATTCATACCATAGATGACCTTAGCATCGAGAACCTTTGCCTCCAATTTAATATTGATCTTGAATTTACTGATTCAGAGTCGAAATGTATCTGGGATGATGGCTATCAATTAATTTTATTAAAACAAGACCAACCGTTAGAAAACCAACGCTGGGATTTCTTTCATGAATTAGGTCATATCATGCGGCATGTTGGTAATCAAAGGGCCATGCCATTATTAATGATTGAATACGTAGAAGCCCAAGCACGTCAATTTAGTATGTATGCTTCCATGCCTTTCCCAATTATTAAACCGTATTTAACCAGTTCATATAATTCACAAGAAATTGCAGAGTTATTTACTTTGCCGGTTTCTATAGTTGAAGATCGATTGGCAATGATACTTAGACAATTAAACTCTGGTAGAGGAAAGCCTTCATAAAATGGCTTTCCTTCGCAGGTTGACATGCACGGTGATGACTTACAAAATTTAATGTCACAACCTTTTCAAAAACATATAAAGTTGGGGGATTGTATGCGTTGCGCAATCTATATTCGAGTAAGTACAAAATTACAATCAGAAGCTGATAAGTTCTCCCTTTCGGCTCAAAAAACGGAACTTGCTACATATGCTGAACAACAAAACTGGAAGGTCATTGGAGAATTTAAAGATGTTGAATCCGGAGGGAAATTAAACAAAAAAGGATTAAACTCCATGTTAGACCTCTTAGAAGACGGTCGTATAGACGTTGTACTTTGTATTGACCAGGATCGTCTTTCCCGTCTTGATACAGTAGCATGGGAATATTTAAAATCAACTCTTCGTGACAATAACGTAAAAATCGCTGAGCCTGGAAGTGTAACTGATTTAGCTGACGAAGACCAAGAGTTTATATCAGATATTAAAAACCTTATTGCTCGAAGAGAAAAGAAGTCGATTGTAAAACGAATGATGCGTGGAAAACGTCAACGTATGAGAGAAGGAAAACCTTGGGGAAGAGCACCTATTGGTTACATATATGATAAAGCAAATGAACGCTTTGTCATCGATGATAAATGGGCCTGGGTAATCCCCACAATAGATAAACTCTACCTTGAAGACCAACTAGGTATGAATGCCATTTCAAATCATTTAAATGAAATATCACGCACCCCTGCAGGAAAGCTATGGAACGAAACATTAATTCACCGCAGGCTTGTTTCCAAAGCTTTTCACGGTGTAATGGAAAAGACGTTTTCTAACGGTGAAGTAATCACCATTGAAAACATTTATCCCCCTCTTCGGACTAAAGAAACATATGACCGAATTCAGAGAGAAAGAGAAAAGCGAGGAAAAATATTCAAAGTTACAAGTCGCCGAAAGGATAACCTTCATATATTACGACGTACTCTTATCACGTGTGGTTATTGCGGGAGAAAATTAAATGTGCAGCAAAATGGAAATGTACAAAATCCTAGATATTATATTAAACACGGTAGAACGATGAGGATAAATGATGAGTCAGTTTGTGATATATCCATTAACACGGTACGAGTTGATCAAAATATAATTAGAGCTATAAAAGATATCCTTTCTGATGAAGAGTTAGCAATGAATTATGTGGACCTTCAAGTTGATAATGAGGAAGTCAATGAGCTACAGGCTTCCTTAAATAACATTACAGATACTTTAAGCAAGAATCAGGAGAAGTTGGATAAACTTCTTGATTTATACCTGGATGGAACTTTTTCAAAAGAGCAGCTATCTAAAAGACAAGCTGTTCTCGAAAGTGAAGTGCAGCAGCTTCAAGGCTTAAAAGAAGGTATTGAAAGTAAATTAGATATGTACCGAAAACAAGAATGGAATTATGAAATGCTTTATGAATACTTAGAAATCGCCGAGAGTATTGAAAAGGAATTAACACCATTAGAACAGGCAAACTTACTCGGTGAATTATTTCCATACGCCAAAGCATATGAAGAGAAACTTGTGCTTATAGGTTCATTAGAAGGTGGAGCACCCGTTGAATTAGAAATCCCTATCGATCCTGATCCAAACACTTGGCACTTCACAAAAAAGAGAAGCTACAAAGAACAATACCGGGGTAAAATTAGGTGATCTATAATATTTATATAAAAAAACACAGTGTTCTGCAATCGGGACCATATTGTTGAAGAACAAGAGAATTCAAAATAAGTCTTCTTTGTTAGATTAACTGGAGCATTAATTATTTAATTTTTTTATTAACAGACCGATTACTACTCCCGGTATCACGGATAACATGGGTAACCATACAGGGCCCAATAATATCCCCATCATCTTGAATGTTGGCGAAAAAATTAGACCAACTGTTACAGAATAGGAGGCAAATGCAAATGGTAAAAATGCAAATGGCGATTTACCTCCGCCAACATCTTTGTATGCGTCCCATACTGCAAAAAAGTACAAACAAGGGTAAAACATTAACCATTGATAATTCGCTTGTTGAATTGCTTTTTCTATCTCCCCATGAATACTTAAAAGGATCACTTTGTTAAAGTTGGATTGGACATTAATCAAAAATTCCAATGTTATAAAAAGAAATCCTTTGAAAAACTTTCTATTTAAAATTTGGCCAAAACCTGGAAATGCAACACTCCAAAGTAATATTTCATACTTGTTATTTCGATTCATGTTATCCATCCATGTGATTGTAGACGTTATTAAATTATTTTCAAGCTTTCTTTCCTTTTTAGGTTACTCACAATTTAGTGTTGCTTAACTTTAATTTTTTTCCTTAGTATAAAAAAGGTAGAGTTACATTGACACTCCGCTCCATCTTGTAGGAAGAAAATTGTTATTTACCTTTTGCAATCTTTTTACGATTTGGGGCAAGTGGTGGCTGCTCAAACCACTTATATTTTGTCATCAAGTCAAACCAATCTTTTGTAACCAATAAGTTTTTTAATATGATTTTTTCATAATTCATTGCAAGATCGGTTCGCATAGCGACCGCAAGTCCTGTACCATGATAAGCTTGTGCGGTTTGTAATAAAAAACCAATATGATATAGCATTAGCTTGTCTGAAAAGGGAGCGTCTTGAGAAGTTGTTATTTCTGATTCCCAAGACATGGGTACAGGTAGATCATCGTCATGTAGTATTTTACTCAATGACTGAATTTGTTGGTCAGAAGTTTTTTGTGTATTCATTAAAAATTTTCTAACCTCATTTGACTGCGTCACCTGACTAAATGCAATAGAAAGAGTTTTTTCCATTATTTTTTTTTTGACGTTTAATGAAAGAGTAACCATTTCTGTTGCAGCTAAAGGGCGTTTGTCACTAAAAAAGCCGTCTAAAAATTGTTGGCCTGAAATAAATTCGGGACTTGTTTCAGGATAAAAATACGGATCTCTTTGAAAGTGTCCTTTTTCTAATAATAATTCAATAGTTTGGTGATACATCCTCTTTCCGTCATTATCACAAGAATCATAAAAACTCCGTAAATCTTCTCTTACAGAAGAACTAAGTGCCCCTATATGTCCTAATAAACCATGTAGTGTCATAATGTGTAAATAGTGTAAACAGAATATGTCCGAAAATAATCTTTTTGTTCCTTTATTAAGATCTGATTCATTAAACCCAATTGGAATTGGAAATCCTTCGTTTTCAAGGAATGTTGTTATCTGTTTCTTTTGTTTTTCAAAAGTCTGTAAAGCATCTTCAAAAACAGCTCTTATCTTTTCATCCTCTATAATGGATAGCATATATTTATTTACTATTTCAATCGCCGTTCCATTTATATATTCTGCCCACAATGTTCCAATTTCCGACGATGTGAGTTTTAAATGCTGTTTGTCCATAAAATCACCTCTATACTAAAGGGTTTCCAGAATATTATTTTTTATATATCCAAGATTTTTGCAATAAAACTCTTCGGTAATCGAGCTCGATTGTGAAAGAGCATGGACAACTTAAGAATCCCATATACAAGATATCGTTCCAGATTTAGTGTTTATGGGATCATCTATATGTTTTTGCCCACCTTTATCTCTATCATTGTGAAACCTTTTTCGTTCCAAACTTTGGTTTTCATTACAACCCTTCCATTCTTATTTATTTTTACGTCCAACTAATTTAAGCAAGCTGATTATATCTTTCTCTTTTGTCTCTTCTAGCACCATAATTCTTGTTTCGATGTTCTGTACTTTTTCCAGTAAGTCTTGCTGCCATTTGATTTTTTCGGTGTAATTCATTTTTTTAAGCTCCTTATAATTTTGATCTTTTAAATAGAAGTCATTAACTGAAACATTGGTAAAAACACAGATAAAAACATCCCTAAAATAATGATACCAATAAAACAGAACATAACAGGCTGTACAGCCATTACTATTTTTTTCACTTTACTCTCTAGCAATTGAAATACCTTCTCACTGTAGAAATAAAGATCTTCACCAAGTTTTCCTGAAGCCTGTCCATGCTGAACCACATACTTCATTTCCTTTTGATACCAACCAGCTGCCTCTAAGGCTGAATGAAGCTGCTCTCCCTCTTTAAGCTGCTGTTTTAATAGGGTGCCTTCGGCTTGAAAAAACAAAAAATGGTGTTGTTTTTCAAAGACCATACAGGCTTCATATATAGAAAGGCCACCTTTTAACATACTGCTAAACTGTAAGGAGAAATAGTAGGTAAGAAATAAACGAACAAACGTATCTAAAAAAGGAACACGAAGAAGCAGTTCTACTTGCTTTTGAGGAGAAAAATGACGGAAAACCTTTAAGTAATATAGAAAGAACAAAAAAATAATCGAAAAAATGAAAAGAAGCAAGTATGGGGAGTATTGAAACACTTGAATCATAATAAGCGTTAATAAAGGAAAATCGATATTTAGAGAGGCAAATAATTGACTGAATTGCGGAAATAAAAAATGCAGCATGACAATAGATATTAAAATAAGCATCCAAAGTAAAAGGAGAGGGTACCTCATAAAACGACGAATATTCGTGAGTGTATTTAATCTTTTTTGATAAAGTTCACCAGCTCCGAAAAGACCTTGCTGCAGGGAGCCGCACTGTTCAGAAAAAAACACATAAGCGGTGATATCAGAAGGGAAGTTTTTTTGGGCAAGCACTTCATGAAAGGGGACACCTCTTCTTAACTGTTCCCTCATATCATATATTATCATTTTCACTTGTTCAGGCTGCTCCCAGGTCAGTAAATGCAAAACTTGGTCAAGAGGGTACCCTTGATCCAAAAGTTCTCCAGCTTTTAATAAAAATTCTGCGCCTGCGTTTTTACTCCATTTCTTTCGCATACATCGTAAAATTTCTCCTTGTCTTCATATTTTTAGAGAAAAGCCCAAGTGCTATTCCCTTATTGATTTGGTCTTGGTGGGAAATGGTTAGTAATGATGTGCTTTTTTCATTTAATGTTCTTAAAAGATCATTCTCAGCTAAAATATCAAAGAGTGCTACACGAGAGGAGCTTCCATGTGTATGGCAATACGGTGAGCATTGCTGACTTTTGCATAAAGAACAATAACGGGGAACTAAAAATTGAGAAGTAATACACAGCAGCGTCTCTTGTAAATCAAGCATAGAAAACCCAAATTCAACCAGTCTTTTTATAGCTCCATGTGGAGAACTTGCATGCATCGTGGTAAATACTAAATGGCCCGTAAGAGCTGCACGAACAGCAAGTGCGGCTGTTTCTGAATCCCTTATCTCTCCAATTAATAGAGCGTCTGGATCATGGCGCATTGATGCCTTTAACAATTCTGTGTAAGTCAGGCCGGCTCTTTCGTTAATTTCTGTTTGAATAAACATTTTATTTCTAATTTCAATTGGATCTTCAATGCTTATAACACGTGCGTATGCTGCTTGTCTTAACGCGTTCATAAAAGCATATAAAGTAGTTGTTTTTCCGCAGCCTGTTGGCCCTGTTAAAATAACCATACCGTTGTGATGAGTAAGTAAGTGTCGAAAAAAATTAGTGACAGCAGGGACAAATGACAAAGAAGATAGAGGAAAAAAATCATTTTGAGGTAGCAGACGAATAGACAAACTTTCACGAAAGTATGCAGGGATGGTAGAAAAGCGAAGATTTACAGGAGGAGAGATGTTTTTCAGCATAAACGATCCATTTTGAGGACGGCGCTGTTCACCAATGTCCATTCCCGCCCTAAACTTAAAATGGGCAATTAAGCGGTCTGCATCTCTTTTCTTTAAGGATTGCATATGATGCAGTTTTCCCTGAACTCGAAAGAAGAGAAAAGTATCGCGTTCGTTAGGATGCAAATGAATATCGGTAGCATCTAAAGCCAAAGCACGTTCAATCAATTTTCTGCTTTCCCATTCCACATTCGACAATAAATCACCTTCCTTTCTTATTTACCTGATAATAATATTTCTAGCTATAATGAAAAAATCCTTCTTAAAATAAAAATTTTTTATATGAATAAAAAAAATAAGTACGTCTATAATAAAAACTGTTGATGGGATGTAGCCAAGTGGTAAGGCAACGGATTTTGATTCCGTGATGCGCAGGTTCGAACCCTGCCATCCCAGCCATTTCTAAAGTAACAGATTTAACAGTTATCTTTATAACTTAAAATATCTGAGATTATAAAAAAGGGAGAGCAAAATGCCTCCCTTTTTATTTAATTCATTTTATTTTCTACTGAATTAACTTTCCCTTTCATGCTTTCATGACCTGTATCCCTTCGGTCATCTAATCGTATATTGGTAGTAACACGTTTTGCACCCCGATTAAAAGGAATTTCATGAAGTTCTTGGACGATTGGGAAGAGATCCTTTAAATCGCCTTCAACAATAGTACTCATTGATGTCAGCTGAAAATCAATTTTCTCTGAATGCATTTCTAGCACCTTTTGAATCTCTGCTACATCTTCACTCATACTTGTTGACTCTGTACCAACCGGAACCACTGTGATATCAATAATAGCCATTTTTTTCTCCTCCTTCTTCTTTTTTGGTTTTTCCTTTAAAAGATAAGGAAATTCTTTTTCAGCTAATGCCCTGTAGGCTTCTACTGCAGTTAACAAATGAATTCTTTCTGGATGAGAACAAGTGATACGGCGTTGAACAGCATATGATACTCCTAGTATTGGCTTTCTAAAAATAGACATTTTTTTTCTTTGAATAATGCGGTGTAAAATGGGAACGAAGACTACTGCACTGTAAGAAACGATGGCTGCAGCTTGTTCTATTGAATACCATAGATAGAAAAAAGGAGTAAAAATTAAAACAGTCAAAAAGTACATAACCACTATATTAGTTGAACAATAACGATTTGTTATATTTGCTTTTTTTATTCGATAAATATTTCTTCTTTTTTTTACTCCTTTAAAACTAAATACCTTATGCTCCGCACCATGAAACATCTTTAATTGTTTTGGAAATATAAAATGGGTTCCTAAAAGGAAATAAATAAAGGTGTAAAAGGGAAGCTCAGGAAAAGCTGTGACTTCATATGAATGAAATACGGGCGGAACAAGTACTGCCGCAGCCCATATAAAAAAAATTGTTTTGTACCATGCCGGCATGGCCTTAAACACATTCAAGGCTATCTTTAACATAGAAGCTGAGTTGAAAGGAAGGACTTCAGAAACTGGTTTGTTGTTCTTAACGCTGGCCCACCCAATATACTTGCTCCCGAAAAATAAAACACCGTTTTGATAAGAGAGACCCTTCATCAGCTGTTAGAACTGCCTTTCTCGTTTTTTAAATCAACAAATCGTTCTGACACCCAGAAAAATGATTCATCATTATCCTTTTTACCCCCAAAATCCCTATCAAAAAACCTCGCATCGTTCGATTGAAGTCCTCCATGTTCTTCCCAAGTATGCAAATGGCTGATCACCGCACGTACAGGAACAGCTTCTCCACTTGTTTCGACACGAAGTGAGCCCTTATCTCCAAGTGTTTCATTTTCTTCTATTGAATTAGGGAATGAAAAAATTATACCGTTATCAGCTGTTATGCCATCTTCTTCTATTTCCTGATCTTTAAGTGTTAAAGTTAATTCATACTCCTCTATTATTTCTGCTGGCATCATCTCGCCATTTTCATCAATAAAAGTTACTCCAATGTAATCTTCTCCCTCCATACCATCATCCGGGGTAACATTCCAATTCCATGAAGCCTCTAAGATAGAAGCTTCACCAGTGGAGGAAAGACTTGTTTCCCAATTAATTTGTTCATCAAGCTCTTCGTTATTTATTACTTCGGCTTGATTTATGTAAAAACTTCCTCCTGCAAAAAGAAAAACCATTAAAATTAATGGCAATATAACGACTAATTTATTTCCATTAAACATGCCTGCCTTCCTCCTTTTTAATATTTACTGTCATTCTTTCCATACGGCATCTTTAGTAATACACAGCTTTTTCATACGATATTGCAAAGACTGACGGCTGGTCCCGATAGCAGCAGCCGTATGTGAAACATTTCCCTTAAAACGAGTCAGTGCATGAATAATATATTCTCTTTCTTTTTCTTTAAGGACACAATCCAACGGTTTTAAGGCTTTTTTATCTAAGGCAGTATTTTCTTCGTTATTTCTTGAAGACACATGAAACCTTAGAGATTGCAATTTCTTCTTTCTTCTCAGAGGGCGGAAATGGGCAGGCAGATGAGCAAAACAAAGTAACGTTTCATCATCTTCCATAAGGTTCATAGCTCCCTCGATAATGTGCTCCAATTCTCTTACGTTGCCTGGCCAATCATAATTAAGAAATATATTCATTACTTCCTTCGAACAAATTTTCACCTGCATTTGAAATAACTTATTAAACTTTTTTAAAAAATAAGCAGTTAATGCATAAATATCTTCTTTCCTCTCCCGTAATGGCGGAATAATTAAGGAAACCACTCCAAGTCTATAATATAAGTCTTTACGAAGTCTCCCAGCAGCAATTTCTTCAACCGGGTCTTCATTAATGGTTGCAATAATACGAACATCGACATTTCTTTCTTTTGAATCCCCGAGTCTTCTGACTTTTTTTTCCTGAAGAACTCTTAATAATTTGGCTTGCAGAGAAGGAGGAAGAGAGTTAATTTCATCCAAAAGCAATGTTCCCCCGCCAGCCTGTTCAAATAAACCTTCTCGCTCTTTTGCTCCAGTAAACGCTCCAGATTTTGTTCCAAATAATATGCTTTCCATTAAATGTTCTGGTATCGCGGCGCAGTTTTGGGAAATAAATGGTCTGCCTGACCTGTTACTGCCTGTGTGCAAACTTTGAGCAAAAAGTTCCTTACCTGTTCCTGTTTCCCCAGCTATTAAAACAGACGACGAAGTTCTGGTTGCTCTTTTTGAATCCTGGATTACTTCTTTTATCGGCAAACTAGTCCCAATTATTTGATCAAATGTAAAAGCAGTAAATTTTTTTCTCTTTTCTTCAATTAATCGTTCAAACCTGGTCATATCTTTAGATAATTCAACAGCAGCAATTACCTTGCCTTCCATCTTTACAGGAAAAGTGTAATTAGAGGTATTTATTTCTTTACCATATGAATTAAAATATGTCTGCTGAACTGATTTTTTCTTTTGCCTCTCTTCTAACGCTTCTATTAATGTACTGTAATCCTTGAATTGGAACTTCTTTTTTATGTCATATCCTAATATTTCAGCTGGCTTCATTTCTTCGATAGCAGCCATCTTTCCATTATATAAAATGGTTTTGCCCTTTTTATCAACAACATGCACCCCTATATCAAGCTGCTGTGATAAAAACTCAATTAAACGGATCAGCTCTTGTTTACTCAATTCCTGAAGAGACATAGAAAACCACCTTCCTTCTTTCAGGTTAAACTTCTGGCTATAGGAATGCAAATATTATTTGCAGCAAAATATCTTTTCGGTTTTTAACGCAAAATTATTTTGCACTTCAAATACTTAGACACGCTATTCTTTACGCTGAACTTTTAAAAACTTGGCAAAGAGTTTGCATATAATAACGAAGAACAGCCGGACATTTTGGTAAGGAGTGGTTTGATGAACAAAACAGAAAAAGTGATTCACTTACATGATCAATATGGCGCTAAAAATTACCTGCCTCTTCCTGTAGTTTTATCTAAAGGTGAAGGTGTGTGGGTAGAAGATATAGAGGGAAAAAAATACCTTGATATGTTAAGCGCCTATTCCGCACTAAATCAGGGGCATCGTCATCCTAAAATTATTTCAGCTTTGAAAGAACAAGCAGACCGTATTACTTTAACATCTCGTGCTTTTCATAATGACAAACTGCCTCCTTTTTATGAAAAACTTGCACATTTAACAAATATGGAAATGATACTGCCTATGAATACGGGGGCTGAAGCCGTAGAAACAGCTATCAAAGCAGCAAGAAGGTGGGCTTATCAGCAAAAAGGCGTGAAGAATAATGAAGCTGAAATCATTGTTTGTAAAAATAACTTTCATGGCCGTACAATAACAGCGGTTTCTTTGTCTTCAAGTGCTGAATACAAAAAAGATTTTGGCCCCTTACTTTCTGGTATAAAAACCATCCCATTTGGAGACAGCGAAGCTCTTCGTAACGCCATTACACCCAATACCGCTGCTTTTTTGACAGAGCCGATTCAAGGAGAAGCAGGTATTATTATCCCCCCTAAAGGGTATTTAAAGGAAGTTGAACAAATATGCAGACAAAATAATATTATTTTTATTGCTGATGAAATACAGTCTGGTCTTGGCCGAACTGGAAAGCTTCTTACTTGTGAATGGGAAAATGTTAAGCCGGATATGGTTCTTCTTGGAAAGGCACTTGGTGGTGGAGTATTTCCTATTTCGGCTGTTTGTTCCAAAAAAGAAATGTTAGCAGTGTTCGAACCAGGATCACATGGGTCGACCTTCGGAGGTAATCCTTTAGCTGCAGCTGTCGCGCTTGCTTCCCTTGAAGTTATTGAAAAAGATAAATTATGGGAGAAGTCATATAAACTAGGTGAATGGTTTATAAAGGAACTTGCGTCCATTAAACACCCGTTGATCAAAGAAATTCGAGGAAAAGGGCTTTTTATTGGTATGGAATTACATATACCAGCACGCCCCTATTGTGAAAAATTAAAAAATAAAGGCCTGTTATGTAAAGAAACACACGAGAATGTTATTCGTCTTGCTCCACCTCTTATTGTAAAAAAAGAAGAACTCGAATGGGCACTTGAAAAAATTAAAAAAGCCTTTAATAACTAATTAAATATAAGGGAAGGAGGGTCTCCAAAGCTTTAAAATCGAAAAGGAGCTGCCTCCGCAAGACAGCCCCATTCCTTTCTCTATTTGGCGTTATAACAAAAATTTTGCTCCTGCTATTCCAGGGTTGGTCATTTCTTTTGCATCTAAAATTTCATCCAGTTCTTCTTCACTTAAAATATCTCTCTCCAAACAAATTTCTCTCACACTTCTTCCTGTATTAATAGCTTCCTTCGCAATTCTTGAAGCTGTTTCGTAACCAACATGAGGATTTATTGCTGTAATAATACCTACGCTGTTTTCAACCATTTCTTTACAGCGTTCTACATTAGCACTGATGCCAACGATGGCATGTTCTCTGAATACCTGCAAGCCATTTTGCAAAACAGATAAAGATTGCAGCAGGTTAAAAACTAATACTGGTTCCATTACATTTAGTTCTAGTTGACCTGCTTCAGAAGCCATGCTGATCGTATGATCATTACCGATTACTTGAAAAGAGATCTGATTTATTACTTCACACATCACCGGGTTGACTTTACCTGGCATTATGGATGAACCTGGCTGCCTTGGCGGCAGATTAATTTCATTTAGGCCAGTTCGCGGGCCGGAACTCATTAAGCGTAAATCATTTGCAATTTTTGACAGGTTTATTGCATGGACTTTTAAAGCTGCTGACAGCTCTGTATAAGCATCTGTATTTTGCGTAGCATCCACTAAATTTTCAGCACTGTACAATGGAAAGCCCGTTATATCAGCCAAATACTGAGCGACCTTCTCAATATATTCAGGCTTAGCATTCAAACCAGTCCCGACTGCTGTCGCTCCCATATTAATTTCATATAAATGGTCGACTGAGCCTTTAATTCTTGCTAAATCTCTGCTTAAAACACGGCGGTAAGCACCAAATTCCTGTCCCAGCCTGATTGGTACAGCGTCTTGGAGGTGAGTACGTCCCATTTTAATGACTTTATCAAACTCTGCTTCTTTTTCTTTTAAAGCAAGAATAATTTGTTCTAAAGACTTCATCAATCCTTTTGCCAATCGAAGGGAAGCAATATGAATTGCAGTAGGAAAAGAGTCATTTGTGGACTGAGCCATATTTACATGTGTGTTTGGACTGATAGTTAAGTAATGCCCCTTTTTTCCTCCTAAAATTTCAATTGCCCGATTTGCAACAACTTCATTGGCATTCATATTAAATGAAGTTCCTGCACCGCCTTGAATAGCATCTACTATAAATTGATCATTAAAGGCTCCTTCTATAACTTCATCTGCTGCCTGTATAATTGCTGCCGCAATGTTTTTATTTAAAACGCCCACCTCTCTATTTGCCATAGCAGCAGCTTTTTTCACGTAACCGAAAGCTTTGATTAATTCGGGATGCGGCGGGTAGCCTGTAATTGGAAAATTTTCTTTCGCTCGTATAGTTTGTATACCGTAATACGCATCAACTGGTACTTTTTTTTCTCCCAAGAAATCTCTTTCGGTCCGAAATTCACTCATGTCATCTTCTCCTTAAAACATTTATTTCAACTTTTCTCCAAACAGTGATCCCATTAATGCTACAGCCACCTCGGCTGTTTTGTTTTTTTCATCAAGAATAGGGTTTACTTCCACAAATTCCGCAGAAGTAATAATGTCTGATTCAGCAAGCATTTCCATGGCTAAATGACTTTCTCTATAATTCAGCCCTCCTAGAATAGGAGTGCCCACTCCCGGGGCATCATGCGGATCCAGGCCATCAAGATCAAGGCTTAAATGGACACCACCACATCTACCTTTTAAATAATCAATAGCCTGCTTCATAACTTCGGGCATACCTAAGCGGTCTACCTCATGCATAGTATAGACATTCATGCCAGATTGGTGTATATAATCTTTTTCTCCTTTATCGATCTCTCTTGCTCCTATAATTACAACATTTTCAGGTTTAACTTTTGGTAAACTTCCGTTAATTCCTGTTAAAGCTGCATGACCTAACCCGAGGGAGACAGCCAATGGCATCCCATGTATATTACCTGAAGGAGAGGTTTCAGCAGTGTTCAAATCGCCATGAGCATCATACCAAATCACCCCGAGGTTTTCAAAATGGCCTGCCGTACCGGCTATAGTACCTATAGCTATGCTATGGTCCCCCCCGAGAACAAGAGGAAACCGGCCTTCTTCCAATATGGAAGACACAGTATTTGCTAATGTTTTATTAGTTTCTGTTACCACGTGCAGGTTACTTAAATTATAAACATCTTCTTTACCAGGGCTTTCTTTTTTAACTCTGAGATCTCCTTTGTCTTCTATATCATACCCTAAAGCACGTATTCTCTCCAATACTCCTGCATAACGAATAGCGCTTGGCCCCATATCAACCCCGCGCCTGTTTTGACCAAGATCCATCGGCACTCCAATAAGTGTTAATTTTTTGTTCAATGTAAAAACTCCCCTCCTGTCGATTATGTAATTATTTTATGCAAGGCAAGTACCAAGTTGATTAATACTTGTTCACCATTTTATAGACCTTTTCAGTTATCACCCTGCACATAAAGAAGACTGCCTATTTAGACAGCCCATTTTCTTTATTTCTCTTCATTTAGGTATGTCTTCGCCATCCAGGCTGCTCCTGTCACTCCTGCATCGTTACCTAGTTCAGCAAGAGCAAAGTCAGAATCTGCTTTCACTCTTTCTAAGGCATATTCCTCGTAATGGCTCCGTAAAGGGATAAGCAGTTGTTCTCCTGCGGCTGAGACACCACCGCCAATTACTATTTTTTGTGGGTTTAAAACATTCGCTATATTCGCAGCTGCTAATCCGAGGTAATGCATCGCTTTTTCAATAACAACATTTGCTGTTTGGTCCCCTGCTGCTGATAACTCAAAAATATCTTTTGTCGACAATTCATTTTTTTCCTGCCACAATTTATAAAGCGAAGAATTCTTGTTCTTCTCTGCTTCCTCTTTAGCTAAACGTATGATTCCCGTAGCGGATGATACGGTTTCAAGACAGCCAGCTTTTCCACAATTACAAGGGGCTCCTCCTTCTGGAATGACAGTTACGTGACCAATTTCTCCTCCCATTCCGCCAACTCCATGAACAATATCGCCTTTAACAATAATTCCACCGCCGACGCCAGTTCCTATAGTAAATAAAATCATGTCATCTGCGCCATCTCCGGCTCCACGCCAGTATTCACCCGCAGCAGCTAAATTCGCGTCATTATCAACCGCCACTGGAATGTTGAGGTAATCAGATAATATACGTACAATTGGATATTTTTTCCATCCTATGTTTACAGCAAAGTCTACCATACCGCTTTCCATGTCAATAAACCCTGGAACTCCTACCCCTGCGCCAATAAATTGTTTTTTATCTAATTTAAGGCTGGATAATGCTTTATTTACCGATGCGGAAATATCTTTAAGAATGTTAGTTCCATTATCTGCTTTATCGGTGGAGATGGACCATTTTTTAAGCATGTTTCCGTCTACCGTAAAAACTGCCTGTTTTACGGAGGTACCCCCTACATCAATCCCTAGTACATATTGTTGTTCCATATGTAATGTACAGCTCCTTTATTTGTTCACCTATTAATCTTGAAGTCTGGATTTTTCCTGTCTAAGTATAATGATAGCTTTTTGATATAAACCCTGGTCCAGCATGCCCAGTTGATAAGCTTCCTTGATCTCATCCTCCATTAACTCCAGGTCAGTTTGTCGATCTTTTGTATATACTATAGTTCTAAATTGCATGAGCCATTTTCTAACATCTGCTATCGTATTTATTTCATTATACATAACCTTATTATAGCAACAGAAGTATTGAAAATAAAAGTAAAATTAGAAATGGAAAGTATGCTGCAATCTGTCTTTGCCTTAATTTTATATGGACCATTCCTTGTAAAATATTTCCAGAAACATAAAATATAATAAACATTATTATTAAACCTGTGAACATATACCATGAACCGAACCAATGCCCTGCATGCCAACCAATAAAAAGATAAAATACCGAAACTGCCAGCCATAAATGTTTACTCTGTGAATGAAAAAAGCCTTGGTAAGGAATAAAAGAAAACATAGCTGCTGCACCAATACTTACAACCAACAGAAACCTAACTACATTCACAGTCCAATGAAGCTGCTCTAAGTAAATAATGTGGTAGCTCGATAAAAGAAAACCAAGATAAGCAAAAGAAGCAAAAAATAAAATAAAAAGCACAGATAACATTGTCTGTTTATCTCTTGTATACACAGAAGCCGCTCCCACTGTCACCGCTGCCAGCATTATTTCCATCATAGATGCAAACATGATTTCCTCCTCATTAGTTGAGACGATTATTATAATCTATGTTTGTCCCGGGAAATCATACTTTAAAACCCTCTAAACTTACTGAAAAGGTTGTTTAAACTTTCCCATATTTCTCCCCCTTTTTAGGTAAATAAAAAACTGTCTTTTCCGGTTGAATGATGGAAAAGACAGTATTTTTATTTATCGTCATCTATAAGTTCAGCATTTAACAAACCCGTCCACCATATAAAAAAGCATTTTCCTGCCATTATACTCGACAGGAAGTTCAATTATGTCAAAATTTTTGTCTACAGCTAGTTCATTAGAAAGATACTTTTTATTTTCTTCTATTTTTTTACTAACCGATTTTTTTCTCCATTTCCACCACTTCTTCCCATTTTCTCCTCAATTGGTAAAATAATTTAGTAAGAAAATAAAGAATCGCCTGTCATGAATTAATTTCACATACATACCAATGAAAATAGACAAATAGGACAGGGGTTTCTAAGTATGAGAAAATTGTGTTATGTCATATTCATTCTTCTTTGTTTTTCTTTGTTAATGACTAATCCTGCAACATTTGCTACCCATGAACGCGATAAAGACGTTGACCTTTCCTTTCAACAGCAGGAAAAAATTTTTTCCGCTTCTGATAGTGAAGTCGAAATACTTCATATTACAGATGATGATGAATACCTTTTGGAGTGGACAGGACGTTCTGAAACATTTAACAAGGTATCATTCCAACAAGGCTTTTCTTTATTGTTTGAGGATGGATACTTAAAAGACCTTTCCTCAGCTTGGTCGGAAAATCAGAAGGAATTAAACATTTCCAAACAAACGACTGCAGAAGAAAGCAGCCGCTATCACCTGTTAACGTTTCATTATGCGGAAGGAATTCTGGATTTTTCTTTTTCTTGGAGTGAAGATGAATTATATGTATTAGATACACCAATGACTGAAATGCATTCCTTTAAATTTCCTCGTTCGAAAGAAGACGAAAAAGCTAAAAACATATTAGACGCCGTGATCAGACAACAACAAGACCATATTGAAAGAATTATTCGAGAAGAAGCAAACCTTCCTGAGGAGGTTATGCTTTTCCCATTAGAAGACATAAATAATTGGAAGGTGATTACGGATCCTTCTTCAGATAATCACCTTCCACTCCATGAGTTAGAGGAAATGTGGGGAGGCATTTATACTAAGTTATTAGAAAGCAGCCGCAAATACCGCTCTGAAGGAAAAAAAGGTATGCCTTTTATCAGCTGGGACTCTGAACAAAGAAAGCTTTCTCTATTTATCCACTATAGTCATTTTTAGTAAAAAATATATGAGTTCGGTTATTGTTCTCGTTCTTTTAGTAACTCTTCAACCTTCTCAAAATTTAAACGCTCATCTTCCTGGGATTCATTTGTTTTTTTGGCAAGCTCAAGCGCCATTTCAGCTTTTTCGTATTGACTTAACTCTATATAAACTAAAGAAAGGTTATAATGGGCTTGTGGAAAGTCTTGTTCAAGCTCTGCTGCTTTCTCAAAATATTGAGCAGCCGTTTCGTAATCACTTTTTTTCACAAACACATTTCCCTTCAAAAAGTAAGCTTGAGCGTTCTCATTATTTTCAAGAATTTGTGACAATATATTATCTGCTTCATCCACGTTTTCTCTTTCTAAATGTTCTTGGGCAATTTGCAAATCAAGAAGCGGCGATTCAGCTTTACTGTCATTTTCATACCCATACCAAAACAGAACAGCACTGAACACGGCAGTTAATAAAAAGATAGGAACTTGTCTGCCCTTTAAGCCATGCTTTGGAAGATGCACAAATGCTGAGGCAAGAAACCCTCCAATAAGTCCGCCAATATGCGCCCCATTATCTACCGCTGGAACAATAAAACCAAACGAAAGGTTGATAGCTAAAATAACTAGCACATTCATTCCCATGGTACGAAAAAATAACTTCCTGTGAATAAATCCAAAATATAATAACGCCCCAAAACACCCAAAAATAGCTCCTGATGCGCCAGCTGAAACTTGTTCATTAAAAGCAAAACTAGCAAGTGAACCAAACAAACCTGCGATAAAATAAATGATGATAAATCGTAATGTACCATACATTCTTTCTACCGCTCCACCTAAATAAAAAAGAGCTAATGAATTCATAAACAAATGAAAAAAACCAATATGAAGAAACATTGCAGAAAAAAATCTCCACCATTCTCCTTCTAAAATAGCTGGGTTATACTTTGCTCCAAACTCGATCAATGTCAGTATATCGGTGCTCCCGCCTGCTTTCTCTACAACAAAGAAAACGAGCAGAATAGCTGTCAATAGTAAATAGGTGAACCGCGGCTTACCAAAAAGCAGTAAATTTCTATCTTTTTGCTCTAATTGTTCTTGTTTTCGTGTAACCTCTTTTCTATAATAACGAGCATAACGTTGGTGATCTTCATCGGATATGTCATAAATTTGCTCCCATGGAGTGTAAAAACCCATTTTTCTTAAGACATCACCAGGATCATCTACAGTAGGTTGAGCTGAATCAGACGCAATGAAAAAAGATTGCATTTCTTCTTCGTTTTCCCAATGGAGGTCTAAGCTCGTATAGAGGTCTACTGGAGGATAAGTGGAAATGTATACATTATAAAACGTTAAATTTCTAGCAGGCATCATTTTTTTGACTCTGCTCAGCATGCGTTTAGTTTGTTCTTTATCTCTTTCTAAGTCTTTCATCCAGTCATATTCTATTTTAGCAATTCGAATCGCAGCTTTTTTGCCTTTTTCTTCTTTTTCTATCCATACTTGCTTTTTATCAGGACTAATATCAATAATTCTTAAGTCTTCTTTTATTACTAAATTAAAAATAAATTTCCAAAAGAGATGGTTAGGCTTCACAAAATGTCATCCTTTCAAATGGAGCGACCGGTAAAGAAATTGAGCGGTTTCACTTAGTGTGAAATGCTCTGTAAGTGGTTCATAACCGTCGGTTCTTTTTTCGTGGCGGGTATTTAAAAAAATAGCATCCCATTTTGCAGAAATTGCTCCCTGGACATCAAGCTCCCATGAATCTCCTATAAACAATGCCTTATACTTTTCACCATTTATTTTTTCTAAGGCGTGATCAAAAATTTCCTGTTCAGGCTTTTCGGCACCCGCGTCTTCAGATACAATGACGTGCTCTAATGGAATATACTTTTCGATTTCTAACTGCATCACTTTACGCTCTTGAGTTTCCTTTTTCCCATTTGTTATAATACCAAGTTTAATTTCTGTCTTATTTAACGTACTTAGCAGTTCATGAAGTCCTTTAAAAGGTACACTGTAACCTACCACTACTTCTTCATACTGATCATGAAATTGTTTTGCACTTTTTGGACCTACAGGAAGTCCAAACGCTTCCATCGTTTTATTAAATCGAATTTTCCGGTATTCTTCATGGGTCATTTTATTGTTTTCAAAATCACCCCAATAATAATCACAATTATATTTAAAAGTGCGAAACCATTCTTTTATATTTATAGGCGGCAGATTGTCATAACTTTTATTTAATTCTTTTAATGTCTCTTCAAACGTATGCATGATAGCATGTTCAAATGCTTCTTCATGACTAAATAATGTATTATCCAAATCAAAACAAATAGTATTCCAGCGCATCCTTACTCCCCCATAACCCATATTATAGCAACCCACTTTCTCCATATCGAATGATTTACCCGAATTGACATTACTCATTTCACTTTTGTTATTAAAAAGGAGAAAAAAAGGCCCCTGTCTTATCCTGACGGTGACCTTTTTTCTAAACTGATGTTTTACTATTACATGTGAGAAGAAAATGGTGTGAGCATATACTTTCGCAATAGAGGAATACGTAAAGCCATTGTAATAGCCACCCTCCGTAAAGGACGGTTTAATAAAAAGAAATGAAAAAATCGTCCTCTGAATTGCATAAACACAAATACAATGACAAATACCATTATCATTACTTTCCAGTTTCTAAACATGACTCGCCCTCTTTTTACCTGTATATTTTGCAGTTTTGAACTGTATTATACTGATAAAAATGAGTTTTAAATATCCAATACTCGTTGAGAAGTTTTTCTTAAGGCATTAGCCGAATTTGCGAGCTTGTCCTTTTCTTCTTTCGTTAAATCAAGCTCTATCACTTCCCGTACTCCTTTATTGTTAACTACACCAGGAACGAACCAGACCCATAGCAATACCGTAATAAATAGATCCTTTTCGTTCAATAATATGATAAGCAGCATCTATGCAAAACTAGAGCCGACAGCTCCCGTACCAATAATTACAATTCTAGTTGTTTTTGCATTGTTTTCCACGTTACCCCTCCCCATTCTCCTCATAAATAAATTGTACATTATTTCACAAACTTTATGATCAGAAAAAAGCAGGGTTTTCATGACAATTTTGTTATTTAACTTATAATACCAGTTTCGGTTACCAATGCAGTTAGTGGTATGTCATGCTCTTCACGAGGAATATGGTCATGTAACTGAAAGTCCAGCACTAAAGAGCATGTTGTTATCTTTAATCCCTCTAAAAAACGATCATAGTACCCTCCGCCAAAGCCAATTCGAAACTTTTGTTTATCAAAAGCCAAACCCGGCACAATAATTAAATCAAAATGATTCTTTTTAACATGAGTAGTTAATAATGGATCAGGCTCGAAAATTCCTGCAAAGTCTACTTTCGTTTGATCAAAAGAGGTTATGTTGTAAAAATCTAAAGCTCGTTCATTTGGAATGACTTTAGGTACGGCTATTGATTTATTTTCTTCCCATCCTTTTTCAATTATTGGTTTTGTATCAATCTCATTTTTGGCAGCCATTGTGAGGGCCACGGTTGATGCATTTTTCCACATACTCCAATTAAACAACTGCCTATACACCAAATGGCTTTTTGTCTGTATAACACGATGTGATAGTCTTTCAAATTCATTTCTAGTATGTAATCGAAAATCTCTTTTATGTCTCATGATGTTACTCCTTAGAGAACATTTTTTATAAAATAATGTGGCCGGCCGTCAAGTGTACTTAAAATTTCTTCCAATATAAGAACAAAAGCGCAAGCGCCCTGATCAGCCTCGACAGGTAAATGTTCTCCAGTCATGAAAGGCGCTCTTTGCCTTTCATGACTGGAGGTTATTTAACCCCGAGAGGCTGGGCGCTGAAGCTAGACGCGGATCAAACAATATGGAGATAGTTATCCACAACTTGTAAAAACATAATTTCCTAAACAATAAAAAAAGCAGAGGAGCATCCTCCACCTGCTTATTTTGTTTCGCGATGCAAAGTGTATTTGTTCAATCGCGGACTAAATTTTCTTAGTTCAATGCGCTCTGGGTTTTTACGTTTGTTCTTTGACGTAATATAATTACGGTCACCTGATTCTGTGCAAGCCAATGTTACTTGTACACGCATGACGGATTCCCTCCCCCTTATTCATCTTTGTTCATACTTTTCAATAATAGCAAATACACGCCGAGCTATCAAGTTGTAATTGTAATATCTACTTCTTTCATGAAAACCATTCTCCTTTTTTTATGGAGCATGTATAATAACGTTAGAAAAACTTGGATGTTATTTCTAAATAATTTACACACCGGAGGAAACATAATGGAATGGTTCATTATTTTTTTGCCAATAATCGGCCTACTTTTATTTAGTTTATCTTTATTTGTGAAAGAAAAAAATGCAACAAAGGATGAAGTAGAACAAATGTCACTAAGCATGATGGGGGAAGTTTATCACATAAAGAAGAGACTTCAAATGTTAGAAGAAGAATTGCTTACAGTCAGCCCAGCCTACCGTCCAAAAACAAATAAAGAACTTGCGAATGAAGCTTACGATTATTTACAGCAAAACATGAGTGTCGATGAGATCGCAGCTGCTATGCAATTAAAAGACGATGAAGTAAAATACTTACTGGCCAGGCTGCAATAAGGAGGAAGAATAATGATTAGAAAAGGGCTTCAAATTTTTGCTGCCGGTTGGTTTACTGCTGCTTGTTTTGTTTCAATTTATTATTTCTTTTACCCAGATTCTTTAGCAAAACCTGTTAAACCCAATCAAAGGCCGCCTGACATACAAGAGCTGGAAGAGGAAAAAATTATTTCTTTTCTAGAGGAAAAGGGGTTTACCGTTTTAAATAGTGAAGAGGTCCAAGAACTAAAGCAAAACGCTGCTTCAGATGATAAAAATAATGAAAATAAAGAAGCTTCAGCTGCTGCTGTAAATGCTGTTTTACATATAGAAAAAGGAATGAGCAGTCGTGATGTCGCATCACTTCTGCACCAGCTTAATATGATCGAAGATATTTCTTCATTTGAAAAAGAAATGAACAAAAGCGGAGCAGCTACCAGCATACAAGCAGGTTTCTATCAATTAAATAGTGATATGGCTGAAGAGGAAATGATCAACGATATAACTAAATAGATAAGAAAGGCTGATGGTATGTTTGTTACAATGCCATCAGCCTTTTTTATTACTCCATCTCTTCTTCCATGTCACTTGGTTCTATGTCAGGTCTATCTTCTTTCAAATCAAAATACGCATCTAATGATCTTCTGGCAATAGTATTAGCAATACCGCTTGTTCCGCCGGCCGAATCTTTATAAACATACGGTACAATAACTGCTATAGCCACTTCCGGATCATCATAAGGCGCATAGCCAATAAATGCCTGGTTATTTCCATCTACTAACCGGCCGGAACCTTCCTGTCGAATACGTATTTCTGCTGTCCCTGTTTTCCCAGCAGCCGTATAATCAGTGTTATTGAAATAAGAACGAGCAGTACCTCTGTTGCCATTTGTTACTCTCCACATTCCTTGCTGAGCCATATTGATATACCTGCTGTCAATATCAACTCGATTAAGTACAGTTGGCTCAAACTGCTTACGTACAGCTCCCAGTTTTGATTTATCAGCACTAGCTTCCCGTATTTGTTTGACAAATTGCGGTTTCATACGATACCCGTCATTAGCAATGGTTGAGACATATTGAGCAAGCTGCATAGGCGTATACGTATCAAACTGCCCAAAACTAAGATATAATAGATTACCTGGATTGGTATTCCCACCGTTTATTCCCGTAGACTCGGATGGCAGATCTACACGTGTTTCTGAACCTAATCCAAACTGGTCAAAATAGTATCGAAACGTGTCATAAGCTTCGTTATATTGAGTGGTGTTCCAGCTTTGGCTCACACCATAATTATAACCAGCTAATTCCATTGCGATATGGGCCATAAAAACGTTTGAAGATCGCTCAAGCGCTGTTAAATAATTGACAGGGCCCAAATTGGAAACAGAGCTTATTGGCGGTGTATATGGTATATTTAAGGTGCGGTCCTCTACAATAGTGTTTTCGTTTATTACCCCTGTTTGTAAGCCTAACATTACAGTAGCAGGCTTAACTGTAGAACCCATTTCAAATGAGCTGGATACTGTGCCCAAATGATCAGCATACCCTGATACTGAAAGTATCTCCCCTGTTTGCGGTTCCATCATAACCACATAGGCTTCTTTATTATTAATAAAGCTCCCTGGTGAACTGTCTACTTCTTCATCAATGATTGTTTCAACTTCTTGCTGCAGCGCCATGTCAACAGAAAGAACTAAATCATTTCCTCGACTGCCGTTGCTTTCTTCCCCAGAATCATTCGATTTACTGTCATTGGAGATTTCACCTTTAATACCTCGCATAGCATCTTCATAATGCTCTTCAAGAAAACTGGTTCCAACCTCATCAGATCTGTCATAACCTTTGGCTAAATATTCATCTAAATTTTCACGCGGAATAGGTCCTGTGCGTCCAAAAAAGCGAGGGAAAGCATCTTCGTACAAATATTCTCGATTTGCGTCTCGTAAAATATCGACCCCAGGTAAATCATCCAGGCGCTCACTTATGCTATGTGCTTCATCTCTGGATAGTCCTTTTTTAATGCGCTGTGGAGAATTATAGTACCCGCTCGTCATTTCTCTCCAAATGGCAATAATTTCTCTTTCTTCATCCAGCTCATCTAATTGATCTTCTGTAATTCGGTTTAACTGCAGCTCGTACAGTTCATCATCATCTTCAATACTATTTCTATCTTCTTGAGTAAGCAGGTTATTAGCTTCCTCGGGATGTGTGACCAGCCAATAATCTTTTTGATCTCTTTCCGGCAGGTTTTCCAACTCATCCTCATCTACTTCAATAAGCTTACTCAATTCTGTTGCAATATGAATTCGATCATCGTCCGAAACATTTTGTTTGTTTGTATATGTGAGAGACAGTACAAGTTCATTATCAACAACTAGTTCTCCATTTCGGTCATACATTAAACCACGCGGTGCATCAATTCTGGCAGTTTCACTGCTGGTTTGTTCAAGTTCTCGCTCAAACTCATCTCCTTGAACAATTTGAATGAAACCGAGTCTCAAAATTAGTGCAGAAAATAATATAAATACAGCAAAGAATAATAAATTTAAACGGAAAGGAATACGATTCTTTCCACCTTTATTTTTTGCCACACCCATTCCTCTCCCTTTTGAAACGTATGCTTTTCGTACTGGTAATTTTAACTGCAGCCTTTTTTATTTTAGCACATAATTGGAAAAACAAAAAAGAGAAGAAGATCTCAAGTAAGAGAATCTCCTCCTCCATTTTCAGGCATGTTGTTGGTCACCTCTTTTTTATTTTCAAGAAACCTTAGATCAATGCCTTTAATTACGAAATACATCAGAAAGTGGCCGGAACCAAAAATAACGAGTAAAACAGGGATAATTTGTTTTTCTTCGAACAACGAAATACCTGCAAGTAATACTACTATAGACATTACCCGTCCGCCATTGATAAACCATTCTTTTGTTATTAAATATTCAATCCGAAGAGCCGCTGCATCTGACGCTTTTCCTAATACATCATAGGTTAAAGAAACATAGGGGACAAGCAGCAGCGGGTAAGCAGCAGAAATAATTACACCGTAAGTCATTAAGAGAGGATAAATTGGATTAAAAACGATAAGAAAAACAGCTCCAAATAATAATGCTCCCCCTATTAAAATCGCTTTTTTTCGCCGGGAAGGCTTTAAAAACCTGCTAACTATAAAATAGCCGGCAAATGATACAGCTGACGTTACAAATCCATAACTGCCCAGGGCAAGTTCACTATTGGTCGCCATAAAAACCCATAGAACAATAATAAACACAAAAATTCCTTCTCTTAATCCTTGAATAAAATGCGAAAAAAGAATCTTACGCCATGCTGCATTTCGTTTTATTTCATTGGCTGCTTTTTGAATTTGCAATGGTCCTTCAGCATGTCTGTGTTTCATTTTTAAACTTAAAAGTACTGCCATAATAAATAAGAAAAACGAGATAAAAAATATAATCTGATATCCTTGTGTATCAGGCAGCCATGTAATAACAGCCCCTGCACTTAAAGGACCTATCATTCCTGCAAAAGATGTTAAGAGTCCGGCAAATCCATTAAAAAAATCACGGGTGTCTGGTTCTGTTATTTCAAAAGTTAATACATTATAGCCAAGCCAGTAAAAGCCAAACCCCATCCCCAGTAAGGCTCCCAGTAATAATAATATGGTCTCTGCTGATTCCCCGGCAAATAACACGGTTAAATAAAAACCAGTTAAAATAAACACACCTAATCGCAGAGCAATAATTCGGTCTGCTCGTTTTGAAATATATCCAGCCAATAAAAAAGCAACAGGTTGAGTTGTCACGGATGCCAGCTGGTACAGTGCAATATCCGAAACCTCACCGGATTGCTTCCACAAATATATATTCACAAACGTATTTGATAACGAGATTGAAATAGCATACAACCCGCCAATGACTAAAAGTAATAATAAATTTTTCGTAATACGGACATTACCGAGTAATATTTTTGCGATTGAATTAGACATCGTACCCCACCCGCCTTGACCCTATTGTGTCGCAAAGTCAAGACGGCTATGCACGGTCAACAGGAACCATATAACTGGTTCACGTCAGAACAAAAGCGCAAGCGCCCTGGCAAGCCTCGACAGGTAAATGTTCTCCAGGCAATAAAGGCGCTCTTTGCCTTTAATGACTGGAGGTTATTTAACCCCGAGAGGATGGGCGCTGAAGCTAGACGCTAATCAAACAGTAGGGAGATAGTTATCCACAATTCGAAAAACAATGAAAAAACCGCCGCTTCTATAGCGACGGTTTGTTCGTAATATTTATTTTGCTTCATTATAACGCTTTGTTACTTCGTCCCAATTTACTACATTCCAGAACGCATCCACGTAGTCAGGACGACGGTTTTGATATTTAAGGTAATAAGCATGTTCCCATACATCAATACCAAGAATAGGTGTTTTCCCTTCCATAATAGGTGAATCCTGGTTGAGAGTATCTTGAATTTCAAGTTCTCCATTATTTACTACAAGCCAAGCCCAGCCAGAGCCAAAACGCCCTAAAGCAGTATTTTTAAATTCTTCTTTAAACTTATCGAAGCTTCCCCATTTACTGCTGATGGCATCTCCAAGTTCCCCACCAGGCTCACCACCGCCATTAGGGCTTAGTATCTGCCAAAAAAGAGTGTGGTTGGAATGACCGCCTCCATTATTTCTTACAGCAGTGCGAATGCTATCAGGAAGTGCATTCAAATCACCGATAAGTTCATTTACATCCTTTGCAGCTAAATCATCATGGCCCTCAAGAGCAGCATTAAGTTTAGTAACATAAGTGTTATGATGCTTACCATGGTGAATTTTCATTGTGTCTTCATCGATATGTGGTTCAAGAGCGTTTGGTGCGTAAGGTAATTCGGGTAGTTGATGGTTTGCCATAATCCAATCTCCTCCTTAAAAAGGTTTGTTTTTTGGTGTTTTTCTTGCTGAGTAACTCTTGAATGGAAGCTATACACTTATAAAACAAATCGGTTTTATAAGTCTGCCATTTTTAACGTTACCAAAATCTTAAATTGTTTTCAACAAATATGAAACTCTTCAAAAAACACCATATTTACAATACCCTCCTTAATAAATATATAAACACGATGTAAAAAAGATATACCAAAGTTTCAAACACATTTGGCATATCCTTTCATTTTCTCTTATGTATGGCGGAGGAAGAGGGATTCGAACCCCCGCGAGCCCTGAAGGACTCCTGGCGGTTTTCGAGTTTAGCGGCAGGATTGTGGTTAATAGTGCCTTCTTTGTATAACGTCCGAAAAAATGCACGTAAAATCCTAATTCGAATATTCACACTTACAGGCGACAGACCCGTTTCCCTTTGTTCATACGTTCTTTGAAAGGGTGACCGCCGTAATACGTTTTTTCATTTGCACACCAAACGACATATTCACGGAGAAGGTCAATTTCTATTTGGTCAACGGTTATTTCGCCGTAATGTTCAGCGACCCAATCGCCAAACTTTCTCAAATAAACGTTATAGTCTTTCAACGTTCGTTCTTTCAGATTGTTTGCACGCTTTATATTCATAACGAATTGAAAAGCGTCTTCAAGCGATAAATGTGATTGTTTTCGCAAAATGGGCTTGCGTTCCCTATTGTCTTACGCCCTTTTCGCTTATCTGTTTTAGACAAAACAAAAAACCCCCCCTAACGTAGCTTAGAGAGGTTTTGAAATCGTTTCATATGAATTGCGATAACAAACGGAATATGATGAAAATTACGGAAACGGTTTCGCCAAAAATGAGTAACTAACCGCAATTAAGGGGAAGCGAATCGAAGCGGTCTAACGTCGAAACCGTTAGATTATTAGCGGGCATATCTCGCTATTGCTTATCGTTTAGAAAACGCTGTAAGTAGCATCATACCAACGTTATGTATGGCGGAGGAAGAGGGATTCGAACCCCCGCGAGCCCTGAAGGACTCCTGGCGGTTTTCGAGACCGCTCCCTTCAGCCGGACTTGGGTATTCCTCCGAATAGAATATCGATGTAAACAAAAAAAGCACGTTTCCCATGCTTTTAATAAAATGGTGGACCCTGTAGGACTCGAACCTACGACCGGACGGTTATGAGCCGTCAGCTCTGACCAACTGAGCTAAGGGTCCAGGTTTATTTATATTTTTTAAAATGGGGCGGTTGATGGGAATCGAACCCACGAATGCCGGAGCCACAATCCGGTGCGTTAACCACTTCGCCACAACCGCCATATAGAAGCGGGAATTATTTAAAATTAACTGCCGTTTCAATTTTATCATATGGTAGCGGCGGAGGGAATCGAACCCCCGACCTCACGGGTATGAACCGTACGCTCTAGCCAGCTGAGCTACACCGCCACAATGGCTCCACAGGCAGGATTCGAACCTGCGACCGATCGGTTAACAGCCGATAGCTCTACCACTGAGCTACTGTGGAATGTTATGTAAAAAGTAAAAACTGTTTTTCAACGACAATGATTATATTATCACGGTCACATCAGCTAGTCAACCACTTCCTTCATTTTTTTTAAATAATTATGATTAACAGATAAATCAAGTTTGAAATTAATACTATACCTTTTAATACTGCCCCTACTATAAAACCAACAACAGACCCTATACCAACTTCACCCATTTTCTTTATGGATTTTTCACCCGACATCCATTGTCCTATGATTGCGCCTGTCAATGCACCAATTAATATCCCAATACCCGGGATGATAAAAGGACCAATAATAATACCAATCAAACTTCCCCAGATTGCTGCCTTAGTACCTCCGCTTTTTTGAATGCCTAAATAATTAATTGCGTAATCAATTACAAATAACAAAAACGCTACAATACCCTGTATGACCCAAAACAGCAAACCAAACGCGTTGAACCCTTCAATAAACCCAATTATTAAAATAGCTGCCCCATAAAATAAACCACCAGGAACAATGGGGTAAACAACAGCTATTATTGCCACAAAATAGCAAATAGCCGCTGTAATGTACATAACTGAATCGACCATATAACCGATTCCTTCCTTCTTGTGTCTTAATCATTTGATTTAAGGCTTAAAATAAGATAATGAACTGTCAGTTTCGTTTTTCACCTTAAAAAGCATGGAGGGCAGAGGTTTCGTAAAATTTGAACCGCCCCAGTTGCTGCACTGGCGGCGGCTCTGCTTATTAATCTTCTTCTAGTACCACTTCTGCAATATTTACGGAGTGGTCTCCAATTCTTTCAAGGTTACTCACGATATCTACAAATATAATTCCTGCAGAACCGGAGCACTTTCCTTCGTTCAAGCGCAAAATATGTTTCTTGCGAAGTTTGCGTTCCAGTTTATCTATTTCTTCTTCCTGTTTTACAACTTCTCTTGCTTCATCCAGGTTATCATTTTCCAGTGCGCTTATTGCATTTTTTAAAGTTTGTATCGTTAAATCAAACATTTCTTCTAAATCAGAATATGCATCTTCTGAAAGAGTAACTTTATTTGTAAGCTGATAATCAACAAGCTCCACTAAGTTTTCCATGTGATCTCCGACTCGTTCGATATCACGCACAGTATCCATAAGCACAGAATGAAGCCTTGAATTTTCATCTGATAATGAGCGCTCAGAAATCAATACTAAATAATCGGTAATTTTTCTATCTAAATTATTTATAGCTTCTTCAAATTGTACGGTTAACTCAGAATGTCTTTTTTGATTCGTTTTTAGATAATCTCTTGCTTCTATTAAACCTTTTTCCGCAAACTCCGCCATACGAAGTGTTTCCGTCTTTGCTTGTCCTAACGCAATAGAAGGCGAACGCTCAATAAAACTGGTATCGAGGTGTTTGGCTTTATATTCGATTTCGGTTTCTTTCCCAGGAATCAGTTTCGTAACAAGTAAAGCAAGCAGCCCGACAAATGGCAGCTGAACCAGTGTATTGGAAACATTAAATATTCCGTGAGCAAAAGCAATCGTCATTGGTTTATTCAAATTCAGCCAACCTTGCAAATTCTCAATAAAAGCGGTGTAAGGCACCAACAAGATAATAATAATCGTAGTACCAATTAAGTTAAAAATCACGTGTGTCAGAGCTGCACGCTTAGCAGCGAGAGAAGCACCAAGTGATGCAAGAACTGCTGTAATAGTTGTTCCGATGTTATCGCCAAATAATACTGGCAGTGCCGCATCTAATGCAAGCGACCCTTGGTGATATAGTTCTTGAAGTAACCCAATGGAAGCCGAAGAACTTTGAACAGAAACTGTAAACAACGTACCTATGACAACACCAAGAAGAGGATTTTCACTCATGTTTACTGTTAAATCCCGAAAAGCTTGTAAATTTTCTAGAGGCTCCAACCCATCTCCCATTAATGAGAGGCCAAAGAAAAGAGCCCCAAATCCAAAAATGACCTGTCCAAAGTTATTAGCCTTTTTGTTTTTAAAGAAAAAGATAAGAACTGTACCTAAGAAAATTATAGGTAAAGCAAACTCTTCAATTTTAATACCTATAATGAATGCTGTGACAGTAGTACCGATATTGGCTCCCATAATTACACCGATTGCTTGCTGCAAAGTCATAAAGCCAGCATTAACCAGTCCGACAGTTAAAACGGTTGTGCCTGTACTGGTCTGTAGCAGGACAGTCACAAATATACCAGCAAAAACACCCATCACAGGATTACTTGTAAACTTGTCCAAGATTTCTCTCAGTCTATCTCCGGCAATTTTTTGAAGACCATCCCCCATAAATTTAATGCCAAATAAAAATACACCGAGACCTCCGAAAAATGTGAATAAAATCGTTTGAAGATCCACACCTATTCATCCCTTCGATAATAATTAATTTCCCCTTTGTTCGACAAACCTCTTACATCGTACTTTTATAATATTGAGGAATTATTTATTTTTTGTAAAGATTTTATTAAGATTTTTCTTCCCGGAAAAAAATGTCTTCTACTTTAATTATCACAATGTTTCTATTCTATTCTAATCCTTTTTTCACTATAAATTTTAAGGTAAAATAAAACGGTGGAAAGGAGACAGCGATGTGAACATATTTCAAAAATTTATGAAAAGCCTATACTCTCCGCTCTACATTGGCCGCTTTCGCTTCCAAGGCATTGGAAAAACAATAGGGTATGTATTTTTTTTAATGTTACTTACTAGTATTCCTGTAAGTTTCATTTTTACAAACACTATTACTTCAGCGGCAAATAAAGTGGAAAATGCACTTTCTGAAGACATACCAGATTTTCAACTACAAAATGGTATACTTCACTCCGATCAAACTGAACCCCTAATTTACAATCAAGACAATGGTACAGTTGTTTTTGATACGACTGGTGAATTTACAAGAGAAGATATTAATCAAGAGGAAGAAACTACTGCTTTACTTCGTGAAGAGCTTATTATAGCAGAAGGTGGAGAAGTTCAAACTTTTCGTTACGATCAAGCTGGGAACCTTCAATTATCAAAAGATGAAGTCTTGTCTTTTACGGACACCTTAACTGGATTATTTCCTATATTAATTCCCGTGATTTTGATTTTGCTGTATTTGTTTGCGGCAGCTTTAAAATTTATCGGGATATTTGCTTTATCTTTTTTCGGTTTGTTAATAAAAAAAGCAGCACCTATTTCTTTATCTTACCGCCAAATTTGGATAATGAGCGCTTATGCCGTAACACTCCCAACCGTGATAACTGCTATTATAGACATAATGCCTTTTCATGTACCATTTGCTTTCACCTTATATTGGATTATAGCATTCTTTATGCTGTACCAAGTTTACAAGAACCTGCCAAAACCAAAGACACAAACAGACAAATAAAAAAGGAGCTGGAAATTATTCCAGTTCCTTTTCTTTTTCCTGATTCACGTTTTCTTTTCTTTTTACTAATATTCTTGTGCCGTCCACAGAAACTACTTTTATTTGTTCATCAGCTTCAAGCCATTGACCGCCGCTTGTTGCACTATATTGATTCCCCTCTATAGAGATCGTGCCTATCGGCCGGAACGGGGTTATTGTTTTTCCTTCTTTTCCTTCAAGGGCTTTGTATGTTTCACTCATGGAATTATAACCCAAATCCCCGCTCAAACGGTCTCTTAAGGTTATTTTTGCCCATAAGTTTCTCCTCGGGAAAACTTTTAAAAATAATCCTGCAGTAAAAAGTCCTATTATAAATCCAAGCACTACAAGCACGCCATAGGTGATCGAAGGAGTAGGAACAGCCAAACCAAGGCTCATTAACAAAGCACCAAATACAGCAATCGTTCCATCACTGATTACTTTGCCATCTAATATGATTAATCCGATACCTGCTGCGTATAAAATAAGAATCCACATGCTAGATGCAGTATCAATATGAAATGAAAAAAACAAACTCATGAATGTTATCCCTAAAACCGCAAACAGCCCTTTGGCTTTTACCAGCATTTCCCCCATCAAAAACACTGTCCCGAAGAAAACAATAAGAAACCCGATACTTGCATAATTAAGTAATTCCATTATTTTCAGCTCCTTTTTTTGAGCATAAAACCGATAGAAGCGTAAAGTTTATTAATATATACGTTCTTAAAAGTAAGGAGTTTCACTTCTATTTTATCTTTTTTTTCACCAAATTTCACGCTAGAACATAAAAAAGGGACCGGCCCCAAAAGTCAATGATTTATCGACTTTTGGGCCGGCCCTCTCTCTGCTTTTATTATTGATTTGACTCGCTTCCCTCGCCAAACCAGCTTCGAAGCGAATCAATTAATTCATTTATAAAATCCAAAAAACTAGCAATAAACGATTGTGTGTCTTCTCGGTTTAAGAATTCATCTAAATTATCACGTATATGGGAAATTTGATCTTGTACTTGATTCCAGTCTATATTTAAATCTTTCATGCGGTCAAAAAGAGACACAAGGCCGTCCATTTCTTCATCCGTTAATTCAATCCCCATTTCATTAGCAATTCTCTCAATTAAATCGCGTAAATCCTCTTCAGATTCTACCGGTTGATTACCGATTTCTTCTTTAATCCTTGTAATTAATTCTGTTGCTTCTTCCATTCCAATCCGTTCACCAAGTTCCGAGGTTTTAACCATCTCTTCATTCGCCACTTTTTTCTGTTCTTCTGGAATATCGATGTCATTTTGAGCTTCATAAGCTTTAATAATTCCTGTCAGAGCAGCCGTGCCTGATACATCAAATGGAGCTGTTACATATACATCAGCATCCTCTACACCAGCAGTTACTAAAGTATTGGCATAAATACCTTCCGTAACTTTGGTAATGTTATTTGTTTCAACATTAATTCCTTCCCCTTCTTCTCCGGCTGTTATTTTTGATGAAGATAAAGCTCTGCTTCCAATATCAGAGGCATCCATATATTCACCCAGGTAATCATGTTCTTCCTCATTAGTGACTGTTACAATTTCTACGTCCTCTGACACATCCATTTCTTCAAGCAAATTGCTGCGTTCCTCTTCACTTAGATCTTCACCTAATGTCACTGTAATTTCTCCTTCCACCGCATCTGCAAAAGCAGCGGCTGGCACGGAAGCAATTAAAACAGCAGTCAGTAATCCAAGCAGCATTTTATTCCAATTTCTCATTTATAAACCGACTCTCCTTTAATATCCATTATCCTTGTCCAATTTAATGTATAAAACACTATATTAGTCATACGTATACATTATAACGCGAATGCTTCTATATGGAGGATAATGTTAAATGAAAAAACTGTTACTTTTTCTTCTTTTTATACTAGTTTGTACTTCAATTTATTATGATATTACAGAAGGCACATTGTTTGTACCCACACCAGAAACAAATAACAGTTCCACATCCCACCCTTCTTCCTCTGCTAACTTAGACGACCAAACTAAAATAGAAGTTACAGTAGAACCTGGACAGACTGTTTTATCCGTTGTAGAAAAGCTCCATGATGGCCCTGTGCCGGCTTCAATCGAGCAAATCAGCAGCGATTTTGAGAAATTAAACAATGGTTTGTCACCTGAGAAAATACAAGTGGACAAGTCATATTTCTTCCCAGTGTATGATTCATCTTCTTAGTGTTTATTACCAACCATCAGCTCTGCTTGCCAAATCATTTAAAACGCTGATACAATAACGACGTGATCATTTTAATAAACCATAAAAGCCACCAAAATTATCACACTAATTTCATAAAGGGGCGAATGGATACATGAGCCAAATCACTCACCGTACAGAAACCAGACCAGTAAAAGTAGGGAATCTGGTAATTGGCGGAAATGATGAAGTGGTCGTTCAAAGCATGACCACCACAAAAACCCACGATGTAGAAGAAACAGTCAATGAAATAAAACGGTTAGAAGAAGCAGGGTGCCAAATTGTTCGTGTGGCATGTCCGGATATGAAAGCAGCAGAAGCTATTCCTGAAATAAAAAAAAGAATAAGCATTCCCCTTGTAGTTGATATACATTTTGATTACCGTCTTGCGCTAAAAGCAATCGAAGGCGGAGCAGACAAGATTCGCATTAATCCCGGAAACATTGGAAAACGAGAAAAAGTGGAAGCTGTAGTGAAAGCTGCTAAAGAAAAAAATATTCCGATCCGGATCGGGGTGAATGCTGGTTCTCTAGAAAGACGTATTTTAGATAAATATGGATATCCTACGGCTGATGGTATGGTCGAAAGTGCTCTTCATCATATCAAAATTCTGGAGGACTTAGATTTTTATGACATTATTGTTTCGATGAAAGCCTCTGATGTAAACCTTGCAATTGAAGCATATGAAAAAGCAGCTAAAGCTTTTTCTTATCCACTTCATTTAGGGATTACAGAATCCGGCACTCAATTTGCCGGAACAGTAAAAAGTTCAGCAGGACTTGGAGCTATCTTAAGTAAAGGGATTGGAAATACATTAAGAATATCCTTAAGTGCTGATCCGGTAGAGGAAGTTAAAGTTGGAAGAGAATTGTTGAAAACATTTGGGTTGGCTTCAAATGCAGCAACCCTTATCTCTTGTCCAACGTGCGGACGTATTGAAATTGATCTTATAAGCATTGCAAACGAAGTGGAAGAGTATATCTCCACAATAAAAGCTCCTATTAAAGTGGCAGTGCTTGGCTGCGCCGTAAACGGTCCCGGAGAGGCAAGAGAAGCTGATATAGGGATTGCAGGAGCACGTGGAGAAGGCTTATTGTTCCGACATGGAGAAATTGTACGTAAGGTACCAGAAGAAACCATGGTTGAGGAACTAAAAAAAGAAGTCGATAAAATAGCTGAAGATCATTACAAAAAAGAAAAAGCAGCCACAACGTAAGTTGAAGAAAAGCGCAAGCGCCCTGTTTTAATGACATTCGGCTAAGTTCGTCACATCCTGTGACGACGCCGAACTGATTCCCATCTTGGAGCCCTTGCAGGTAAATATTCTCCAGGCAATAATGGCGCTCCTATGCCTTTAATGACTGGAGGTTATTCAACCCCGAGAGGCTGGGCGCTAAAGCTATACATCAAAGCGCAAAATTATATACTTTCTTGGTTCTATGTCAAATGTTGGGGTAGGAGTGCCTTACTCCTACTCCTTTATCCTACTTGAAATTCCGTTATTTTATATTGGTGATGTAATAAGACACGTAACCTTAAACGATCATAACGCTTGAAGCC
>NZ_JBHFQG010000018.1:0-79341 GCF_041949975.1 Alteribacillus sp. JSM 102045 | reverse complement strand
AAGCTTCATCTGCTTTGTACCGGTGAAACGCACTCGAGTCTTCTTTGGAATACACCGCAACGGTTCGAATATGTAATTCGGTGCATGCCCGGAAAATACGGATTGCTATTTCTCCACGGTTTGCTACCAATACTTTTTTTATATTGCCTATGCCATTCATACAATTCCTCCTTGGTATAATTACTCTCCACTCAGTCAAACTCCAGTTCAATGGATTTTATTTATCTTTATTTTGTTGACTGACAATTCTAAATATAATTTATCATAACACGTCTGAAGAATCTGTCAAAAAAATAGATTGTAAAATATTCGTAATATAAAACATATAAGGCAATACCGTGCTTTTTTCAGACTTTTTAAAAAATCTCTCGATCATGTTAAGTTATGCGCCCTATTCTTTCTTTTTCCCATAAAATTACTATGTTTTTATAAGAGCAGCATATGTGAAAATAAAAAAACCAAGCTACTCCTCAGAATAGCCTGGTCTTTTTTATTTCCCAACGGTAGCTTCATGAAATGCTGCCAATTTCCGTTCCAGCTCGGAGAGGATATGTTTTCCTGTTTCCTCGTCAATTAAATTCAAACGGATGGCAAAGTCAATCTCTCGGGAAAGCCCAAACATTTGTGTATCCAAGACCTCTTCATAAAGAGGACATTGGGGCATGGTGAGATTATCCATTTGTACTTCGATTAATTTCCGGATCTTTTCTGCGTCGGCTTTAAGCAGAGCGTATGCTTTCTCGCTATGTTCAGTCATCGCCTTTACGCTCAAGGTGATCCCTCCTACTCGTTAACTCCCTGACCCTATCTTATCCGCTTTGTTAAAAAAATGCAAGATAACACTTATTTTTTTGATCATTTTTTACGTAAAAATACTCCATTTATATTTTTGCGATAGAGTTTCTAACAATTTTAGACCAGCTGCACTGTTTCCTTTTTTATCAAGAGGAGGGCTGATAATACCAATTCCCGTTCCGTCCGGCAAAGCTCCCAGCATCGCGCCTGAAACGCCGCTTTTCGCCGGGACTCCTGCCCTGATTGCAAATTCACCAGATGCATTATACATCCCGCACGTGACCATAAAGGTTTTTACGATTCTTGCTATTCGAGGGGGAATGATATTTCTTCCGCTGTTTGGGTCCCGGCCTTTTTTACCTATAATGCTTCCAATCCGGGCCAGGTCCTTGCAGTTCATCTGAATAGAGCACTGCTTAATATATACGTCGAGAAGGGATTCCATATCACCATCAATTACTTGATGACTTTTCATAAAATAACTTAATGCTCTGTTTAAATCCGCATTTTCTTTTTCTGACCTTGCAGTTTTTTCACATATGGATATTGCAGGGTTACCCGTCAATTCATGAATAAATGTTAACAGCCTTCCAATCTTTTCTTCTCCTGACTTTCCTGCTATCAAACTTGTTACAGCAATTGCCCCTGCATTAATCATGGGGTTGAGCGGCTTGGAAGGTTTTTCTTCTTCCAAAGCATGAATCGTATGAAAAGGATCACCCGTTGGTTCCATCCCTACTTTCGAAAATACCACTTCCTCTCCTTGGTCCATTAAAGAAAGTGCTAAACTTATTACTTTGGAAACACTTTGAAGGGTAAAAAGATAATCTGCATCACCAGCAGCTGTCATACTATCTTCGTTACAAATAGCACACCCAAAAAGATCCGGGTCCATTTTATTCAGTTCTGGAATATATTCTGGCATACTGCCTTTTTTCGCATATGGCTGTATGGATTTCATTAATGCGTCTAGTTCTTTTTCTTCAATAAAAAGGCTATTCATTGGTTACCACCTTTATTGTTAGAATGTCTGTCTTTGTTCAGGTAACTAAACCGGACCCAAAGACGTGCTTGCTTTTATTGCATATTGTAAACGAGTTCCATTATTCTCATACCGTCTCAAAATTATGTTAGGATAAAATGGACGTGAAAATATGGAGGAGGAAAGAAAAGTGGACTTTATCGTTATGATTCATGGAAACGTTCAACATACGATTACTATTGATCCGACCGTCTGGATATTTGATGACCGCAAAATTGATCTCACCTCGTGGTCGGGAGAAAAAAATAGAAAAGAAGAAGAAATGGAGCAGTATAAAAAAGATATTTCAAAGCAATGGGATAAAGAAATTACCGAAGGAGCACAAATGCCAAAACGCAATCAGACCAATCAAGTTCGAAATAAAAAAGAAGAATTGATTAAGGGCACATTCGGCATCCCTTTTGAATCCTTCTTAAAAAATGCGGAACCTCCAGAAAACGCAGCGAAAGTGGTAGTAGAAACCTATGGAGAAAACGAAACGGGACATATTGCCAGCCTTGATGAAGCATATCAGTTTGTTATTGGCTTTTCCGAAAATGGTAAGCCGCTGAAAGAAACAGGACCGGTGCATGTTTATTATGGAGACGGCAGCAATAAAGAAAACCCTATCACTCATGTGAAAGGTTTCAGGATCGTATGAAATTCACTTTACATAATAAGGGAGACAGCGGCTTCTTTGCCTCCCGTCTTCGCTAAAAAACTATGATCCCCCACCAATCATTAGGCTATCAAACACCTGCCTCTGTTTATAGCCGGTAATCTTGTCCATCCTTTTTCTAGGGTCCTTACACGAGAGAACCTGTCCCGTGAAGGGCGAAAGGAACAGGATGGAACAAGGAAAAAATGTGAGGGTGATAGTTCATTGCTTTTCCCTTTAGGTAGCCTCTCTTCCTAAAACTAAAACCCCACCTTAATAATTTAAAATTTGTGTCTTGACGATGAGGTCCGCCTCACGCAAAAGCTCATTAAAAAGAGCCATTCCCTAACTAGCTTTTGGGAAGGCTCCTTTTTTGTTTATAAAAGATCTGCGGCAAGCTGTGCTAAACCTGATCTTTCCCCTTTTTCAAGCTTGACATGACCGCTCATCGATTGGTCTTTAAACATCTCTACAACATAAGCCAAACCATTGCTTAATTCATCGAGGTAAGGATGATCAATTTGAGCCGGGTCTCCCATGAATACAATTTTACTGCCTTCTCCAACCCTTGTTAAAATGGTTTTCACTTCATGTTTGGTTAAATTTTGAGCTTCGTCAATGATGATAAATTGGTCCGGGATACTTCTTCCTCGAATATACGTTAATGCTTCTACTTGAATAGATCCCATTCCAGCTAATATTTGATCAAGCTCGCCTGGTTTTTTGGTGTTAAACAAATACTCCAGATTATCAAATACCGGCTGCATCCATGGGCGGAGCTTTTCTTCCTTTTCACCAGGCAAATAGCCGATATCTTTTCCCATCGGTACGACCGGGCGGGCCACGAGCAATTTATTATATTTACCCATGTCTTCTGTTTGCAATAAACCAGCCGCAAGAGAGAGAAGTGTTTTACCAGTACCAGCTTTACCCGTCAAGGTGACAAGCGGGATATCTTCTCTTAACAAAAGCTCAAGTGCCATTTTTTGTTCTACGTTTCGTGGTTTAATTCCCCACACGTGCTCAGGCTCTTTTGCAAAGGGCTTGACCAACTTTCCTGTTTCATCAGCTTTTGCCACCGCTGAAGCAGGTGTGCCCAATGCATCTTTTAAAACAACAAATTGGTGAGGATACAGTCTCTCTTTTCCCAGCATGCTGACAGGTAAGGACTGCTTTTCATAAAATTCATTAAGGATTTCTTTTGAGACCTCATGGTATAGTTTTCCTTTGTATATATTGTCGTATTGTGTGACGCGGTCGCTAAGAAAATCCTCAGCTATCATGCCGAGCGCGTCGGCTTTCACCCGTACTAAAGCATCCTTACTGACAATTATGACTTTTTTTGTCGGGTCAGTCGCCTGCAGTTCGGATTGCAAATTCATCGCAACGGCTAAAATCCGGTTGTCATTAGTAACTTCTATAAAGGTTTCTTTTAAATATTGAAGAGAACGGTGATTCAGCTCTACTCTTACGGTACCTCCGCTTTCTAATAGAATGCCTTCATGAAGTTTTCCCTGGTCACGAAGCTGATCTAACATTCTAGAAAATTGCCTGGCATTCTTTCCAATTTCATCCATATATCTTTTTTTAGAATCAATTTCTTCTAAAACAACTGCTGGAATAACCACCTCATTGTCTTCAAATTGAAACATGGCACGGGGGTCTTGCAAGAACACATTTGTATCTATCACATATACTTTTTTCAATGAATTTCCTCCCCACTGGATAATAAACCTCTTTTCCCTTTTTTAGGGGACTCAAAAAGAGTTACTTTCGGAGGATGCTAAGAATAGCGCAAAGGTCCTTCGCGTTCCTGCCAATTTAATGTCCAAAAAAGACATTGGGTGTCTTTTATGGTTTGAAGTGTTTAGGCCGGTACGACTGGACATAGGAGCTAAACATCAGTGCAGCATTTCTTACATACCTTTTTAAAATTGTACTTATTCTTTCTTATGCTTTAACTTGGACAAAATTGACGGCAAAAACCATATAGAAGAAATAAATCTTTATATTATTTTATTCTTTTAACTTTCTCTTTAAACCGTTTTAAAAAAACAAAAGGACCTGCCCGGTTAAAAGCCGGTTTAAGCCCTTTTCATTTCCTTCATTACTTGATTATCTAATTTCGCAGCAGCTTCTACATCATACGTTTTTTCATAATTAGGCTGAGAAATCATTTTTGCTCCATAAAACATAACATCCCGCACTTCATGAACAGAACATTCCACCAACGCTAATTTAATAGGAATATTTTCCATTTTTTCTTCTAATATAGTACCTTTTCCTGAAATAGCATACGTAGTCCCATTAGCGATAAATGAAATAACTAAATTATCATTATTTCTTAAGTTTTCTACGATTTTCGAACGGTTATCAACTGAAAAACGAACCGTTTGTTCGTCCGGGGCATAAACCCAGGAGATGGCGTTTACATTCGGAGCTTTTGATTCATGATCCACCGTAGCAATCGATACATACGTTTCTTGACGCAATAAAGTTAATAACTCTTCTGTTAGATAGGTTTCAACCCTATTAGCCATGTCCTGACCTCCTGTCTTATCCAGGTTTACACACTGAAAACCAAAATGGAGAAATCCCCATTTTACTTAACATATTACGACAGACAACCGGATAATTCCTTTTTTCCTCCACTAATTTATTCTTTCTTAATATTAGCGGGTTAATTATATATTTCCTATGTATGGCCATGTTATAATAAATCATGTCTTTATGGAAAGTTTTCTGTTCGCTGTATTGGAGTGTGAGTTAAAATGAAAGTAAAATGTGTACTATGTGACACTATTAATGACCTTGACGATAAAAACCCTCTTGCGAAAAAGCTTCGCAACCGTCCTATTCATACGTATATGTGTGAGGAATGTGAGAAACGAATCGAAAAGCGGACAAAGGAAAGATGGGAAAACGGATTCGAGCCTTACCGCGATCCGAAAAAAAATGATGACTGGTAATACAGGGGCTGTTTCAAAAAGGTAGTATGCAGCAATGGAATAGGAATCAATTGCTGATATTTGAAATGAAAAATCTTAGTTTTGAGGAACCCCTCCCTGAGATTGATTGATCTATCAGTATGTAGTCACGGACATGAGATACGTTATTTTAATGAATTACTTGATAAACGGGGTTCATGTGGACATTGATTCCGTTACTTGCTTTAAATGACGATAAAATTTCAGCGATTTGGCTTGTAATAAGGGATCATATGTCCTTGGAACGTTCCGAAGATCCTATTTTATTCGATATAGCGGAACGAATGTCCGTATAACAAAACAAGCATACACACCGTTTCGTGAAATTAGCACAATAAACTCTGAATATTTCTCATTGGCAGCGAATAGAGCATTGCTTTGTCCGCTGCCATTTTTGTCATCATGCTATCCTCTTTTTTTATTTAAAAAGCGAAGCTGCATTTCTTTTAAATAAAATATCCAGCGTTGCCTGGGACACGCCTTTTTCTTGTAAAGCCGGCACAATGTGCTCAAACAAGTGATCAGGCCGCCAATTCTGCAGCAGTTCCTTCAATGCTTCTGGAATGACAGGCGGACGACCCCACCACACATTTACAGTATCATGAGATAAAAATAGTTTTTCTTCATACCCTAATCCGAGCAGCCCATGTAGCACAGCTAACCTTTCCTCATCCCGAGGTGCACCAACCGCTCCCTGAAGACCAAAACGGTCCATTGCAATATAAACACCTTGTTCTAGAGTATTGAGGTGTTCCTTAATATTAGTGGCGCCGCACATATGGCCTATCACTATGCGGGAAGGATCTGCCCCTTTTTCAATGAGCAGCTTGACTTGTTCTGGTCCCATTGTCCCTTCCTGAGTTTGAGTTAAAAGAACTATCCCTGTCTCTTTCTGTGCTCTTGCCCCAGCCTGAAAAAACATTCTCTCATAATCAGTTATTTCGCCTTTGCTTGATGCCAATTTTATAATCCCTGGTTTAATTTCAGTGCCTTCAATGCCATTGGTGATTTCTTCGATAAACATTTCATATATTTCTTCTTCAGCACTTCCGAGGGATTGGCGAAATTTAAAGTAAGGAGTAGCTCCCTCTCCTTCATAATAAAATCCTGTGGCACAAATGATATTTAATCCTGTTTTTTCTGCTACGGCTTTTAATAAGTTTATATCTCTGCCGCATTCATTAGGTGTGGGATCAACGACTGTCTCAACACCTTTCGTCTGCATTAATTCAGCAGCAGCCACTCCTTGTTTAACTTTTTCATCAAAGTCATACTTTCCTAAAGTCCTGTCCCCTTCCAAATCCAGGATAGCCGAAGAAAAATGCTCATGAATCAAGGTCTTCCCTAATTCCTCTGCGTCTACTGGACCTAAAACGGTTTCTATCTGTCCCATTGTCAGCCCTCTTTATTTTTGAAATTCTTTATCCTGCAAGCTTCTCCATAATATCTTTCCGCTCGCTGTTTTAGGAAGCTCATCAATAAATTCCACAATGGCCGGACATTTGTAAGCTGCCATCCTTTCTTTTGCCCATGCTTTAATCTCTTCGGCAAGTTCTTCTTTATTGGTGACGTTTTTCTGCGGTACAACATAAGCTTTTACTGTTTCTCCACTGCGGGGATGAGGTGTTCCAACAATACAAGCCTGTTCGACAGCTGAATGGCTGTAGAGCTTAGCCTCAACTTCGGCAGGCCAGACTTTGTATCCGGATACGTTAATCATCCTCTTTTTCCGGTCAACCATGAAGAAATATCCTTCTTCATCTTGATAACCAATATCTCCTGTACGGAAAAAACGTTTACCGTCTGCTTCAAAAAATACTTTTAGGTTTTCTTCCGGTCTGTTCCAATACCCTTCGAACACTTGCGGACCGTGTACCGCAATCTCTCCTTCTGCTCCAACTGGGACCTCTTCTTCAGTGTCCTGGTTAATTATTTTGACAGATACGTCAAAAGAAGGAATGCCTAAACACTGTAGTTTTGGACGATCAGGCGGATTAAAATGAGTCTGTGAAATGGTCTCGCTCAGCCCATACCCTTCACAATACGTAATCCCGGTCAGATGTTCTAATTTTTCTCCTATGGCTTTTGGAAGCGGTGCTCCTCCGCCGCCAACAACCTGGAGTGAAGATAAATCTTTTTCTTCAATATCCGGTTTAGAAAGAAAATCAACGACCATCGTGCTGATATTCGTCCAATTGGTACATTTATAATGCTCTATTAATTTAACAGCTGTGTCTCGGTCCCAGCGTGTCATCACTACCATGCTCGATCCGGTGTAAATAGGAGCATTCATGCTGTGCTGCATGCCGGTCACATGAAACAACGGCAGCGACATTAAATGAACGGCGTCGGATGTCATACTCATCCAGGCTGCAGTGCCAATAATATTTGCTTGAATGGTACGGTGTGTATGCATACAACCTTTGGGATTACCTGTCGTTCCGGATGTATATGGAAGACATGCCAGTTCATCCACATCAACTGGGATCGTTTCAAAGGCGCCGCTCGCTTGCTTGATGGCTTCCCAGCTGATTATCCCTTCTTTCATATTAAGTCGAGAAGACGTCAGCTCTACTTCTTTAGGAACCTGAAATGCAGGCTGATTTTCCTTGATAAAATCCCCGTAAGAGGCGACTAATGCATTTTTAAGCACTTTTTCCCTTAACAGAGGAATCACATTAGAAAGAAGTTCCTGTCCGGCAATGACATAACGTGCTTCACAATCCTTTCGGTAAAACGAGATCTCTGCGGTTTTATTCATCGGGTTTACCGGCACGACTACTGCTCCTGCCATTAAAATAGCGTAATAGCTTATTATAAAAGAGGGAGAATTTTGCATATACAATAAAATGCGTTCTCCTTTTTTTACGTCCAATTCTTTTTGTAAAAACGCTGCGGTTTCTGATACTTGTTCAAGTAGTTCTTGATAAGTGTAAGTGGTTCCGTAGTAGTGTACTGCTACTTTATCTGGATATTTTTCAACTGTCATCCGCAAGTTATCATGTACACTAATAGACGGAATTGTAAGTGTATGCGGCAATCTTTTTGGCCAAAATTGTTTATATGCTTCCATAACCAATCTCCTCTCTTTATGATTTTTCTTCCTGCAGCGCTCGGCGAAGCAGTTTTCCAGTACTCGTAGTAGGTAAAAAAGAGCGAAATTCAATTTTTGCCGGTACCTTGTAGGCAGCCATATTTTCTTTCGCCCATTTTTTTATATCATTTTCGTTAAACTTCTCTTCTTTTCCAGGCTTTAAAACGATAAATGCTTTCACCGATTCTCCACGTTTTTCATCCGGAATACCAATAACTGCTGACTGAGATACAGCAGGATGCTTTTTTAATAACGTTTCAACGTCTTCTGGGAAAACGCTGTAGCCGGAACATTTAATCATTTCTTTTAAACGTCCTTCAAAAAATAAATACCCTTCTTCATCGATATAACCTACGTCTCCCGTATAGACCCATCCGTCTTTTAAGGTGTCAGCGGTTGCTTGTAGTCGGTTCCAGTAGCCTTTAAACACGCCTGGATTTTTCACTGTTATTTCACCGTGTTCTCCTGTTGGCAGCGACTCTCCTGATTCAAACCCTCTAATGACAATTTCGGTATCTGTAATCGGTTTACCGACCGAACCAAATTTCACGTTTTCTTTTGGCATGTACGTATCGACGGTATGCGTTTCACTGAGCCCATAGGCGGCTTCGAATAAATCGCTGTTCGGTGCAAAGTCTTTCCAGCGGGAAGCAAGGTCTTCCGTGACAAGCATACCAAAACTAGTACACATATTGACTCGAAGAGAAGACAACCTTGGAGTCGTTTCATCTGTTAAAGCCAAAATTGCTTCATTCATCGGGGCTATGCTGTACCAGACTGTTACTTGATATTTTTGAAGCGCTTTCAAAACTTCTTTCGGATCAAATCGGGCAAATAACACACAAGGCGAACCAGTAAAAACAGGTATGTTCACCCCCATTACCATACCTGCAATATGACACAGCGGCATAACTGCAAGCCATCTTTCTTCCTCTTGAACCTCGTTTACATGAACGGAGGCGGCGGTCTTGAAAAGAGCATTTTTAAACGTCAGCATTGCAGCTTTCGGCTTGCCTGTAGTACCTGAGGTAAAAGCCATTAAAGCAACATCTTCATCGAGATCGATTTCAGCCGGCTTTATAGGAGGTAATTCCATTTTTTTCACATCCGCCCACGCTGTTTCTCCTTCTCTCTTTTCAAGTGGTTGGACCGAAAGCTCATCTGGAAGCCTGAACTCAGATTGTTCCGGTAAAAATTCAACATAATGAGCAACGAGCGTCCAATCTAACTGTGAAGAGAGAGCGCGTACAACTGGAAGAAGTTCTTCTGTGCAGCAAATGGCTCTTATTCCTGCTTCTTCGATAAGATAGTTTAATTCTTTTTCTTTGTACATTGGATTTAATGGACATACAATGGCACCAAGATACTGCACAGCGTAGTGCGAAATAATATACTGCGGACAATTTTGCATAAACAGGCCGATGCGGTCGCCTTTTTTTATGTTTTTCTTTTGAAAAAACCGAGCGGTTGTCTGCACACCTTCCCATAATTCCTGCCAGCTCACTTTATATCCGTAATATATATAAGCTGTTTTGGTTGGGTTACGTTTTGTATGAATTTTTAAATAATGATGCAATGGCTTTTGACCAAACGGATAGAATACAGTTTTGTTTTTCAAATCTGGGTGACTTTGATCAAATGATGAAGGCATAAGGTTACCCCCTTTTTCATTATAAGGACATGGGCCAGTCTGCCAGACGTCTTTCACTTTTTGGAGGGCCACCTGCATGTGCTATTTTTATAAATCGATATAAAAATGATCTTGTCTGGCTCGGTTCTATGATTTCATCTATTAAAAATTTGCCTGCAGCTTTTTAAGGAGAACTGTCAAACGCCCAGTTTTCCAGAAAGGCCGCTCTCTCAGAAGCAGGGTCTTCTGAACCTTGAAGCTGTCTTCCATTAACAACATTAATGCCGACTTCCGGTCCGATAAAATTAATCTCAGCAGCAGGCCAGGCTGCTACAACATCAGCTCCCATTCCGGGACCGCACATATTTCCGTAAGCTGCTCCAATGCTTTTTCGAATCACAATGGATAATTTAGGTACGGTTGATTTTGCAAGTGCCTGATTCCAATTCATAATTTTTCCTGGCATTTTCTGTTTTTCAGCTTGACTGCTTATTCTAAATCCTGGTGTATCATGTAAGAAAATGATCGGAATATGGTACGAATCACATAGACACATAAATTCAGTAGTTTTATCACATTCCTGCGGTCCTGCCGCACCAGACATATGTTTTGGCTGGCTGGCAACAACACCTGCCGTAAACCCTCCAATCCTTACTATGCCTGTTATAATGGCTCTTCCGTAAAAAGGTCTGAATTCAAAAAGAGACCCTTTATCAAATATAGCTTCTATTACTTTTTTCATGTCATAAATTTTGCGGTTATTGGAAGGAACAATCTTCTAGCTCCGGTTTTTCAACCACTCCACCTTCTCTGCTTTCCTTAAAAGGAGGAGTGTCTTTTTCATTAGACGGAAGGTATTCGAAAAAGTCTTGCAGCGCTTCGATGGTTTCTTTTTCATTTTGTCCAATATGGTCGATTTGTCCTGTATGAGCAACGTGAACAGCGGTGCCTCCTAATTCATCACCGCTGAGTTTTTCTCCGCTCGCCATTTCAAGCATTCTTGGTCCGGCAACTGCCATACCAGTTCCTTGTTTTTGATTCACAAAATCAGAAGTGACAGCCATCCAGGTGCTGTCTCCAAGAATGGCAGTTAAAACAGGAGCAGTACGTCCATGATCAAGCAGACAGTCCGGAAAGAGTTTGTCACTAATACCATCTGATCCCACACCGTCTGGCATTCTCAGACCGCCTCCCTCACATAAATTAAAGAGAGGAAGGTTTCTTTTTTTAGCATAGGAATGACAGAATTCGCTTTTCCTTAAGTGTACTTCTCCTTCCGTACTAGCCATCACAAGCGGATCAAGCGCCTGTATGACTGCCGGCCGGCCTTTTACTTCTGCGATTCCGCCACTCAGTCCATCAGCTGGCGTTTTGTCTTGTAGAATGTGCATACGTTCCAAGCTCCAAAAAGGTTCCTGTATCACACAGCTTTTCTATACTCTCTCTCGCACTCCAATGCCCTTGTTGCCTGCGGAGCTTTTCTTTAGAAGATTATAATAATATACAATTTTTAATTATTTTAAAAGAGAATGTTATTTCTTTCTCAGTAGTACCAGAAAGCGCAAGTGCCTTTTCATTTGATAATGACCTTTCAAATAAGAGTACTTGCGCTTTTCATTTGTTAAGGCGTAAGATTCAACTTTCCTTTCGTCTTACGTCCTTGAAGCTTGCGATGAACTTCCGCTGCCTCTTCTAATGGAAAGACTCCGCCAATTTCGAGTTTAATTTTCCCTTCTTCAATATATGCAAAAGACTTTGTTGAAAGAGCTGCTGTTTTTTCATGATTTGTGGCAGGAAAAAACCAATAACACTCTTATTTTCCGTTCCCAAGCTGAACAGCAAAGAGTCCAACGCCCCCGCTGCCGCATCTTCCATTCGTCCCATCATTTTAATAACATGATAAGCACTTAAACCTTGCAGGGGAATAGCGGCTGCATGCTTGTCGTCAACCCCTTGAGGCATAGGAATCAGCCCTCTTTCATCAGCAATTTTATATTCCGCATAGCCCGTGGCATTTTTCCCGCTAAGTAAAGTTACGACCCGATCTCCTTCTTTAAATCGAGTTACTCCTGCCCCTGTTTTTTTAATGACGCTCGCTACTTCAGAGCCCGGCACATGAGGAAGAGGAACATCTATGACGTATTGACCCTCTCTTCGTGCAATATCCGCATAGTTAACACCTATCGCATTTATTTTTATAACCACTTCTTTTTCTTTCGGCTCCGGCTGAGCAAGATCAACAAGCTGAAGCACTTCCAGTCCGCCATATTCTGTAAACTGTATTGCTTTCATGTACTGCCTCCCTTCTCACTTAAGCACCTGTAAATGCAGGCTTTCTTTTTTCTTTAAAAGCGTTAACCCCTTCCTGGTGATCTTCACTAGAAGCGAGCAATGTCTGTGAAATTCTTTCTTCTTCTAGAATTTCATCAAGGTTTGCATGTAAGGAATGATCCATTACTTTTTTCATCATGCCAAAAGCACGCACTGGACCAGTAGCTGTTTTTAAAGCATACATTTTTACCGATTCTTCTATCTCTGTATCTTCAAACAATTGGTTTACAATGCCCCATTCTTTTGCCTTTTCAGCCTCTATAGGCTCTCCATTGAACATGCATTCTTTGGCCCTGTGAATGCCGATGAGCTTAGGGAGAAAATAAGAGCCGCCGGCACCAGCAGCAAATCCATGTACAGCAGCTATCACTGGTTTTTCCAGCGATTTGATTTTAACAGATGACATCATTTAAACGGCTAATATGTTCATAAATTTGCTGGGGAGTTGTGTTCCCCATCGATTTCACATCACCACCGGCACTAAACGAACGGCCGGCACCGCTTAAAACGACCACTTTGACAGCACTGTTTTCCCTTGCCTTCGTAAGTTCTTCTTCTAAACCGTTCATCATTTCGGGGCTGAACGCATTTAAACTTTCTGGACGGTTTAATGTTAGATAAAGCACACCGTTTTCTTCATTGGTTAATAAATGATCACTCATAATAGTTCCTCCTATTTAAAAATTAGGCTCACTGCCGGGGGATGAATTTCGCTGCGAACCAGATTAATGTATAGGTACCCTTTTCATACAGTCTTTCAGCAATACTTCGATTTCTTTCCACCGATGAAGAAAATCTTTTTTTCCATAACACTTCGAGTAAAAGTGAAGCTAATTCCTGCTCATCAGCTAATGTTCCTTCTAATTTTCTAAGAGCTGTGATGGCACGATCGGTTGTGTTTTCAAGTGTGGTTTCCATTAACTGATAAGATAAAGACTCAGGGGCTGCTTCTTTTTTAATCGTTCGCAGAACAGCAGATTCGGCAGCATACAAATCAATAGCAAGATCGGATAAAGTCATAAGAATTTCTTGTTCTGTCTGCAATTCTTTTCCGAACCGTTTGTTCGCTTTGTCTGTCAATACGAGATAGACCGAACGGAGATCTTGAATAAATTCGAGCGGTGCTGTACTAGACGGGTCACAGTTTTGCAAACGGCTGTAAGCTTCTTGAACACTATCTTCAAAGGGCAGTACCCCTTTTAATGATTTTTTCAAGAATTGTCCGGTTAACAATAAACGGTTTATTTCATTAGTCCCTTCAAAAATGCGGTTGATTCTGGAGTCACGATACATCTGTTCAATCCGGTATTCTTGTATAAAACCGGTGCCTCCGTGCAGCTGCACTCCTTCATCTACAGCATAATCCAATGTTTCAGAACCATACACCTTACAAACCGCACACTCTAATGCATATTCAGACATCGCTGCACTTACAGATGATATGTCTTTTTCTTGATCCATTCCATGCAAAGAAGATTCAAGAAGATGAGACGTTCGGTATTGAAGTGACTCAGCTGCATAAATACGCGCAGCTATTTTTGCTGTTTTTCTTTCGTAGCGCCAAAATCAGCAAGCTTGGTCCGCAACTGTTTTCTCTCCAGCACATGGTTTAATGTCAGTTTTAACGCTTGCATTGCTGCTCCGGTACAGGCACCTCCAAGATTAAACCGGCCAAGGTTTAGTACTGTAAAGGCGATAACGTGCCCTTTTCCAATTTCTCCAAGCAGATTGTCTACAGGAACTTTGCAGTCTTCTAAAATGACAGACCGGATAGAAGAACCATTAATGCCCATCTTTTTTTCTTCTGGTCCCAGCGAAAGACCGGGAAAGTCTTTTTCAACAATAAAAGCACTAAAATGTTCTCCGTCCACTTTTGAGTAAACGATAAAAGTATCAAAAAACGCAGCGTTCGTAATGTAGATTTTTGTGCCGTTTAAGAGGTAATGGGTTTTTTCCTCATTTAATACGGCGGTTGTTTTACCGGACATCGCATCAGAGCCGGCTTCTGGTTCTGTTAAGCAATAAGCTCCAATATATTCTCCGCTCGCGAGTTTTGGCAGATACTTTTCCTTTTGTTCTTTTGTGCCGTAATACGTAATAGGAAGCGTCGCGATACAGGTATGATTCGAATGAGCTACGCCGTAACCGCCCGTACCGCCAAGCTGCTCACCGACAATACCTTTGCTGATTTTATCAAGTCCAAGGCCACCATAAGCTTCCGGTATGCTGTGTGCTAAAAGACCAAGATCTCCTGCTTTTTTCATTAAACGAACAACCGTATCTAAATTTTGGGATTGAATCTCTTCTAAAACTTCCTCTACTTCCTGTGCTGCAAATTGTCCTGCTGTTTTTTGAATCATGACATGTTCTTCTGTTAAATCTTCCGGGAAAAACGCTTCCTGTTCACTAATTTGCGTAACCAGATAGTCTCCTCCACGGATATTAACTGTTATATTACCCACTTAAGACTCCTCCCTTGTTTCTCATCCAGCCGTTTTTCTGCATGATTGGCAATACAGGATATATATCTTTATTGGCCGCATACGCTACATCTTTTTCGTATCCATGCCTTTTTAACATTTTTCCTACGGCGGTTTCCTGTAATAAGCTAATGGTGTCCGGCTGACCCTGGACTAATTTCCATGCACCAATCACTGCATCGCTCAGTTCTATCTCCTGGTTTATGTTGATTAAATGGCTAATTAAATGACCTGCGCCGTAATAGTCTTCAAGGCAGAACTGACCGGCTGAGCCTGCACAAATAATTGTTATATCATCATGGGCATTTTTGTTACTTAAAAGTTCTTTTGCTACGAAATAATTGTTTAATAATGAAGACGCATAAATCACTTTTGCAGCTTCTGCTTTTCTTAGAGCCACCGTCCCATTCGTAGTGGATAAAATAATATGTTTGTCAGCAGCTTCTTTTTTTAATACTGACGGGCTCGGAGGCTGAAAACCTTCTATAGGCAGCCCTTTTTTCTCCCCTACAAGCAGGGGGTGCTTCGGCTTTTCTCTTTCGTTTACTTCAAATCCTTCTTTAGCATCAAGTACAGGATAAATCGCAGCTGCACCGCCTGCAAAAAAGGAAGTAATAACAGTGGTAGCAAGCAGTACATCAAATACTACCGCTTGTTTTCCATCGAGACGCTCCGGGATAATATCTTCTTTTTTCATAATAACGTGTATTTTTTGCTTCATATGCTAACCTCAGTATCCATTCTTCACGATATTACTGGCGTGGGTAATGAGAGCTTTTACTCTTGTATCCAGCTGAGCAAACCTCTGGTCGTTAGTCTGGCCTTTTTTATAGCGGTAATAAATTTGCTGCACAATCACCGCAAGCTTGAAATAAGCAAAAGTTAAATAAAACGATAAGTTTTTTATATCCCTGCCTGTGAGTTTTGTATATTCTTCAGCAAATTCCCGCCTCGAATAAAAACCATCCCTTACAGTGACAGGAGCTTTTCCAAACCCTTGTTTTAATGGGTCAGGATCATCTTTTTCTATCCAATATCCAAGAGCGACCCCAAGATCTGCGAGAGGGTCACCCACTGTTGTCATTTCCCAATCAAACAGACCTTTCATTTCACGGAGGCTATTTGGATTAAACATCGCATTATTAAATTTAAAATCGTAATGGATAACCGATGGTTCAGGAGAAACTGGATTATTTTGAGACAACCAGGTTGTTAAATCCTCTACTTCTGTCACTTCATCTGTTTTAGATTTTTCATAGCGCTTGATCCAGCCATGAACCTGCCGTTCGAGGAATCCTTCCGGCTTTGTCATATGAACGAGTTCTGTTTTTTTGTAATCTAATTGATGCAGGCGGGCAAGCGTTTCTACCATTGCTTCCGATAATTTCCGGCAGTTATCAGGAGTGGCATCTATTCCTTCAGGAAATTCCGTGTCAATGACTGCTCCTCGTCTTCTTTCCATTAGAAAAAATTCGCTTCCTATTACACTCTCATCTTCACAGTATAGATAAGGCCGCGGGGCAAGCGGAAAATGAGGATGCAGCGTGCTTAGAATGGCACTTTCTCTTTTCATGTCGTGGGCTTTAGGAGCAACTGGTCCAAGTGGCGGCCTCCTTAGGACAGCTTCCCAATCGCCAGCTTTTATGACGTAAGTTAAGTTAGAATGACCTGAGGGAAATTGCTCAATCTGAAGTTCTCTTTTAGGGAGCTCTTTCATTTCCTGACGCAAATAGTTTTCTAATTGGCGAAGATCAATTTCCTCTCCCTTTCGAACTGGAATGGTGTCCTCATATAGGTTGACACTCACATCTTCCCCTCCTTTACCAACAAGTTTGATTCATAAGCGGATAGTTTTTCACGCAGTGACGGAGGAATGGTCTCGCTTTTTTGCGTTTCAAAATTAAAATGTACAATAACCGCTTTTCCTCTAGCTATCACTCCGCGGCTGCTTGAAATTTCATGGTCCATCTCAAAGCTTTTGTTTCCTATACGCGTGATGGTTGTTGAAATAGTAAGACGTTCATCAAAATAAGCTTGCTGCACATAATCACAACTTGTCGATGCCAGAATAAATGGCCATTTATCCATTTCCATCATCGTGTCAAGTTCACGAAATAATTCAATCCGAGCTTCTTCTAAATAAATAAAGTAACTTATGTTACTGACATGTCCGAGGCCGTCTGTTTCACAGGCTCTTACTTTTACCTTCCATTCGTGTGCCACCTTGCTGTGCCACCTTTCTTCGTTCGAATTAAATAAAACTATGAAAAGCCCCGCTTTATTGGTGTTTGAAATTAGGCTTTCGTTTTTCTATAAACGCTTGGACACCTTCTTCTACATCGTCGGTCTGAAAGACTTCTACGAAAAGATCTGCTTCTCTTTCCAACCCATCTGACAGATTCATTTCCATTCCTTCATTAACTGCTTTTTTGATGCGGGAGAGAGCTTGTAAAGATTGATCAGCCATATGAGAAGCTGCTTGTTTTGCCATTTCTATTCCTCTTCCTGATGGCACCACTTTATTAACCAGCCCGATTTTTTCTGCTTCTTCTGCATCTATCGGTTCTCCGCTGAACATTAATTCTTTAGCTTTGGCTGTTCCTATCAACCTTGGTAAACGCTGGGTGCCTCCCCCTCCGGGAAACAATCCGAGCTTCACCTCAGGCAGGCCTACCTGGGCATGCTCCTCTGCGATTCTCATATCGCACGTTAACGCAAGCTCGCACCCTCCCCCAAATGTCATGCCGTTTAACACGGCAATTGTTGGTTTTGGCAGATCTTCTAAATTCTGAAGCATTTGGTGCGTTTTCATAATGTGACCTTTCATTTCCGGATTGCCCATCAGCTCTGGAAATTCTTTAATATCAGCGCCAGCCATAAATGCTTTCTCGCCCGCTCCTGTTAAAATGACACATATGACATTTTTATCTTCTTTAATGTCTGCAGTAATTTCTTTCAGATCAGAAGTAACCTGATTACTCATTACGTTTAAAGGCGGGTTATCTATCGTCACAACGGCATTCCCATTTTCTTTTTCAAGTTTTACTAATTCGCCCATTAGACTTTCGCTCCTTTTTGGTTATATTCGTACCAGCCTTCACCTGTTTTTCTGCCTAATTCTCCTGCTTTCACTTTTTCTTCTACGGATTTTGCCGGTTTATCAGCAGGGTTGCCAGTTTCCTTATAAAGCTGCATATTTCCGTAGTAACCGACATCGATACCAGAAAGGTCCATTAAACCAAACGGTCCGATTGGATGATTCAATGCTTTTTCACATATAAGATCAATGTCTTCAAAGTCAGCGTAACCTTCTTCGTAAAGATACAGAGCTTCTTTTGTAAGCGCAAACAAAATACGGTTGGCAATAAACCCGTAAATTTCTTTGTGCAAAAGCACTCCAGTTCTGCCGATGCGTTCACAGACGTTCATGGCAGCCTGTGCTGTTTCTTCCGAAGTTGCTTCACTTTTGACAACTTCTACACAGTCCATTACGAGCGGAGGGAAGAAAAAGTGCATATTGCAGACTTTATCCGAACGGCTTGTTACATCCGCAATTTTAGAATTGACGATAGTCGAACTGTTTGTAGCCAGGACTGCATGGGCAGGTGTATACTGGTCGAGCTTTTCAAATACTTCTCTTTTCACTTCGAATTTTTCAACAACTGCTTCAATGACAAAGTCGGTATCCGCTGCTGCCTCTTCTAAACTAGTTGTCATATGAAGATTAGAAAAAGCTTCTTCTTTTTGTTCTTCGGAAATTCTTTCTTTTTTTACCCATCTGCTCATATGTCCTTCCAGCTGTTCTTTTGCTTTTTGTAAGGCGTCCCCATTGATATCCTGCAAGTAAGTAGAAAATCCTCCCAGAGCGCAAAGCATCGCAATTTGATGCCCCATCGAACCAGCACCAAGTACCGTTACTTTTTTAATGTTTTCTGCTTTCATATATAGTTCCTCCTCGTATATTATATTTAAGCCCTCTTTGAAGAGCTTATTTTCTTTTTCCTTAAGGCTGTTTTCACATACTTCGTTGTTGAATACAGCCACAGTTCAAATACACTTCGCTTTCCGCGGGCAACGCTTCAGCCTCCTCGGGAGTAAAACGCTCCCTGCGGGGTCTTCAGCCGTTGCTTTTCCCGCAGGGAGTCTACGTGTATTTCAACTGTTAACTAACAGTGTTTTTCCATGTAGAAAAACAACAATCTATTAGAAAATCCCCTTTTAACAAAGGTTTTTCTTGGACGTCTCAAGATATTTCTAGATAATGATCTTAGGATCATTTGGGACAATTCTTTTTGCTCCTGTGGCACGACCACATGTTAAGACTGTTTCTCAGTGTACGTGCGGCACTCCCTACTCGCAGGCTGAGTCTCCTGCCCCTCGAACCTGGGTGATAGTAGCCCCGGGGCGGATTTCGATGCAGGTCGAACTCTAATACACGAGGTTGTTGATCGGCGTTCACACTAGAGATATCTCGAGGCGTCCAAAGAAAGGCCCAATGATTCTAAAACGAAAGGAGGGTTCCCCCCATGCGATTTTTTGTAGGCTTAGACGTTAGTTCCTTTGATATGAAAGTGTGTGTGCTCGATCAAGACGGTGCCAGGGTAGATACCTTTTTGGTATCCAATGACCTGCCAGGAGCCACGAAGTTGAACCCATCAATCCGGCCGGTTTACGGCAGAGGATACTTCTCTGACGCGTCAAGGTAACCAGTACTTACGGTATTACTTAGTTGAAGCCGCCAACTCTGTACGTAGGAAAGTACCAGAATACAAGGCATATTACGCGAAAAAATTCGGAGAAGTACCAAAACATCAACACAAACGAGCTCTCGTTCTGACAACAAGAAAACTAGTGCGTCTGGTGGATGCGCTACTACGCAATCACCAACTATTTTCACTAGAGAGGGGCGTGAATATATGACGTGAAGCCGTCATAGCATAACCTCTCGCAATTTTACCAGTAATTACCGATTTATTACTGGTCTAGTTTCTTGCGGTCTTTTTTCATAAAAATGATCTTTGACAGCTTTATTTCTCATTAACCTTTTGTTGACATATCACCGCAGGTCTTTATACTGACCAGTCAGTATGTTCTATTTTCTTAACAGGTTATCAATTTTCGAACTTTTTTAATTATCACTATTTTCTGCTCTAATACCATTAAGCACCATATCTACATAAATAGAGGCTACGTCTTTGTCTGATGTTTCTCCACCCGGGTTGAACCATTGATACGTCCAATTACAGGCTCCTAAAATTCCGAGTGTAATAATATCAGGCTTTAAGTCTGACCGAAATTCTCCTGCCTGCATCCCATCCTTTATGACTTTTTCAATCGAATTTCGAATTTCGTCCCGCTTTGGCTTTACTTCCTTCAGATGAGAGTCGCTTAAATGACGAAATTCACGATAAAACACTTTAGCACTTTGACCTCTAGGTTCAATATTTGTGATGAGCATGTCAATAAGCTGATGCAGTTTTTCAATATGGCTGATGCTATTATTATTTAAAATGGCATTCTGCTGTACTAAGACATTATCAATGTACAAGCTATGGATGGTCATTAGGACCTGTTCTTTACTGTTAAAATAGTAATAAAACGTTCCTTTTGTTACGCCCAGAGCCTGCACGATATCCTGGATCGATGTTTCACTGAATCCTTGTTGTTCGAATAAGGTAATACTTGTTTGCAAGATTTCTTCTTTCATTTTTAAAAGCCCCCTTTGCTGCAGAAAATTGGCGTGTAAATCGTTATCATAGCGGCCGTGTACTAGGGGGCGCTGTTTTTTTATTTATGCCTTTTTAGCAGATTCCTCCCTGATGGCCCTTCTTAAAATTTTACCAACATTCGTTTTTGGCAGTTCTTTTCGAAACTCGATTTCTCGCGGAACTTTATATGCCGCCATATATTTTCTGCAATAATCAATGATGTCTTCTTCAGATGCAGTTTGTCCTTCTTTACAAACAACCACGGCTTTAACGGTTTCACCCCGATAAACATCAGGGACACCGACGACAACTGCTTCTTGAACGGCCAAATGTTCATAAATAACTTCCTCAACATCTCGTGGATATATATTAAAGCCGCCCGCGATGATCATATCTTTTTTTCTGTCAATGATATAGAGATAACCGTCTTCATCAACTTTCCCGATATCGCCCGTGTAAAGCCAGCCATCTCTTATTGCAGAAGCTGTTTCCTCTGGCATGTTCCAATAGCCTTTCATGACTTGCGGTCCTTTAATAATAACTTCTCCGCTTTCTCCAGGCGCCAACTCTTCTGTTCCTCCAGCTACATCGACGATTTTGTATTCTGTTGATGGAACCCCGATCCCTACACTGCCGATTTTTCGCTCTGCAAATGGCGGGTTGCAATGAGTGGTAGGAGACGTCTCTGAAAGACCGTAACCTTCAAGGATGTGCGCTCCTGTTTTCCCTTCAAAACTTCGCATCAGTTCACCTGGTATTGGAGCGCTTCCACTGTTGCAAACCCGGATGGAGTCCAATCCGTATTTTTCAGCTTCTGGATGATTTGTTAGAGCAACATACATCGTAGGAACCCCTGGAAACACAGTTGGCTGAAGTTCCTTAATTGTTTTCAGGACTTCTTCTAGATCGAAACGAGGCAGTAAAATGTTTATCGCCCCCGTGTAAACAGCCATGTTCATGCACGATGTCATGCCGAAAACGTGAAATAAAGGAATAACGGTTAAATAACGTTCCGAACCCGTTTTCATGTTATCTTTAAAATATTCATCAATTTGAAAAATGTTGGCTATGATATTGCGGTGAGTAAGCATAGCGCCTTTTGAACGACCGGTCGTTCCCCCAGTGTACTGCAAAACGGCAATATCTTCTTGAGGATTTATCGAAACAGGAGCTGGCGGCTTTGAGGCTTGCTTTAAAAAAGCGGCAAATTCTATTTCTCCGTATATTGAAGAGTATTCTTCCTGGAAATTGACAGCAATGACTTGTTTAATGGAGGTATTTTGTTTGATATTTTCTAAAACAGGTACCAGCGGAGCATAAATGACAATGGTTTCCGCGCCGGAATCGGTCAAAATGTGGTCGAGCTCTCTTTCCACAAGCATCGGATTAACCTGGGTCACGATACCACCTGCTTGTAAAATTCCATAGTAGCTGATCACATATTGCGGACAGTTTGGCAGCATGACAGCAACCCTGTCACTTTTTTTCATTCCGTTAGCCTGAAGCGCAGCTGCAAAAGCTCCAGTCTGCTTTCCTAGTTCTTTATAGCTGAGTGTTCGTCCGTAAAAATATAAGGCGGAGTTATCCGGATAGCTCTCAACCGATTGTAAAAGTATATCAGACAAAGCCATATCCGGTATCGTTATTTCTGACTGGATATGGACTGGATAATGTTTTTTCCATACATTTTTCATATCTTCCGCTCCTTTCTATCTTTAAAAAGTCAGTCCTCCGCCATCCACCATTAACGTTTCGCCGGTTATAAAAGAAGCTTCATCTGAAGCTAAAAATAATACAGCTTCTGCGACCTCTTCTGGTTTGCCGATTCTTCCAAGAGCGTTAGCAGATGAAATAATCTGCCACTTTTTCTCGTCTTTTCTCCACTCATCTACAATCGGAGTGTCTATGACTCCGGGGCCTATCGAATTAACTCGTATACCGTAGCGACCGTATTCTAAAGCGGAATTTTTGGTAAGGGTGACCAATCCTCCTTTTGCTGCATTATATGGGCCTGTCCGTTTTTTTCCTTTAAAGCCTAATACGCTTGAAGTATTGATAATGGTTCCTTTTCCTTTTTCCAACATGTAAGGAACGACATACTTGATACCTAAGAAAACTCCTTTTAAGTTTGTATTAATAACCTGGTCCCATTCTTCAGCCGCTACTTCGTGTAGTTTTTTTTCATGGCCCCCAACACCTGCATTGTTAAATAAAATATTAATAGCTCCCCATTGCTTGTAAGCGTATTGAATAGACTGCTGAACACTGTCTTCATCTGTTACATCCGTTTCCATGAAAAGTGCAGTTCCCCCATTTTCCTGAATGTGTTCCGCTGTAAGCTCTCCTTCTTTTGTGTTTATGTCACATAATAGAACAGAAGCTCCTTCTTCAGCCATTCTTATTGCTGCTGCTTTTCCAATACCGCTGGCTGCCCCGGTAATTACCACCGCTTTATCTCGTAACCGCATTATACTCCCCCTTTTTATACCGCATTCATCCCGCCGTCAACGACAAGAATTTCACCCGTCACATAATCAGAGGCCTTAGAAGCAAGAAAAAGCGCTGCTCCCATAAGATCTTCATCGCCTCCATAACGCTGTAAAGGAGTGCGGTCTAGAATGAAATCTCCTCCTATCTCCAAAACACCTTTTGACATTTTAGTAGGGAAGAATCCTGGAGCAATGGCATTTACATGTACGTTGGACGGCCCACACTTAGCTGCTAAATCTTTTGTAAAGGTAACTATTGCGCCTTTGCTGGCATTGTAGCCAATCGTATCCATTACGCGGGAATCTACTCCATTTAAGCCTGCAACTGAGGCAATATTAATAATTTTCCCCGCTTTTTGGTCCACCATATGTTTTCCAGCTGCTTTTGACATTAAGAAGGTGCCTGTTACATTGACATTCATTACTTTTTGCCACGCCTCTAAAGGCATTTCCAGTGCAGGAGCTCCCCATGATGCCCCGCTATTATTAACAAGAATATCTACAGTACCGAAGGCCTCTATTGTTTCTTTCACAGTGCGGTGCACCTGTTCCTGGTCTGTTACGTCGCAAGGCAGTGCCAGAGCTTTAACTCCTTTTTTTGTTAATTCTTCTGCAACTTCTTCACATGCCTGAACTTTTCTTGAACAGACGACTACATTTGCCCCAGCATCTGCGTAGGCTAAAGCCATCTGCCGTCCTAGCCCGCGTCCGCCACCTGTCACGATTGCTGTTTTATCTTCTAGACTGAATAATTGCTGAATAATACTCATAGTTGTACCACCCTTCTGTTACCACTTTCAATTAATTGTACAAATAACTTTCTTCTCTTAATGCTGATTGGTGCCGTAGTTCTAGCTTTGCTATAGATTGACGGTGCACCTCATCTGGTCCATCAGCAAGACGGAGGGTTCGAATTCCCGCATATTGATTGGCAACCGGGAAATCCTCACTTACACCTGCTGCACCAAGTGCCTGAATAGCTCTATCGATAACTTTTAAAGCCATATTTGGTGCAACGACTTTAATCATGGCGATTTCTTTTCTTGCTTCTTTATTTCCGACTTTATCCATCATATCTGCAGCCTTTAATACGAGCAGTCTTGCCTGTTCAATTTCAATGCGGGAATCTGCAATCCATTCACGAATCACTCCCTGCTCTGAAAGCTGCTTCCCAAAAGTTTTGCGCTCTTCTACTCTTTTGCAGAGAATTTCAAGGGCTCTTTCTGCTGCCCCAATCGTACGCATGCAATGGTGAATCCTGCCAGGCCCGAGCCGTCCCTGCGCAATCGCAAAACCTTTTCCTTCCCCAACAAGAATGTTTTCTGCCGGCACTCTCACATTATTAAAAATAATTTCGGCATGACCGTGAGGGGCGTCATCGTATCCAAAAACAGGCAGCAACCTTTCTACTTGTACACCTGGAGTATTCAATGGAACTAAAATCATTGACTGCTGTCTATGTCTTTCGGTATTTACATCCGTTTTCCCCATAAAAATTAATATTTCACAACGGGGATCACCTGCACCAGAAGACCACCATTTACGGCCATTTATGACATATTCGTTACCTTCTTTTTTAATATCAGCTTCGATATTGGTGGCATCTGAAGAAGCCACATGCGGTTCAGTCATACAAAATGCTGATCTTATTTTTCCTTCCAGCAGAGGTTTCAGCCATTTGTCCTGCTGCTCTTTATTACCGTACCTTACCAGCACTTCCATATTGCCGGTATCTGGTGCGGCACAATTAAAAACTTCCGGTCCAATGGAGGAACGTCCCATGATTTCACAAAGCGGGGCATATTCCAGATTTGTCAGGCCGCTTCCGAATTCACTTTCAGGTAAAAACAGGTTCCAAAGGCCTGCTTCTTTGGCTTTCTCTTTCATTTCTTCCATAATGGACGGGATTCCTGCAAACCCATCCGACTGAGCTCTAAGTTGTTCTTTATACGTTTTTTCATTTGGATAAACAACTTCTTCCATGAATTGAAGCAGTCTTTCACGCCATTGTTCGACTTTTTCCGTATAAGTAAAATTCAATTTACTTCCCCCATTCTTATGAATACTAACCGGTCAGTATGTTATAAAAAAATGAACTGCTGTTGGTTTGTATGACTGAACAGCAGTTATTATTTATTACTATATCTTACCTTTTCAGAAAATTCAACACATTTTATTTAAAAAACTTCAACCCCTTTTTAACATAAAAAAAGAAGCTGGTCCCCAATTTCAGGGACCGGCTTTGATAAGGAGATGAAACGGGCACTCGTTCCTTTATTTCTATTAAAAATAACGAAATCGTAGTGTTGGACCGTCATTCCGTTATCTCCTTGAAAAAGAGTTAAAATGAAGTAATTTTAGAACAAATAAGATTCCTCTGTCCTCACGTTCTCCAAACAGCTCTGTATTTCTGGAAATAGCAAAACCTGTGTCCTCATCTATTTGAAAAATCAGGTCGCACTTTCCTGGCTTTCCTGTTCTTTTTTATGTCTGTTTAGGCGGATTTTATAAATGCCTAGTACAATGGCTGCAGCGATAAGCGATTCTACTACGGCCATTCCAATAGCAAAAATTGTCAACGGTAAAGCGCCGACAAATAATGCCGCATAAACAATGACATTTTTTAATACAGGCAACTTTCTAGCAAAACCCAGATTAAATACGACAATACACATCATCACGACAGCAGCGTACAACAACCAGAAACCGAGTACTGGCTGCTCATGTACATTTAGTAATCCTGCTGTCCAGCTTAGCTGTTCTTTTGTCACTTCAATATCATTCATATTAGCAGCTGCTGTATACATCACTGTCACCTCTGTGCTGCTCTGCCGACTTTATGATGTCGCAGAGGTATCTGCATTTTTCTTCGCCAGTTTATTACGCTTTTCTTCCCGTTCTCTCATACTTTTATCAAGAATTTTTTTACGCAGACGAATGGACTCCGGTGTTACTTCACAATATTCATCATCATTTAAAAACTCTAGTGCTTCTTCGAGTGTTAACAGGCGTGGACGCTTCATGGTGACAGTCGATTCTTTTGTGGCTGAACGAATGTTGGTTTGCTGTTTAGCTTTCGTAATATTAACCGTTAAATCGTTGTCGCGCGTATGCTCTCCAACAATCATGCCACCATAAATTTCCGTTCCGGGTTCTACAAATAACGTTCCGCGGTCCTCTACCTGCATCATACCATATGGCGTTGCCTTTCCATTTTCCATCGATACAAGCACACCTTGACGGCGGCCGCCGACTTGTCCGGTATGCACAGGCTGATACCCATCAAACGAATGGTTCAAAATACCATAACCCTTTGTTTGTGCCATGAATTCTGTCGTATATCCAATCAAGCCTCGTGAAGGAACGAGGAAATCCATTCGAACCTGTCCGTCTCCTTTATTGACCATATCAAGCATTTCACCTTTGCGCTCTCCAAGAGACTCCATAATGTTTCCTGTATACTCTTCTGGAACGTCCACCTGTGCGCGTTCTACCGGTTCTGACAATACACCGTCTATTTCTTTTACAATGACTTCAGGCTTTGATACTTGAAGTTCATACCCTTCTCGGCGCATGTTTTCAATAAGAATAGACAAATGCAATTCACCGCGGCCGGAAACTGTCCAGACATCAGGGGAGTCTGTATGCTCTACCCGCAGACTAACATCTGTTTCTAATTGCGTCATCAGGCGTTCTTCTAGTTTTCTGCTTGTCACATAATCTCCTTCACGGCCGGCAAAAGGGCTGTTGTTTACAAGAAAAGTCATTTGCAGAGTAGGTTCATCAATACGAAGGGCCGGCAGCGGATCATGATGGTCGGCCGGGCAAATTGTTTCTCCTACGTTAATATCTTCCACACCAGCTATAGCAATTAAATCGCCGGCCTGCGCACTGTCAATTTCAATGCGTTTAAGCCCCATGAATCCAAACAGCTTTGTTACGCGGAAATTCTTCACCGAGCCGTCTCTTTTGATTAATGCTGCCTGGTCCCCCGTGCTGATCGTGCCGCGGAAGACACGTCCAACTCCAATTCTTCCAAGGTAATCATTATAATCAAGCATCGTAACCTGAAACTGAAAAGGGTCCTCACTATTATCAATAGGCGCGGGTACATTGTTTACGATCATATCAAAGAGAACTTCCATATTGTCATCTTGTTTTTCAGGATCTTTACTTGCGGTGCCGTTAATTGCTGAAGCGTACACAACCGGGAAGTCAAGCTGATCTTCATCAGCTCCAAGTTCAATAAATAAATCGAGAACTTCATCAACGACTTCAGCCGGACGTGCCATGTCACGATCAATTTTATTCAGTACAACAAGCGGTGTCAATTTTTGTTCTAATGCCTTTTTCAACACAAAACGAGTTTGCGGCATACAGCCTTCATAAGCATCAACGACAAGAAGAACGCCGTCTACCATTTTTAAAATGCGCTCCACTTCCCCGCCAAAGTCCGCATGTCCTGGTGTATCCATAATATTGATACGTGTATCACCGTAACGCACGGCCGTATTTTTCGCTAAAATAGTAATGCCTCGTTCTCTTTCAATATCGTTATTGTCCATGGCCCGTTCGTCAACTTGTTCATTATCGCGAAAAGTCCCAGACTGCTTTAAAAGCTCATCAACCAGAGTGGTTTTCCCGTGGTCAACGTGGGCTATAATTGCGATGTTTCTTAAGTCATTACGTAATTTCATTATCTTTATATCGCTCCTATCCTATACGCTGCACTTCTTCAACCTAACTATTATATCACACTTCTTGCATCAACACACAACAGTCTCTGCTTTTCTTTTACAAACATTCGTTGTACACTAATTATTAATGGACAAGTTAATGGAAGGTGAAACAATGAACTGGGAAAAATTATGTTTTTTGTTCTTAGCTGTTTTTGCAGTGCTCTGTATTGCTTCAATTGGTGTGGCGGTAGCAGAAAGGTCTATCCTTCTGGCTGCTTTCTGTATAGTTGGATTATTTTTTTCGTTTACAATGTCAAGAAAACTTCGAACAAGAACCGAGACAGAAAGCTGAAAAAACACGTGCGCAGCATGCACGTGTTTTTTTAATTAATAATCAAAGCCTTCATGATTGTGTACATAGTGAAGGAGCTGGGCGTGAAGGCCAGGACGAGCGGCTAAAATTTTACTTTTTTCTAAAAGAGATGGTTCTTGTTTTTGAAAATCAGTCGTAATAACACCGACTTCATTTAACAGCACCAACCCGGCAGCATAATCCCACGGAGAAAGACGAAAGCTTATATAGCTGTCAAGGCGGCCGCAGGCTACATAGGCCAGTTCAATGGCTGCAGATCCATAAGAGCGTACACTTCTTGATTTACGAACCATCGTATGCAGAGATTGCTCACCGCTTCTTTTCTCTCGTGCAAGCCACCGCCCGTTTAATCCAATAACAGCTTCAGGAAGGTCAACTTCTGTAACACGGGCTAGTCTGCGGTCATTCAAATACGCTCCCTCTCCTGCTACAGCTGTAAACCATTCATCCTGCATTACATTATAAATAATGCCAACTTGTCCAACGCCATCTTTAGCAACCGCCACAGAAATTGCAAAATTGTATTTTTGGTGAACAAAATTAGTGGTGCCATCAATCGGATCGATAATCCATAGCACACCATCTGTAGATTGAATATCAGCCCCGGCTTCTTCTTCACCTAATACTTTGTGCTCTGGAAATGTATTATTTATTTGCTCGGTTAAAAATCTTTCTACTTTGTAATCCATTTCCGTCACAAGATCATTAGGGCTTGATTTGGTATTTACATAAAGTGAATCATGCATGGAATCCTGTAAAGATTCTTTCAACATCTTCCCTGCGTCTTCCATCCATTTTAAAGCAGTGTTTTTTATTTCCATCCAGTTTTCATTCATCCCAACCACTCCTGTAACTATCTATTCTTCCATTATCACACAGGCAGAGGGAAATTAATACACATTCCATTGAATGAACAAACAGCCAGCCGGCATTTTGCCGCAAAAAAAGGCTGGGCAAAGTTTTCTGCCCAACCTTCTATTATAAATAATGTTTTAACATCCTCATTTAAGCTTCTAGACAAATTAATTCCTGTCTTAATTCTTCCAGCCGAGCCTTACATTCATTCATAGCAACCAGGTCCTCGGCCAACATGGCATCATGCAAACTGACAAGCTCATAGTCAATCTCGATGCGTAATACAGGGATTCTCTCTTCTGCATCTTTTCTTTTGAATGTTTGAATCACTTGTTCCATGGCCACCCACACCCCTTTATGATTTCGATGTACACTAGACAGGCTGACAGTCGATAAAGTAGTTTGACTAAATATTCTGATATTTATGTTTCTGATATTATACCATATGATTTTGAAATTTCAAACGATACTTTCTTGAAAAGAAAATGGGCCGGTAAGGCTGAAAATAGTTTTTAGCTGAAAGAACTGTTTTTAATGATTAAAAGCATGGTATTTGATTTTCTTTTTCATGGAAGGATATGATAAGTATTAGAAAAGGGTGCTTGTACGAAGAAACAAACAACCATTACCTGAAAGGAGAGAACAATATGTCTTTTCAAGGGTTTCAATCCTCTGATTTTGACACTTTTCATATTGATGGCCTCGATGAAAGAATGGAGGCCATTCAAGAACGTATACAGCCAAAATTTAAAGAAATTGGCGACTTTTTAACAGATGAACTTTCGATGATGTTAGGTAAAGAAATGTACTTGCATATTGCTAAACACGCGAGGCGAACAAAAAATCCGCCTACAGACACGTGGCTTGGAATAGCAGATAATAAACGCGGCTATAAAAAACATCCACATTTTCAAGTCGGCTTGTTTGACGACCACGTATTTTTGTGGCTTGCTTATATTTATGAAATGCCTGACAAACAAGAAGTAGCAAAGTCATTTTTAGAAAACAAAGAAGATATTCTAAGTCTTCCAGATGATTATGTTATTTCCCTTGATCATACAAAAAAAGATGCGTTTTCAATTAATGAAATCGCTGAAGACAAACTCACGGAATCATTAACAAGATTTCGTGATGTGAAAAAGGGCGAGTTTCTCATTGGTAAACATATTAAAAAAGATGATCCCCTCTTAAAAGATGGAGAAGCATTTTTACAGGAAGCAAAACAAACGTTTGAAACTCTTGTTCCTTTTTACGAGCTGTCCATCAATCAAACTTCCTAAAGCGTTCTGTCATCTAATCTAGTAATATTTCTATAGAGGGTGTCCTGTAAGCTCAAATGCTGCCGGACATCTTTTATTGTTGAATGTATAGTCAGACTGCCAATTAGCTGGTGTTATTTACATCAACCTAAACAAAAAGGAGTCTGCTAACCATCCGGTCGTGAAAATGAATCACGGAAGGTGGCGCCATTGCGCTTAATGTGAAATTGGCAGCGGGCTTGATGTGAACTCTGTAATTGAACAGGAGATGCCGAAATACAAGTGAGTGATATTTTAAGTTCCTTGATTGATTACCGCATTTATTTACTTCCTCCGACTTCGTTCTTCAAAACACATCTTTGGTTTCTGTTTTAACTCGCTTTCTCCAACTTCGGTCTTCAAGCCCTTTCCTTGATTACCATTTCGCTTTTCTTTCTGCTGGTCCGGGCTTCATATCCCCTTATTCTCATTCCGCAAACGCTTTAAAATGGTAAATGGGCTGTCCCTTATTTCCGAGACAACCCTCGTTTTTATTACATTTTAATTTTTTCACCGGCCTCTGCTGCTTTTGCTTTTTGGACAGTTTTCCAGCAGGACACGCCAGCTCTTTCGTCAAACTGGCGGAATAATTGTTTTTCTTCGCTTTTTGAAGGGGCGATTTGTTTAAATCGATTATATAGAGCGAGTACATCTTCTCGAGGTACTGCTTTATGATGAGCTCTTTCAATTGTTTGATAGAAATTCACAGCGTCAATTACTTCTTCTTTGCTCCAATCCATGGAAATGGGCATATGCAGTTGTTCTTCCAAGGTGAATCCCTCCTGTCAGCACCAGCGGGTTCGTACGTCATTAGCTTCATTTTTCATTCGATCAAACAGCTCTTGTACGCTTGGACAGTCATTAATTCTTCCTATCACTTGACCTGCCCAGCCAAATCCTTTTTGATCATTCCCATGATAAATGTAAGAACGATTTGCTTCTCCGCTGATATAATCTTTTAATTTTTCATATTCTGGGGTTTGGTGTTCCACTTCTAATATTTTTTCCGTCCATTCATTTTTTAACGCACGTCCTGGTGCCCCAATGGAACGTTTGATGATTACCGTATCATTTTCGGTCCCTTTCATCAATGCTTCCTTATAGTGTTCATGAGCATGAACACACTCTTTGGTGGCAATAAACCGCGTTCCCATTTCTATTCCTTCAGCTCCCAGGGCAAGAGCGGCCATCATTCCGCGTCCGTCTCCAATTCCACCTGAAGCAATAACCGGAATAGACACTCTATCAACTACCTGCGGAATCAGCACCATCGTGCCTGTATCCTGTTTTCCAACATGACCACCGCCTTCCTGACCGACAACCATCACCGCATCCGCACCAAGTTCTTCCGCTTTTTCTGCTTGACGCCGTGCTGCAACCAAAACAAGCTTTTTTACATCGGTTCCTTTTAATAAGTCAAAAATGGGAGACGGATTTCCTCCAGTCATTGAAATGACTTCTACTCCTTCTTCAAGCGAAGCTTCTACCATGTGTTCGAAAGGCCTTCTATATTGACCGATAGCAAAATTTACGCCAAAGGGCTTATCTGTTTTTTCTTTCACCTTACGAATTTCTTGTTTTAGAGCCTCAGCGTCTGGCAAGGACATCGCTGTAATTTGTCCTAAGCCTCCTGCGTTAGAAACGGCTGCGGAAAGATCGGAATACGCTAAATAAGCAAGACCTCCTTGAATAATTGGGTATGTAATATGTAAGCGCTCGGTGACTCTTGTTTTCCATTCCATAGTTTCTCCTCCATTGTTTTATTTTTCTCTCAATCATGACTTCTTTATCTAAGAGTATTTCCCTGCTGATTATTAGAAAAAGGATATTTTCGTCAAGCATTGTCTTTTGATGTTTAAACACAAAAAACATCCCCTGTGCCGGAAAAAAGCAGGGGATGCTCTCGTCTGATATTTATTTTTTGGACTTACCGCATTTCTTACAGCTCGTAGAATATAAGGTTGCCACTTTTTCTCCATCAAAATGTTCGATCGTGCGATCACAGCTTTGGCATACGATAATTCCCACTGGAATCCTCTCCTTTGAAAGCGTTTTATCGTTTACTGTAATTTTATATTATGATGTCATAATTAAAAAGTCAACCCTAAATTGTATAACACATTTAAAAATATCGCCCAGATAAATGAGACTTGCGACTTTATTTTATTTATTAAAGCGCATTTATTAAGATTTACAGCATTAGAACAAAAGCGCAAGCGCCCTGTTCAGCCTCGACAGGTAAATGTTCTCCAGTCACTAAAGGCGCTCTTTGCCTTTCATGACTGGAGGTTATTTAACCCCGAGAGGCTGGGCGCTGAAGCTAGACGCGGATAATCCACACTTGTAAAAAAATAATTTCCTAAACAATAAAAAAAACTGACTCACAGCTGCAAGTCAGCTTAATGTTCCATATTTTTATTGTAAGAAGTCTGATGAAGCCGCTCCTAAAAAACGGCTTACTTCATTTAAAAAAGTGACGTCTTCTTCTTGTATAATATAGCGTTCTGGTCGTATTTTCAAAACTAGAATGCCTTTTAGAATGGCATTTGTGTAAAAAGGAACAAATAAATAAGTGCTGTCTATTGTAAAATACGACGAAGTCTTTCCGTGAATCGCGCAATGTGACACCGGGCTGTCTTTTATAGGAACTTTTAGTCCCTTTGCCTTTTCGCGAAGCGTAATGACATGAAAGTGGTCCCAATTATTTTCATAAATAGCTGTCACTTCACAGAAATTCCATTTCTGTTCAAAAGTTTTTAACACCTTGATATAAAACTCGTGCAGGGTAGCAGCATAGTCCTGAGCAAGACCGACCTCCATTCTCATTTCGTCCAGTAATTCTGACTTATTCATGTCACTCCCCCCTTACTTCACCTTTCCATTAACGTACAATTTCATCGGGGTGAATAAATCCGTACCCTTCTTCACGAAAATGTTCAATCATCTTGGGAAGTGCTTCTTTCGTCCATTCTCTATCATGCATGAGCAGGTTAGCCCCGTTTGTAAGAAGTTCTGTATTAACCATTATTTCTGCGAGGGCGTCTGATTCCATATATTCTTCTTCCCAATCATATCCGTACGTCCAATTCATCCACGTCATATCTTCTTCTTTTAAGATAGCTTTTGAATTATCTGTATTTATTCCAAACGGCGCTCTAAAAAAGACCGGTCTTTCTCCCGTTATTTCTTCTATTAAATCATTTAAATCCACAATCTCCTGCATTGTTTCTTCCTTAGAAATTTCATTTAAAGAAACATGATTCATTGTATGGTTTCCAATTTCAAAACCTAAGTCATAAATGGCTTTTAAATTCTCCTGTCCCTTTTCGTCATTTATGAAATGTCCATTAACAAAAAAGATAGCTGGCACCTTTTCTTCGGCTAAAAATTCAGCCATTTCCAAGCTGTGAGAATCTGGTGCATCATCAATCGTAATAAGCACATTGCGCTCATTTGATTCTTCTACGTGCTGCAAAGACCAATCACTTTTTCGAATTTCATACTTAGGACTGTATGTTTCTTCTTTATCTTCGTCATTTTCTTCTTCTGCTGCTTTTTCTTTATTTTCGTCCACATCAGATAATTCATTTTCTTCCTCTGACTGATTGTCTGTCTGTTCCTCTATTTGTTCTGGCTCCTCAGTCTCTGAAGCAGTGCCCTCAGAATTGGCACTGCAAGCAGCTAAAAACAAAAAAAATGCCCCCAGCGGTAATAGTGTTTTCAACCGTTCTTCCCCCCTCCTGTTATCTTTTTCTATCATATCAAAAATGTGAAAAAACGGGTTAAAAAAATCAAAAAAATATAATTATATTTATAATTCTTTGGACTTATATTTTTCCACAATAAACTTAGTCAATTTTCGCTATTTTTTGATTAGTTGTGCCGTTTGATGGGTATATAAGGTTGTTAGGTGTTATCTGTTGACCCCTTTTTTGTACATGTTATAATTTCCTTTGTGGATTTTTCAGGTATTAGACAATATGCTTTCACAAATAATAAAGTATAATTGTCTTGTGAAGAGAAATCAGGTTTGGTCTATTTAGTACACATAGCAATTACTAACTATTGAGAAACGTAATGCATTTAAAATTCCTAGGAAAGGTGGTTTTGCCTAAGATGAGGAAGTTAACACCTGTTTTTTACATTTCCTTTATTATTGCTTTATTGTTCATCATCTGGGGCGTGATTGCACCAGATAACGTAGAAAACATATTAGGAAATATTCAGGCTTTTATTTCTGAAAAACTCGGTTGGTTTTATTTGCTATCGGCAACAACCTTTGTGATTTTTGCTATCTACCTTATTTTCAGTCCATATGGAAGAATTAAATTGGGTAAACCTGATGAAAAACCAGAGTATAATTACTTTACGTGGTTCGCTTTTCTCTTCACTGCTGGTATGGGGATCGGTCTTGTATTTTGGGGCGTTGCAGAGCCTCTTTATCACTATTATGGCCCTCCAGCTGGCGAGCCGGAAAGCGGAGCAGCAGCAGCGGCTGCTCTACGTTATTCCTTTTTCCACTGGGGCATTCATCCATGGGCTATTTATGCTATCGTTGCACTAGCCCTTGCATATTTTAAGTTTCGTCATGATGCACCAGGCGTTGTAAGTGCTGCACTCCGGCCTATTTTTGGAGATAAAGTGGACGGACCTGTTGGTACATTAATTAACGTATTAGTTGTTTTTGCAACCATTTTTGGTGTAGCAACATCATTAGGTTTCGGGGCTGCCCAGGTTACTGGCGGGCTTAGTCACTCGTTCGGTTTTATTACAAATAACATTGGGACGCAAGTAATTGTTATTGGTATTATTACTGTGCTTTACCTTATATCTGCAGGTACGGGCTTAAATCGCGGGATTCGAATTTTAAGTATGACCAATATCGTGCTGGCTGTCGGTCTTATGTTATTTTTACTAGCAGTAGGACCTACGGTATTCATTTTTGATGTATTTACCACAACACTCGGAAGTTATCTTCAAAATCTTCCTAGCATGAGTTTCAGCACAGCCACCTTCACAGGTGATAGAGAGTGGCTTGAAAGCTGGACGATCTTCTATTGGGCATGGTGGATTGCATGGTCTCCATTTGTAGGAACGTTTATTGCAAGGGTTTCCCGTGGACGGACTATTCGTGAGTTTGTACTTGGAGTACTTGCTGTTCCAACTATATTCGGTGCTATGTGGTTTTCAGTATTTGGAGCAACTGGTATCTCTCTAGATGACGCAATGAACGGACAGCTATATAACATAATGAGTGAGCAAGGCGAAGAAATTGCTTTATTCTCCCTGCTTGAAAACTTCCCATTAGCGTCTATTATGATCACGATCGCGATTTTGCTTATTATTTCTTTCTTTGTTACTTCCGCAGACTCAGCAACGTTTGTTCTGGGGATGCAAACGACAAATGGAAGCTTAAATCCTCCTACCTCTGTTAAAATGGTTTGGGGCGCTATTCAGTCTTCTGCAGCAGCAGTTCTACTGTATTTCGGCGGTCTCGCAGGCCTGGAAATGGCTATGATTATAGCGGCGCTGCCATTTACATTCGTCATGCTGTTAATGGTAGTTTCCATATTCAAAGCACTCAAAAGCGAACGGAATATCCTGCAGACAGATAAAGCGGCTATTCAAGCAGAACGAAACCGGCTTCGAGAAGAAAAAGAACGCTTGAAGAAAGAAAAAGAAGAATTGAAAAAACAAGTGAAAGCTCCTAAAAACAGATAGAAAAATGTGTACCCCTCTATGTTTGAAATATAAGCATAGAGGGATTTTTGTCTATTTCAGTGTTTTTGTGGCCAGACCCTGATGAAATTTTGATATGGATAATATTTTGCTTTTTTTGGATAATAAAATCGGCTTTTTGGAAAATAAATTGCTTCAATTGGCTAGTAGATTGCTTCATCCGGCTAGTATTGTAAGAAACTGCCATAAAAACAACACCACCAGCCACTTGTACCTCTATATTTAACTCTACGCGCTATAACAGCCTCTTTTCCCCACAAAAAAATGCCCTCCTTTATTGGAGGACACTTTCCTGTATAATCCGTCTCTTTATTTTGTAATATGAATAGGTGTGCCAAGCGCCACTTCAGCAGTTTCCATTGTGATCTCCCCTAATGTCGGGTGAGCGTGAATGGTCATAGCGAGGTCTTCTGCTGTCATTCCTGCTTCAATCGCAAGGCCGGCTTCTGCAATCATATCAGAAGCGTTTGGTCCAGCGATTTGGGCGCCGATTACAAGACCGTCTTCTTTTCGGGTAACCAGCTTCATAAACCCTTCAGAATCGTTAAGAGAAAGTGCTCTTCCGTTAGCCTGGAACGGGAATTTCGCACCAACAGCATCATAGCCGGCTTCTTTGGCTTCACTTTCTGTATAACCTACACTTGCGAGTTCTGGTTCAGCGAATACCACCATTGGGATACCCAAGTAGTCAATTTCAGAAGCTTCGCCAGAAATAGCTTCAGCAGCAATTTTTCCTTCATAAGAAGCTTTATGCGCAAGCTGAGGGCCTTCAATAATGTCTCCAATTGCATAAATGCTCTTGTTGCTTGTTCTGCACTGTTTGTCTACTTTGATGAAGCCTTTCTCATCAAGTTCTACACCGATTTGCTCGAGACCTAGCTCATCTGTATTTGGTTTACGGCCAACTGAAACAAGTACATAGTCTGCGTCATAGGACTTTTCTTTTCCTTTGACTTCTGCTTTGATTGTCACACCATTGTCCGTTTCTTCTACCGATTGTGCAAATGCTTGTGTTTCGAACTTCACGCCATTTTTCTTCAAACGACGCTGAACAAGCTGTGCCATTTGTTTTTCAAATCCACCGAGGATACGTTTCTCACCTTCCAGCACAGTCACCTCAGAACCGAGGTTGGAATAAGCGCCTGCAAGCTCAATACCAATATAGCCGCCGCCAATAACAACGAGCTTCTCTGGAATTTCGTCAAGACTAAGCGCGCCAGTGGAGTTGATGACGCGTTTGCTGTATTTAAAATTTGGAAGCTCGATTGGACGAGAGCCGGTAGCAACAATACAATTTTTAAATTTGTACGTTTGCGAATTGTATTCATCCATTGAGACTTTTACAGAGTTTTCATCGGAAAAATAAGCTTCACCTTGGACGATGTTCACGTTGTTTCCTTTAAGAAGCCCTTGAACACCACCAGTCAATTTTTTCACGACGCCGGCTTTCCATTCCTGTACTTTAGAAAAATCAACGTTTACTTTCTCTGCAGTAATACCCATTTCATCTCCGCCGGATTTTGCTTCATGATAGCGGTGACCTGCTTGAATTAGAGCTTTAGAAGGAATGCAGCCTACGTTCAAGCATACACCGCCTACATCGCCTTTTTCCACAATCGTTACCTTTTGGCCTAGCTGCGCAGCACGGATAGCTGCAACATAGCCCCCTGGTCCGGAACCTATAATCAGCGTATCTACTTCTTCTGCGAAATCTCCTACAACCATTTTTACCCCTCCATTACTAATAATTCTGGATCGTTTAATAAGCGTTTTACATGGTTTAACGCATTTTGAGCTGTGACTCCATCGATAAGACGGTGGTCATAACTTAAGGATAATGCAAGCATAGGTGCGATGACAACTTCTCCATCACGAACGACTGCTTTTTCTTCAATTCTTCCAATACCCAAAATAGCAACTTCCGGGTGATTGATAACTGGTGTGAACCATTGGCCTTGAGCAGAGCCTACGTTTGAAATAGTGCAGGATCCGCCTTTCATTTCTTCCGAAGAAAGTTTGCCGTCACGGGCTTTGCCTGCAAGCTGATTAATTTCATCTGCAAGCATAAAGATGGATTTACGGTCGGCATCTTTCACTACTGGTACAACAAGTCCTTGTTCTGTATCAGCAGCGATACCTACATTATAATACTTTTTGTACACAATTTCTTCATTTTCGTCATCAATAGATGCATTTAATGCCGGGAATTCACGAAGTGCCGAAGTTAATGCTTTAACAACATATGGCAAATACGTGAGTTTGATATCTTTTTCTGCTGCTACTGGCTTAAACTTCTTACGATTAGCAACAAGATTCGCTACATCTACTTCATCCATGTGCGTCACATGAGGTGCTGTCTGTTTGGAGTTCACCATTGCTTTTGCAATAGCTTTGCGAATTCCTTTCATTGGAACGCGCTCTTCAAGAGCACCTGTATTTTGAGCCGCAGCTGGTGCCGTTGTTTCTGCTGGAGCTTCTTCTTTAGCACCTGTATCTTCTGCAGCTTCTTGTCCGCCTTCAAGATAAGCGTCCACGTCTTCTTTTAAAACACGGCCGTTTTTGCCGCTTCCTTGCACTTTTTGAATAGCTACGCCTTTTTCACGAGCGTATTTGCGCACAGAAGGCATGGCAATCACACGCTTGCCGTCGTCTTCAGCTTCATCGACAGCTGCAGGAGCTTCCTCTTTTTTCTCTTCTTTCTTCTCAGAAGTTTCTTGTTTTTCTTCTTGCTTTTCTTCTTTACCAGAATCGTCTCCGCTTTCTTCTTCCGGAGTATCTTCGCTTCCGTCGTCGATGGTTAAAATAACATCGCCTACAACCGCTGTCGTTCCTTCGTCTACTTTTACGTCTTTTACAGTTCCTTCTACTGGAGAAGGAATTTCTACTACTGCTTTATCGTTTTGTACTTCACAAAGTGTATCATCTTCTTTAATAGTATCCCCAGGCTTAACAAACCATTTAACAATCTCACCTTCATGAATACCTTCACCAATATCTGGAAGTTTGAATTCGAAAGCCACTTCATTTGCCTCCTTCAGTTATCTCAATCTTGTTCCACATTTTCTACCGGACATACTAAGAGACTGAAAAAGAAAACGTTCCTTGCATTCTTTTCCAGCCTGATTCTATTTAAATGATCCTTAGAAATTAATTACTGTTTTTGCTCGTTCTACCACGTCTTTATGATCTGGAAGCCATACATCTTCTGCAGCTGCAAATGGATACACAGTATCCGGTGCAGTTACACGAAGAACTGGAGCTTCTAGGTGCAAGATGGCATGGTCATTAATATCAGCTACAACATTTGCTCCGACACCAGCTTGCTTTTGTGCTTCCTGTACAACAATAGCACGATTGGTCTTTTTCACTGATTCAATCACCGTGTCCATATCAAGCGGACTTACTGTACGAAGGTCAATAACTTCGGCTTCAATTCCTTCTTCTGCAAGTTCTTCTGCAGCTTTTAAGGAAGTGTGCACCATGGCACCATAAGTAACAATTGTAATATCTTTTCCTTCTCGTTTCACATCCGCTTTGCCAATTTCAATAGTGTATTCTTCTTCCGGCACTTCTTCACGGAAGGAACGATACAGTTTCATATGCTCAAGGAATACAACTGGATCGTTGTCACGGATAGATGAAATCAAAAGTCCCTTCGCATCATACGGAGTGGAAGGAATAACTACTTTTAATCCAGGAGATTGTGCCATTAATCCTTCCAAGTTGTCCGCATGAAGTTCCGGAGTTTTAACCCCGCCTCCAAATGGAGAACGAATAGTGATTGGTGAATGATAATTTCCACCGGACCGGTAACGCATACGCGCAGCTTGCCCAGCTACTCCGTCCATTGTTTCGAAAACGAAACCGAAAAATTGAATTTCCATGACCGGACGGAAACCTGTTAATCCAAGACCAATGGATAAACCGGTAATACCAGATTCAGCAAGCGGTGTATCAAACACACGCTCTTCCCCAAATTCGTCCTGCAGGCCATCAGTTGCTCTAAATACTCCACCATTTAGCCCAACGTCTTCACCGAAAACAAGAACATTCTCGTCGTTTTTCAGCTCCGTACGCATCGCATCCGTTATTGCTTGAATCATTGTCATTTGCGCCATAGCTTACTTCGACTCCTTCTCTCTATATTCTTCAAGCTGCTGCTGCAAATTAGCTGGCAGCTTTTCATGCATAATTTCAATCAAGTCGGACACTTTCTGCTTCGGTGTATCGTCTGCTTTCTTAATCGCAGCTTTAATGTCGTCTTTTGTTTTATCCACAATCTCATTTTCTTTTTCTTCAGACCAGAGATCTTTGCTCTCGAGATATTTACGGAATCGCACTAATGGATCTTTTTTCTCCCATTCATCATCAAGATCAGATGTACGGTAACGTGTAGGATCATCACCTGCCATAGTGTGCGGACCGTAGCGGTAGCACATCGTTTCAAGTAATGTCGGACCGTTGCCGTTTACTGCATTTTCACGTGCTTCTTTGGTTGCAGCGTACACAGCAAGCACATCCATACCATCTACTTGCAAGCCGTTAATACCGGCAGCTACTGCTTTTTGTGCAATTGTTTTGGCAGCGGACTGCTGTTCTACTGGAACAGAAATCGCAAACTGGTTGTTTTGTACCACAAAAATTGCTGGTGCGTTGTATGCTCCGGCAAAATTCATTCCTTCGTAGAAGTCCCCTTGGGAAGCACCGCCGTCACCGGTATAAGTTATAGCTACATTATCTTTGCCTTTTCGTTTCAAGCCTAGTGCAACACCAGCAGTTTGTACGATTTGGGCCCCGATAATAATTTGAGGCATCAATACGTTTACTTCTTCAGGAATTTGGCCGCCGTGAAAATGACCGCGGGAATACAAAAATGCTTGATACAGCGGAAGACCGTGCCAAACGATTTGAGGGACATCACGGTAACCAGGTAAAATCCAGTCTTCTTTTTCCAAAGCGAACTGAGAACCCAGCATCGATGCTTCCTGTCCCGCTACTGGAGCGTAGAAACCTAAACGGCCCTGGCGGTTCAAGGAAATTGCACGCTGGTCCCAAATACGGGTGTAAACCATGCGCTCCATAAGCTCTTGTAAATCATCATCCGATAGATCAGGAAGGGCGTCTTGATTAACGACTTCCCCTTCTTCATTCAAAATCTGAAACATTTCAAAGTGACCTTCAACTTGCTCCAATGTTTTGGTAGCCACAAATGTTCACCTCTTCCTTTCTTTACGTGGTTAAATATGCTGGCTTGTACTATTTCTTATTATGAAAGAGAACCAGACGATAAAAAGTAGACATCTTCAAACATCCCGGTCTCTTACCATCACAAATGAGCTAAACAATGAACCCATTGCCCGGCCATTTCTTACAAACCTTAGGGTAACCAGATAGTGCTAGAAACATCAGTATTTAATACTTTAACAATCCACTATTTTCATATTACCCGTGACCACTTATGCATAATCATATGTCTGTTTTTGTGCAAATCTTTTTGGCTGTTTCACTTATTTTTATAAAAAAATGAAACAACCCTGCCCACTGATAAGAATATACTAAATGAAAAAGATTCGTCAATCCTTTTTGCTCAAACGTTTTTTAGACTTTTCGTGTTACTTAATAATTTCTGCATTTCCAATACTGTTATATATCATTTAATAATTTGCTATAAACAGGTTTTACGATTGTAAGCGCATTCAAAATAATTTTCTTCTATAACAGAGCTCAACCATATGAATTTCTTAAAATGGCCCATTTTCTTAGGTTTATGTATTAATTCATAAAATTTCGGTACCCCGTTCCAAAACAAAAAAAGAGCGGTCCCGTTTCCATTCTGGGACTGCTCCAGCTTCGAACGATTCACTATTCTTCTGTTTCTTCTTCATTATCTGAAGTCTCTTCTTCCCCTTCATTCTCAGCAGTTATTTCCAGGCTGGACGCTTCATAAAATGCTTGTTTTGCTTCATTGTAATCATCTGTATATTCATTAAATAGATCCCTGTTGTCTACAACTTTTTTATACGTTTCATTTACATCATCTATATGGGACTGCAATTCTTCTATTGTTAAGTCTTCCTTTGTGAACGCCTCATATAAGACAATATCATCACTTATAGCTTTTTCATAACTTTCATAAAGTGATTGATACGTATCATAGCGTTTATTCATGGCATCCTTTACTGCCTCTGCCTCTTCTTCTGCGCCTTCTACATTTTCCATTTGTTCTTCTCCAAGCTTATATTCTTCATAAGCTTCCTCAATACTCTCTTTTTCATATTCTAACAGCCCTTTTCGTTCTTCTGCATAACTGATGGCTTCATCAGCAAGCTCTTCAATTTCCTCTAGCTCTTCAGACCCTAAAGTAAGCATTTCTTCATATAAATTTTGCTCTTGTTGTTCCAGCTCCATTAATGGTTCTTGCTGCTGCTCAAAGTCTTCTTCCAGCGAAACTGCTTCTTCTAAATGAGCATAAACTTGTTCCTCAGGACTTTTACCACATGCACTCATCACCACAACTAAACCTAATACAGCAGCTGCGAAGCAAATTCCTTTTTTATGTACCAGCACAGCAGTACCCCCTCCCTGTTCTCCATCCACCAGAGCCGTATTTGCAGCCGGCCTCTGTTATTTATCATATTACAATTGTTTTTACAATATTTACCCTCACAATCATATAGCAACATTCTTTCTAAATCAATATTAGAAAGTTGTGGAGTATACACTGCACCACATGCTCCTATTTGTCTTAGTTAATGTATGCTTTTTTCTTTTTCTTCATAACATCTGCTTTTTTTGGGTTTTTGCCCATCCCATTTCTTTATTTTTACATAAGGTATTAGGGAAATGCCCCATACAAGGCATTCCACGTTTAAAGGAGGGAGAAAGCTATGTGGGGACATCATTGTTATAATTACGGTCCTGGCATGGTCGGTGGCGCTCAAGCCAATGTCGGTCCTGGTATGGTCGGCGGCGCTCAAGCCAATGTCGGCCCAGGCATGATCGGTGGATACGGCTATGGCTATGGACGCGGAAAAGGTTTCGCGTTAATCGTAGTATTATTCATACTTCTCATTATCGTCGGAGCATCTAAACTCGGTTACAAAGACTAGTGTTAGGAAGTTTTCCGAAGGTCCGCCTCCCCCGCGGGCCTTTCTTTTTCTTTTGAAGATTCGTTTTTTCTGATATACTTATTTAACGAAAATACGACAGGCTTCATTTTTTTCTATATATTAGTGATTAGTGTCAGCGTTTGTGGAGGGATTTAAATGATTACGATGAAGGATATCGTCCGTGAAGGGCATCCCGCGTTACGAGAAATAGCAGAAGAAGTGGCGGTTCCCCCAAGTTCAGAAGATAAGGAAACATTAGAAAAAATGCTGGATTTTCTCAAAAACAGTCAGGACCCTGAAATCGCAGAAAAATATAACCTTCGATCCGGGGTAGGAATTGCGGCACCTCAACTTGGCATTACAAAACGAATGTTTGCCATGTATGTGACAGATGATAAAGATAATTTATACAGCTATGGTTTTTTCAACCCAAAGATTGTCAGCCATTCCGTTGAAACTACGTATTTAGAAGGCGGTGAAGGTTGTTTATCAGTTGACCGGGAAGTTCCTGGAACTGTCCCTCGTTATAAAAGAATTACGGTGGAAGCTTTCACCTTAGACAATGAAAAAGTAAAATTACGGCTGCGCGGCCTTCCTGCAATTGTGTTCCAGCATGAGCTTGATCACTTAAACGGCATCATGTTTTATGACCGGATTGAAGGCTATGACGACGCGTTCACTAAAGAACTGCCCAAATTATAAAAATAAGCGAGCGAGGACACGATCGATCCCCGGCTCGCTTATTTTATGCTAAAGTTTCCGCGTTTTTATAATAGACCAAGCCGTTCCAATCCCTGCTGTACTCCGTTTTCGTATACAGGTGCTGTAACGATGTCTGCTGCCTGCTTTACTTCTTCCAGTGCATTTCCCATTGCTATACCGATTCCCGCTTCTGTCAGCATTTCAATATCATTCAAAGCGTCACCGAAAGCTGCTGTGTCTTCCATTGTATATCCTAAATGATTAGCAATTGCACGAAGACCTTCTGCTTTAGAACCTCCTGCTGGCAGCACATCAAGCGCACGTTTGTGCCACCTTACAAAATTAAACGTTCCATAATTGTTTTTATACAGCTCTTCTTCTTCTTTTCCACAAAATAAAAGGGCCTGATAAATTTCTTTTTGTTTATAAAAATCTTTACTGATAGGGGGGTAAGGCATTTTTAAATCCCCTAAGCTTTCTGAAATATGGTCATGATTCTCTACATTAGCAGCTGCTTGTTCATGGTCTAAAAATACCATAGGATGACTTTCCGAACCTGCAGCAAGCTGAAGCTCTTCCATTTTTTCTGTTTCAAGCGGTCTTTTTTCAATGACTTCGCCTTCCGCTACCACATAAGACCCGTTAAAGCTGACAAATGTTTCAATACCAAGTTCTTTCCGGAGTGATTCAAACATAAACGGTGCACGCCCAGTGGCTATAGCCACATACGTGCCGCTGTCTCTAATTGCTTTAATAGCTTCCTTAGATGAATCAGGCAGCGTCATTTCCTGCGTGTACAGCGTACCGTCAATGTCGAAAAAGACAATCGAAGGTTTTTTCATTTCTTCTCACCCTATCCAATTAACATTTTATCTATCTCTGTATTATAACGCCTATATTTTATCATACCTGGTTTCCTGTTTCATTTTCTCTGTTTCCAATAAATTCAACGGTGTTATTTCCTTTATTTAGCCAAAATAATAATACCGAGATATTGAAAGGGGAATGATCATGTTAAAAAAGTGGCGGAAAAAACTGCTTAAGCGCTGCAGAAATTTGCTTCCAAAACACCGGTATTTGCCCGTATAAGCAGGTCCCTATTGAAAAAAAGATATAAATCGATTACAATTTGTTAATTGAGTCTAACCGGGTTAACCAGATTCTTCATGCCTCACTTATATATGATAGAGATGAAAATATCGTATGTTTGATTTATAATATATGGTAGAGCTTTTATTAATGAACGTTTATATGGAGTTACTGCTCCTGCTGATCCCAGGACAAGCTGCAGGTGTTGTTTCTTTATGTATAGAAGAACAGAAAGAGGAGAGATAGAACGATGATCTACAAAGTTTTTTATCAAAAAAACTTTCAAGAAGTTCCAGTTCGAGAGAATACGGATGCAATGTTTATTGAAGCGGAAACGGAACGTGAAGTACGGCATAAATTGGCGGATAAAAATTATAATATTGAATTTGTTCAACCGGTTTCAGAAGACCTCCTGAGATTCGAAGAAAAACACGAAGATTTTAAAGTGGAGAATTTGTAAAGCATGAAACAGATTAAAAAATATCAGGTTGCGGTTTTCGCCCTGGGAGGTTTAGGCGAAATCGGTAAAAATACGTACGCCATACAGTATCAAGATGAGATCATTCTCATTGATGCCGGAATTATGTTTCCAGAAGATGAATTGCTCGGAATTGATTACGTAATCCCTGATTATACGTACCTCGTCCGAAATAAAGATAAAATTAAAGGTCTTTTTATTACTCACGGCCATGAAGATCACATTGGCGGCATTCCTTATCTGCTTCGCGAAGTAAATGTGCCGATATACGGCGGAAAGCTTGCTATTGGATTATTAAAAGGGAAGCTTGAAGAACATGGCCTTCTGCGGCGCGCAAAGCTGAATGTGGTAAAAGAAGATCAGGTTATTAAATTTAAGAAAACGAAAGTTTCTTTTTTCCGGACGACTCACAGTATTCCGGATTCACTTGGCGTTGTCGTCAATACCCCGGAAGGCAACATTGTGCATACCGGAGATTTTAAATTTGATTTCACTCCAGTAGGAGAGCCTGCTAATTTATCAAAAATGGCACAAATTGGTGAAGAAGGTGTTTTATGTCTTTTATCAGATAGTACAAACAGTGAAGTTCCTGGTTTCACGATGTCTGAACGAAAAGTCGGAAAAAGTATTGACACTATCCTTCACCAAGCAGAGGGTCGCTTTATTTTTGCTACTTTTGCTTCGAATATTTACCGATTACAGCAAGCTGTAGAAGCAGCTGTACGGGACGGCCGGAAAATAGCTGTTTTTGGACGCAGCATGGAGTCTGCAATTAGCATTGGACAAGAGTTAGGCTATATTAAAGCTCCGAAAGGTACTTTTGTGGAGCCTTCCCAATTAAACAAAATTCCTGATGACCAGGCTGCTATTTTATGTACAGGAAGCCAGGGAGAACCGATGGCTGCCTTGTCTAGAATTGCTCATGGCACCCATCGTCAGATTCAGATTATTCCCGGCGACACCGTTGTGTTTTCAAGTTCTCCTATACCAGGGAACACATTATCCGTTAATAAAATCATTAACCAATTATTTCGAGCCGGTGCCAATGTAATTCATGGATCCCTTAACAACATCCATACTTCCGGCCACGGCGGTCAAGAAGAACAAAAATTAATGCTTCGGCTGATGAAACCTAAGTACTTCATGCCTATTCACGGGGAATACCGCATGTTAAAAATGCACACCATTCTCGGCAAAGACTGCGGTATCCCGGAAGAAAATTCATTTATCATGGAAAATGGCGAAGTATTAGCACTAACGAAAAAAAGCGCATCCGTGGTAGGAAAAGTGCCGTCCGGCTCTGTTTATGTCGACGGCAACGGCATAGGAGATATTGGCAATATTGTATTGCGCGACCGCCGGATTTTATCAGAAGAAGGGCTTGTAGTGGTGGTAGTAAGCATTGACATGAAAAACTTCAAAGTTTCTGCTGGTCCTGATATTATTTCCAGAGGCTTTGTTTACATGAGGGAGTCAAGCGATTTGATTAACGATGCCCAGGCACGGCTTGCAAAACACCTCGATGAAGTAATGAAACGAAAAACCACGCAATGGTCAGAGATCAAAAATGAAATTATTGATCAACTGTCTCCATATTTATATGAAAAAACAAAAAGAAAACCAATGATTCTTCCTATCATCATGGAAGTATAAACAGATAAAAAGCCGGCATGGATGTTACTCCACGCCGGCTTTTTTTGGACTTAATTGTAAGAGTTACTGGCTTTCAAGAAAAATCTTGGAAGGAAGGATCATACGACCGCCAAAAACACTTATGTCTTTTGTTTTACGTTTCATCAATCCAATGGTTTTCCAGGCGGTTAATATCTTTATCGGCACCGATGACAATGAGAACGTCCCCTTCTTGAATTTCTTTTTCGGGCCGCGGTGAAACGTGAATATCATCATTTCGTTTAATAGCTAATATATTGCAGCCATACTTTGAACGAAGATCCAGATCAATAATGGTCTCTCCATCAATGGTAGGGCCTGCGGCCAGTTCAACGATACTATATTCATCGGAGAGTTCAAGATAATCCAATACGTTTTTAGATACTACATTGTGAGCAATACGGACACCAATGTCTCTTTCGGGATGCACGATTTCATCTGCTCCGATACGGCGCAGTACTTTTTCATGATAACTATTTTGAGCTTTTACCGTAATATGTTCAATGTCCATTTCATCTAAAATAAGTGTCGTTAAAATACTCGCCTGAATATTATCGCCAATCGCGACGATAACGTGGTCAAAATTTCGGATGCCAAGCCCTCGTAACGCTTTTTCATCCGTACTGTCAGCAATTACTGCTTGTGTGACAATTGGGGCGAATTCATTTACTTTGTCTTCATCTGAATCGATAGCCAGAACGTCCATCCCCTCAGAAGCTAAGGACTTACATATACTTCCTCCAAAACGACCAAGCCCGATCACAGCAAATTGCTTTTTCATGGGTTTTTCCTCCGTTGTCTCCATTATGCCAAATATTGCTGTTACTATTTTAACCGATTCCCCTCTCTTCCGCAAAACCTTTATCGTTTCAGGGCAGCCCATGTTTTCTGGCCTGCAATGCCATCAGCAGTCAGTTTTTTCTTTTTTTGAAAGGTACGAACCGCTTGTTCTGTTTGAGGCCCAAAGATTCCATCAATTGCTCCTGGAGATACCTTATTTAGCTCTAATAGCTCTTGAAGCTTCAGCACATGGGAACCTCTGTCCCTCCTTTTCAGAAGAGGATTTTTACTTTCTAATGAGAACTAGTCATGTGAAAAAGATGTAAGGTTTTTTCGAAATTCGTTCATATCGAATCCAGGACACACATTCGACGCATGACCCTCACACTCCCGGTGGCCAAGTAGTTTATCTTTGTTAATAGAAAAAGTCTGCATGAGCTGCCTTACTAGCTGATAAGTAGAACGTAATTGCCGTGGAGGGGGTGTATTTCTAGAATAATCGCCCGTTAAGCAAAGACCGATAGAATGTGTGTTGTATCCACCCGTGTGGTAAGAAATTGTTGTCATTTTTTGGCATTTCAGGATTGTGCCATCTTGCTCGATTACATAATGATAACCGATCCCCGGCCAATTATTAGTATAGACATGGTGCCTTGCATATGACACCGGCGAGCCGTTTGAAACACCGCTGTGATGGAGTATTAGATGATGAATGATAGATAGGGATCTCGTTTTATACGTTTTAGAAGAATGGACTGGCAGCTGTTCTATTCGGTTTATTATGTTCATATAAACACCTCCATAAATAATATGACCGTAGAAGGTGAAAAAAGAGGAAATGAAATGAGAAAAGCGCGGCTTGTCGCCCTGGAAGAGGAAACCGCCTAATAACGCCGCATCTTGCATGAAAAAAGCTGCAGGAGGATCTATCCCGCAGCTTAACATTTCTTTATTTATTTTTTCTCATTATTACCAAGAACGCGGTTAACGCGTTTGGTAAGCATTTTCATGCCGCCGCCTCCGGCCTGGAAGTGACGAAGAGTGCCATCTTTATCAAATACGTAATACGCTGGCACGTATTCATTTTCAAATGCGTCTGTTAGTTTGTGCTCATTGTCCACAAATATCGGCTGCGTAATTCCGTGTTCATCCGCCACCTCTTTGATCTGGTCGAGATCCAGATCTTTTTCAGAACGAGGCATGTGAACCGCAATAACGTTTAAGTCATCTTTATATTCATCACGGAATTCATTCACATTTGGCATAGCCTCTTTACAAAGACCGCAACTGACCGACCAAAAATGAATTAATGTCGGTTTATCACCGATTAAGTCTTCTTTTGATACTTCGCCATTATACCAGGTAGTCGCACCGGTAATTTCAGGCATTTCTGATCTTAATTTAAGTGCCATGGTTGTCGTTTTCCTCCTCTTATTCTGTAATCCTTACAATGTATTCTATAAATTAAATAAAAATATCTTGTCAAGAAAGAAGTGTAAACTCTTCGACCAGCCTTGACAGGGAAAGAAAAGGCGGAGTTGTGCCTTTATACCTGGAGGTTATTTAATTTAGAAAGGCTGTGCGATGCAGCTAGACAGATAAACACTTTTTCTACTTGCAAGAAAAAGGTCTAACATTGCTGCTAGACCTCTTCGTTCGTTTCAAACTTTCAATATTTGCTATTATACGTTCAATGTTTCTTGACCTGGCTTCCAGTTTGCAGGGCAAAGTCCGCCAGTTTGAAGAGCTTGAAGTACACGAAGTGTTTCGTCTACATCACGGCCGATGTTGTTGTGGTTTACAACAGAATACATAAGCTCACCTTCAGGGCTGATGATGAACAAGCCGCGCAATGCTACACCTTCATCTTCAATCAAAACACCATAGTCTTCAGAAACTTGGTGATTTGTATCTGCTGCTAATGGATAATTCAGGTCTCCAAGACCGTTATCATCACGGGAAGTGTTAATCCAAGCTTTATGAGTGTGGATTGTATCAGTAGATACTCCAATAACTTCTGCATCGAGGTCTTCAAATTCATCATAACGATCACTTAGAGAAGTGATTTCTGTAGGGCATACGAAAGTGAAGTCCATTGGATAGAAGAAAAGAACTGTCCACTTGTCCTCTTTCATAATATCTTCCAAACTTACTTTACCGAATTCTTTATTTGGCATTACTGCGTCCATTTCAAAACGCGGTGCTTGTTTAGCTACCATTCGCTTTTCGCTCATTTGCTTGCACTCCTTTTTGATAAATGTTCTTGTTATCTTTACCAATTGTTATTATAATACGAGCCTTAAATTAAAGTCAATATTAAATTGTAATTAATTTAAATAATAGCTCGTACTTTGTAACCTTTCCACACATAGCTTTACCCTAATTCACCAATTAAAAACTATATTTACTAAAAAATTGAGTTAAAATATTGAGAATAACTGTCATGTTTTTCTCATCTCTACGTTAAAGCCTACAAAATTAAGACAAGTATGTAAAATAATATGCTCGAAATGCTCGAAATAAATAATTTTTTTCAAACCAGCTAATTATGCTATACTGTGTCGTAATTCTGTGATGTTTTGTTATTTTATAAAGGGAAAACGCGTCATGATTATTGGTTAAAGGAGTGTTCTAAATGGATCAAATGTTAGAAAACGACTTTTGGGGAAACTTTATCGGTGGAGCCCTGCTCGTTATTTTGCAGATTATACTTACTATCATTGGCTTTTTCATAGCTAGAGCAATCGGTAAAAACATAATTAACCGCGGTTTCACGAAAATGCAGGAGCAGCGGCATATGCACCCGGGCAGAGTTCAAACTCTTTTGAGACTAAGCGTCAATGTATTTTCCTATGTTTTAATTTTTATTTTCATCACTATTTTTATAGGTATTTTTGGATTGGATATCGCCCCTATAATCGCTGGAGCTGGTATTGTAGGCTTGGCTGTCGGATTTGGGGCACAAGGGCTTGTCAGTGATGTTGTCACAGGCTTTTTCATTTTACTTGAAAAGCAAATTGACGTAGAAGATTACGTAACGGTTGCAGGTATTGATGGAGTGGTGGAAGAAGTCGGCCTTCGCACGACACAGATTCGCGGATTTGACGGAACCCTTCATTTTATACCAAACCGGGAAGTCAGCACGGTTGACAATCATTCAAGAGGAAATATGAGAGCAATGGTAGATATCAGTATTTCTTATGATGATAACGTCGAAGAAGCTATCACGGTGTTACAGAGCGTTTGTGACAAGATGGCGGAAGAAGAACCAGCCATTAAAGAAGGACCAGACGTGCTTGGCGTACAAACACTAGGAGACTCCGACGTGGTAATCCGTATTTTGGGTAAGACAGAGAACATGGAGCAGTGGGGCATCGAGCGGAAATTGCGTAAAGCCTGCAAAGAAGCTCTCGACGCAAATGGCATTGAAATTCCTTTCCCTCATCAGGTCTACGTAGAAAAGAAACAAAACGCTTAATACATTTAAGAAGCCAGAGAGTAACGAGCCTTGAAGAATAAGAGGCTTATATGTAAAAAGCTGATCGTGAAATGATACATTTACGAGCGGCTTTTTTTGCTTGTTTTTCACTATTTTGTACGGAAAGTTCTGAGCAAGACACGATGTAAACTTCTCAGGAGTGCAATTCCCTTCCTTTATTATCGTTCCGTCTCTTTTTCTACAGCCATGGGTTCCAACACTCTTCCTTGATGACCGCCGACTCTTTTGCTTAGCCGCGGACTTCAACACCTCATGGATAAAGTGAAAATGAAAAAGGAGTTATCTCTTTTTTCGAGACAACCCCTTTTTCAATTTACTTAATTTATCTGCGGCAATGTTTTTGTATCTTTTATCATTTCGGACTGGCACAAAGGACAACTGGGCTCACTTTCAAACGTAAAATTCTCTCTCATCCAACCTGCACAATCGTCATTCGTACATGACCAGACTTTTGTTTCCACTTCAGGAGGTGCTTCTTTTCTTCCATTATAATAAGCCATAAACCCATCCCTTTCTTGTTCCTCTTTTTATTATACCACAATTGAAAAAAACGTTTTTGAAAGAGGATCCTGTGGAAACAGGAGTTATTGATCTTTAGAAAAAAAGTTAATCATATGTGTGACAGCTGTGAAAATAGCTTCTTCTTTTGGCTCAATTCGAGCGTCATGCAGGCCGTATGGTGTATCGGCGCCAAGCCAGAACATAACCCCTGGTATCTCTTCTAAAAAGTAACCAAAGTCTTCTCCTGTCATTGCTTCCCGGCATTCTATCAATTGCACGTTAGACAGCTCTTGGGTAAATGCCATAAATGACTCCGTCAGCTTTTCATCGTTATATACCTGACAGTAATTTGAGCCCCAGTCTATGAATACCTCACAATCAAAGCCAGCCTCAATCCCAGCTGTTAAAGCACGGATGCGCCGCTTCACCATTTCCATGCTTTCTATTGAAAGTGTCCGAATGGTACCTTCTATTCGTGCTGTTTCTGCAATAATATTCTGCTTTGTTCCTCCGCTGATTTTTCCAACGGTTACTACCGCAGAATCAAGTGGATCCACGTTTCGTCCGACAATCGTTTGGAGCTGTGTAACAAGGTGACTTGCTGCGACCACCATATCATTTGCGGTATGCGGACGAGCTGCATGCCCCCCTTTTCCTTTCAAATCTATGAAAAGCTCTGATGTATTGGCAAAAAGAAGCCCAGATTTGGTTGCAATGGCTCCTGCCGGATACTCAGGCGCAATATGAAGAGCATACATTTCATCAGGTTTAAAACGCTGGAATTCTTCAGATGCAAGCATGGGCTTAGCGCCCCCCGGTCCTTCTTCTGCCGGCTGAAACAAAAACAATAAATGATGTTTTGGCTGATTAATCGTAAAATGCTCAAGAATTCCGAGTGCAATCGTCATATGAATATCATGACCGCAAGCATGCATCATTCCTTTATGCTGCGAGCGAAAGGAATAAGTGGTGTTTTCTTCAATAGGGAGACCATCCATATCCGTCCTGTACCCTAGAGTTTTTTTACCATCATATCCTTTAACAAATACGAAAAGTCCTGTTTTCCATTCTTCTATCGTAAGAAAATTCTGTGGCATGGCAGCAATCTTTTCTTTTACATACTGCTGGGTTTTAAATTCCTCAAACCCCGCTTCTGGAATTTGATGAAGCTCTCTTCGGATAGTGACAAGCTGTTCTTTATTCACGTAGCACTCACGCCTCCTCTTCTTGCCGCCAATTCTTCTTCAAGGGCAAGAATAAAAGCATCGATCTCTTCTTTTTTCAAGGTTAACGGTGGCAGCAGACGGATGATCTTCCCCTGAGTGACATTGATCATAAATCCTCTTCGAAGAAGCTGCTGCTGAATACTTTTCACTTCGTCCGCATCATCATTCAAGAGTATGCCAAGCATCATACCCTTTCCGCGTATTTCTTTTATTTTGTTTCCGCTCCGTACCTTTAAATACTCAAGCTGGCTTTCTAAATAATTTGCATGTTCCCGGCCTTGTTCCATGCCGCCCTGTTCCATCAGAACATCAAGTACTGCGTTCCCAAGCGCGGCGCTCAACGGAGAAGGTCCAAAGGTAGTTCCATGATCACCTGGCTGAAAAAGCTCATCTAAGCCTGTTTTAGCAATCAAACCACCAAGCGGCAGGCCGCCGCCGATCCCTTTTGCAAATAAAATAATATCAGGCTCTACTCCAGCATGCTGATATGCAAACAATTTTCCGGTACGGCCCATACCGGTTTGGATTTCATCCATGCAAAACAATACATTATAGCGCCTGCATAATTTTTCTGATTCTTGTAAAAATGTATTTGACAAAGGCATAATACCGCCCGAACCTAAAACGGGTTCCATTAAAAGAGCAGCGGGCTTCTTTTCTTTAAACACTTCTTCCAGTGCTTCCAAGTCCTCTGCCGCAATTTCATATACGGGATAATCGGCTGCGGGATAATCCTGATAAATACCGGGTTGGCGTGTCAAACGAATAACCCCTAGCGTGCGTCCGTGAAAGCTGTTTTTTAACACTACAATGCCCTGTTTTGATTCCTCTTGAGCAGAGGTCCATTTATGAATCAGCTTCACAGCTGCTTCTGTCGCCTCCGCTCCGGAATTGCCGAAGTACACTTTTCCTTTTACTGAATGCTCAATCAAACGATGAGCCAGTGTAATCGCAGGTTTATTTAAGAAAAAATTAGACACATGCAAAAACTGCTTGGACTGTTCTTCTAATTTTTTCATCAAATAGGGATGAGAGTGCCCTAAAATGTTGACCGCCAGGCCGGTAAACAGATCCAAATATTTTTTTCCGTCTTCATCCATTATATAATTGCCTTCCCCTTTTGCTACCGTAATCGGCAGGCGGTTATAGGTAGGCATCATATATTCCTGGTCCAGCTGCATCCAGTTCATTTTTCTACTTCCCTTCCATTAAGAAGTTTTCGTTCCAAATAGATAGAAGGAAGACTGCCCAACAACACGCGCCGGGCAGTCTCCGTTTTTTTCATCTAATACATTGTATTCTTAAACCTAAGGATATTATTCTTCATTTAAACGGCGAAGCTCTTGCTTCATTTCCGTTTTCCCCTTTGTTTGGTCATCAATTTCTTTAATAACGCGAGCCGGTGTACCAGCTACGACTGTATTTGGAGGAACATCTTCTGTAACGATAGCGCCCGCTGCTACAACAGAACCTTCTCCAACTGTAACTCCTTCTAATATCACGCAGTTTGCACCAACAACAACACCGTCTTCTACAATAACCGGCTGAGCAGATGGCGGCTCAATAACACCTGCAAGTACAGAACCCGCACCAATGTGACAGTTTTTCCCTACTGTCGCGCGTCCTCCCATTACAACGTTCATATCGATCATCGTATTTTCGCCAACCACAGAGCCAATGTTAATGGAAGCTCCCATCATAATTACAGCGTTTTTACCGATTTCTACTTGATCGCGGATAATTGCGCCTGGTTCAATACGCGCAGGGATATCTTTTAAATCAAGGAGAGGAATTGCTGAATTTCGGCGGTCATTTTCTACCACGTAGTCTTCAATTTTATCTTCATGTTCATCAATTGCTTTTTTAATATCCTTCCACTCTCCGAATAATACGCCGGTATTACCCGTAATAAAGGATTTTGTTTCGTTTCCAAATCCAATATTTTCAAGCTGGTCTCCCTTGATATGTACTTTTACTGGAGTTGATTTTTCACTTTCAGAAATAAATTTAATAATCTCGTTTGCATCCATTTGGTTCATGTTCTGGTGCCTCCTTATCCATTCTCTTCAATAGATTATCACAGGAGACCGTTGAAGGAAACCATTCTGTACTATTTAACACAGGAAATAACCGTATATATGTCGAATAAATATAGAGAGACATAGAAAAGGAGGCAGATGCATGAGTTTAACAGCAGATATTTGTGACGTACATAAGGAGAAAGTTCTTTTAGCTGATCCTTTGTTTCAATCGTTCGGTCAAAAAACTTCTTTTTCCGGGCCTATTCACACAGTCAGAGTGCTAGAAGACAACGTTCTGGTTAAAAAAGCGCTCGAATCCATTCCAGAAGGCAGCGTTCTCGTCGTAGACGGAGGTGGTTCTACTCGCTGTGCTCTTATGGGAGATAATCTTGCAGCTATTGCCGAAGAAAGAAACCTCGCCGGCGTCATTATCCACGGCTGCATCCGTGATTCGGTAGAAATCAATGAGATGCAGGTTGGCGTTCGTGCTCTAGGTACGAATCCTTTCAAATCTATTAAAAAAGGCGAAGGAGAAAGCGCCGTTTCTCTTCGCTTTGCCAATGTAGAATGGAAGCCTGGTGCCTGGGTGTATGCCGATGCAGACGGGATTTTATTGTCTGATGAGGAGCTTCAACTTTAGCTCTACAGGACTGTCTTTAAAACAGGGGACAGTCCTTTTCCTATACTTTCCAGTCCATGGCGGCCTTGCAAAGGTATCGATGTGAATAAGGTAACTGCTGCTAAGCAAGTACCCCCTTACATCCCTCTCCTCTAAACCAGCCCTTTTCTTTTAGTTCGTTTTCACTGAATTTATATTTTTAGTTGAACCATATTTGCTGATCCTTCCTAATATTGTATTGTATTTATTATAAAAAGGGAGGGGTGAAATGTTGTAAATGTCTTACAAGCTTATTTGTCCATTTTTAGCCGCTTCATTAAGCTTTCCTGTCGGGGGTTGTCAAGAAGGTACAAAAGAAACAAATATCCTAAACGAAGAAGAAGACCAGATCAGCTCTGATGAGTGGTCTTATGAGGGTGACACCGGGCCGCAGTATTGGGGTGATTTAGATCCTGCCTATTCTGTTTGTATTGATGGCTATGAACAATCTCCTATTAATATTGAATTTTCTCAAGTAACAAAGGATGACCAAAACTTAGAAAACATGGAAGTCGATTATCATCCTGCTTCCTTTACCCTAGTTAATAACGGGCATACTGTTCAAGCGGAAAACCCATCAGAAGACAACAGCTTAGTCATTGACGAAAACGAATACCAACTCGCCCAATTTCATTTTCATACTCCAAGTGAACACGAATTTAACGATGAAAAATATGATATGGAGCTGCACCTCGTTCACGAAGATAAAAATGGTCAACTAGCTGTGCTGGGGGTAATGCTGCAGGAAGGAAATGAAAATGAGGAGCTTTCCAAGGTATGGGAAAACCTTCCAGAAACAGAGGGTGAAGATGACATAACAATAGATGTGCCAATTGACTTACAAGCTCTTCTCCCTGAAGACCAGGAGTCGTTTCATTATAATGGCTCTCTAACTACCCCTCCATGTACAGAAGAAGTTAACTGGATTATTTTTGAAGAGCCGTTGGAAATGTTAAAAGAGCAAATGGAAGACTTTCAACACATTTTTCCTGACAATCACCGGCCCGTCCAAGAGAGGAACGACCGTGAAATTATGAAAAACTAATGTTGGAGGGATTAAATGACTTTCACATCCATGCAGCAAAGAACCCTTTTTCCCATGTCAAAAGACCGCCGCCGTCTGGACAATATCCTATCCCAAACTTCCAGCACAAAGACAAAGCTGCTAAAAGAAAATGAAGAGTATTATGACGAAGAAAAAGACAGCTTTATCATAAGAGAATATTATAAAAATATAGATCTTGAAACACAGCCAAGTGAGGAAGTGTTTCAGTTATTACATGACCTTATTACAAAAACTCATACAAGCAAGGTGAACTACAACCCGACGGAATACGTTTATCCTTGGGTGGATTTACAGCCGGATGGTACTTTAACTAGTATTTACTCTGGAGAAAACAGGCGGGCAGAAGATGTGATCAATGAAGATTATGAGACAGCTTTAAAACGAGAACAAGAGCTGGAAAAAACAATGGCAGCCAAAGTGCATTTCACGTTGGAAGATCAAATCATACGAATAGAAAACGACTTTAAATTTAATTGTGAGCACGTGGTTCCCCAGTCCTGGTTTCAAAGAGATGAACCGATGCGCGGAGATATTCATCATTTGTTTACTTGTGAACCTATCTGCAACTCGATACGAAGTAATTTTCCTTATCACGATTTCAAAAGCTATGATCCAGAACATGCAAGAGCTAATAAAATAACGAGCGGGTGCGGCAAAACCGAGGATAGTCGGTTTGAGCCGGAATATGCAAAAGGAGCTGTTTCCAGAGCCATGCTTTATTTTTTAATAAGATATCCCGATGAAATCGAGCGTTCCTATTACGAACAAATAGACATTGATCTGCTGCTAAGCTGGAATGAACAGTTTCCCGTTTCTGTGTATGAAAAGCACCGCAACCTAGCTATTTTTGAAATACAGGGAAACCGCAACCCCTTAATTGATTTTCCAATAGAAGCTTCTTCCGTTTTCACGTCGTAAACCGGATGTGAAGTATTGTTTTCTCAGCAGTTTCAATGATTTAATAGATTTTCTTTTTTCAAAAGAAATGGCAGCGAGCAAGGGATGCCTAATTCGCTGCCAGTCACATGATATTAGGTATCTTAAGGAACTCTCTTTGCATTGCACGAACGTCAATCCTTAAGACGTAACTTTTACCCAGGTCGCACTCCAATACCCAACCACCCTCTTTTTGCTCTAGTTTTAAGTTCCAAGAAGCTTCGTTAACTACCATTCTTTTCGATTTTCTCCTATGTTAGGCTCCAGGAACCTCCCTTGACTAATATTCTTTTTCTCTGGTTTTTGTTTCGGGTTCCAATCTTTTCCCTAAGTGAGCGTTCTTTCTCTCTTCCTCCTTTTTCAGGTTCCAACACTTCCCATGGTAACCGTGCTTCTTCTCCTACTCCTTTTTTGGATTCCAACACCCTCCCTTGGTGACCTTTCTTTCTCTTTTCTTTCTCTTTTCCTTCTTTATCATGCTCCAAACCCTGCTAATACCGCCTAAACTATAGATCGCCCTTCCACACGAATGCACCCATAACTGTTCATAGGAACGACTACTACCAGCGGAAGCACCGTAGACTTCGACCGAAACAAGTCAAAACCCATCTCTTCTTAAAAAAACAATTCTTTTACGAAATGACAGCATGTAAGCCTTATCATGGGTGTGGCGGGCTTTACTTTCGTTTACAACACATCTATAGTAGAAGTATTGTTTATTTACCTGGGTAAATATTGGAGGACGCAAATGTATGGATACGAGCACTCTGTTTCACTTATTGAATCAAAAAGTTCGGTTGTTATCGAAAGAGTTAAATGAACATCTCCACAAACATGACTTATATACGTCTCAATGGACGATTTTGTATATGCTGAGCCAAAAAGGTCCAATGTCGCAAACCGACATCTGGCAGTACTTAAAAGTGGAAGCACCAACGATTACGCGCACGCTTGCGAGAATGGAAACGAGCGGCTGGATTCATCGAAAGCCAGGCTACGACAAACGTGAACGAATTGTTGTGTTAACTGATGAAGCCAAAGAAAAACTGCCTGAAGTGAAAGAGACCATTAAACAGTTTGAGCAGCAATTCGTTGCTCAATTAACAAGCAGCGACCAAGAACAGCTTTACCATTTTCTAGAAAAGCTTGGCACAAAAAGGAGTGACGAATAAAATGAGTACCTCCGATGAGCCAATCTGGACAAAGAATTTTTTCGGTATTTCTTTTGTTCATTTTATTGTATTTGTTATTTTTTATACATTATTAACGACACTGCCTCTTTACGTTGTAAATGATTTAAAAGGCACAGAAGCTCAAGGCGGGTTAATTGTTACAGCTATGCTGGTAGCCGCTATATTGATTCGGCCGTTTTCTGGAAAACTACTAGGGAGGGCCGGAAAAAGAAAAGTTTTAATTTCCACCGTTTTTATATTCACTGTTACTACGTTTGGTTATATCTGGGTAGATCAGTTTTCTGTTCTAATTATTCTACGTTTCATTCACGGGTTGTCTTTTGGAGTAGTGACAACAGCTACGGCTGCCATTGCGGTAGATGTTTTGCCGCAAAAGCGTCAGGGAGAAGGGCTTGGTTATTTCACGATGGCTATGAATCTAGCTGTTGTAGCCGGTCCCTTTATAGGATTGACACTGATTCAGTTTATTACATTTCAACAACTATTCAGCGTTCTCAGTATTTTTATGATCATCGGTGTTCTCTGCACACTTTTAGTGAAAGTGACAGAAACCGAAAAACCGAAAAAAGCTTTAGAAAAACGAAAACTCTCTCTGGATGATTTTTTTGAATTCCGTGCCATCCCTATTTCACTAATAAGTAGTTTAGTTGCCTTTGCGTATGCCGGAATTGTTTCATTTATTTCTGTTTATGCTGCCAACATCGGACTTGGCGATATGTCTAATTATTTCTTTCTCGTATTTGCTGTAACGATGCTTCTTTTCAGACCCTTTCTTGGCAGACTATTTGATCAGCGTGGTCCAAAAATCGTTATTTTACCTTGTTTAGTCACTTTTGCAGTTGGTTTAGTTGTTTTAAGCTTAGCTGAGTCAGGCTTTTTATTTTTGTTAGCCGCTGCGTTAATTGGGGTAGGGTATGGAACGATTTTGCCGTGTGTCCTTTCCCTATCAGTTCAATATGCCCCACGCGAACGAAACGGCCATGCAACGGCTACTTTTTTTATGCTGTATGATACGGGAATTGCAGCAGGTTCCTATATTTTAGGAATCATAGTTTCCATAACTGGTTTTTCTCTTATGTTCAGCTGTAGTGCTATTCTTGTTGTGCTGACAGCTGCCGGGTTTTATTACTTATTAAATCATACAGAAGGTGCGAAGAAAAGGAATCTCAAACTGGAAAAAAGCAGTTAATATAAAGAACAAAAGCCGCAAGCGCCCTGATCGGCCTCGACAGGTAAATGTTCTCCAGTCATGAAAGGCGCTCTTACTTCCACAGGATGTGCTGACTTTTGCGTTGCGAACACGATGTTCGCGATTCTAGCAAAAGTTCCTTAAACCGTCTTGGGCCTCCGAGAGGCTGGGCGCTGAAGCTAGACGCGGATCAAACAATATGGAGATAGTTATCCACCTTGTAAAAACATAATTGCCTAAACAAATAATCAATAAACGGGCTGTTTGGCAGAATCACCTGCCATAACAGCCCGTTTTTTATTAAGATTGAGTTGATTTTTGAAATTGATCGGTTTCGGTGGAGCCTTTCATCGCAGTGGTAGATGACGTACCGCCGGTGATTACCTGGGAAACTTCATCAAAGTAACCGGTACCTACTTCACGTTGATGGCGTGTAGCTGTGTAGCCATTTTCTTCGCTAGCAAACTCAGCTTGCTGCAGTTCAGAGTATGCACCCATACCGCGTTCTTTATACCCGCTGGCCAATTCAAACATACTGTGATTTAATGCATGGAAGCCAGCCAATGTAACAAACTGGAATTTATATCCCATTTTACCAAGCTCAACTTGGAATTTCTCGATGGTCTCCTGGTCAAGGTTAGCCTGCCAGTTAAAGGACGGTGAGCAGTTATAAGCTAGCATCTTACCAGGGAATTTAGCATGAATGGCGTCAGCAAAGCGTTTTGCTTCGTCAAGGTCCGGCTTCGCTGTTTCACACCAGATAAGATCGGCATATGGCGCATAAGCCAAGCCACGGGCGATCGCTTGATCCAGGCCGGCATTTGTCCGATAGAACCCTTCTTCTGTTCTTTCACCTGTAATAAACTCATGATCTGCCGGGTCCACATCACTCGTAATCAGGTTCGCTGCATTTGCATCGGTTCTTGCCATTAGGATGGTATCAGTACCGCTTACATCTGCTGCGAGTCTTGCGGAAATAAGGTTTTTCACTGCCGTTTGGGTCGGTACAAGCACCTTGCCGCCCATGTGACCGCATTTTTTCTCAGATGCTACCTGATCCTCAAAGTGAACACCCGAAGCCCCAGATTCTATCATGCTTTTCATAAGTTCAAAGACATTGAGCTGTCCACCAAAACCTGCTTCTCCATCCGCTACAATCGGAGCAAAATAATCTATATCACCGCTTCCTTCCATATGCTGAATTTGGTCAGCTCGCTGCAGCGCCTGATTAATACGTTTTACGACGTGCGGAACACTGTTTGCCGGATAAAGGCTTTGATCCGGATACATCTGTCCGGAAAGGTTAGCATCCGCCGCTACCTGCCATCCACTTAAATAAATCGCTTTCAAACCCGCTTTTACTTGTTGTACCGCCTGATTTCCTGTTAACGCACCCAAAGAGTTTACATATGGTTCGCTATGAATCAGATCCCACAGTTTTTTCGCTCCTCTTTTTGCTAGTGTATGTTCAATTTGCAAGGATCCCCGCAACTTTACTACTTCCTCTGCAGAATAAGGTCTTTCAATTCCAATCCAGCGCTCATCTGTGTCCCATTGTTCCTGTAATTTTTTTGCTTCTTCTTGAATGTTTCCCATGTTTCTCATCTCCTTTTTAATAATGAAAGTGAAGAGATTCAGCCAGCCCCCTTCCCGGCTTATCCCTTTCTTTTTCAACTGTTTTAATACAGTTTGTTTCGTTAGTTATTATAATATAACAGAGAACACTGTTATGCAACATAAAATTGGAAATTTTTTTGTGTTTTATATAAATTTTAATATTCTGAAAACAAAATTATTGTTTTAACAGGGGTTTTGCTTCTTTTTGCTATTAGCACACATATAATTTACCCTTTCTGTTGTGTTACAGTTTAATTGATCAGAGAATCAATCGGTACAGAACCAAAGCGCAAGCGCCCTGGTCAGCCTCGACAGGTAAATGTTCTCCAGGCAATAAAGGCGCTCTTACTTCCACAGGATGTGGTGACTTCTGTGTTGCACTTTCGTCGCCAAAAACGCCACGTCCTGTGGCATTGGCGACATTAGCACGTCCTGTGCGTCGACGTGTGCGTCTTTAGCAGAAGGGTCCTAAAGGATGTTCGACTAAGAACGTCACGTCCTGTGACAACGTCGAACTGGCTTGCACAGGATGTGCTGACTTTTGCGTTGCGAACACGATGTTCGCGATTCTAGCAAAAGTTCCTTAAACCGTCTTGGGCCTCCGAGAGGCTGGGCGCTGAAGCTAGACGCGGATCAAACAATATGGAGATAGTTATCCACAACTTGTAAAAACATAATTTCCTAAACAAATTAAAAAAAGCATATCGCCGATTCCTTATGGCGAATACCGTAGTTTTGCTTATACTGTTTACCAATAAAAAAGTTATACTTTCCTAAGAGTATAAAAAAAATCTCCAGATACACGACCCGGAGATTTTTTGGCGTTTATTTGCTGCTTTCAAACCATATATAAGATGGATGTTCTGCTTCTTCTGATTCTTTTTCAAAAGTAATTGTTCCATCCTCGAATTCGTACACTTCTGACCACATATTGTCCATTTCATTCCAGAAGCTGCGGTCAACTGAACCTAAAATATCTTCTGCTTTCTCTTGATCAAATGTTTTATTTGTTGTTTCTACAGCAACCGAGATTCCTTTTTCTGTAACAGGATGAAAGAAAAACGTAAAATCCCCGTACTGCATGTACTCCCCGCCTTCAAACCAACCTTCATCTTCTGGTTCTCCTAATGCTTCTTTAATTTCTTCTTTTTCCTGGTTCAAGTAGGACGCGTAGTTAAATTCATGAAAAGATTCAATTAGTTCATTAAACGTTTCTGCACCTATTTGTTTTTGGCTCACACTTTTCACTTCACTCGGCGGCTGCTTCTCTTCAATTCTGGTGTCAGCTTTTTCTGCCTGCTTTACTGGCAGCGCATTGTCCTGCTGCCCTGAAGCACAGCCGCATATTATACCTATACTCAACAGCAGTCCGTAGATCCATTTCATAACCGTTCCTCCCATTTTTCTAAAAACTTTTATGCGTTCACTCGTTTATAGTAGTGTATTTCCTTTCTTTTACTATTTTTACACTCTATTAATGTTCTTTTTAGTGAAATAAGTCTTTAGTATGAGGAACAGCTCCCAAAGCTATTAACCACTTTGATTTGCAGGGCTTGAATATTTCTCCATCAATTGTTTTTCTCCCGCTTCCATTTTCGCCATTCCTTTAGTGCATGTAAACGTAACGCCTAAAAGAAACAGAGACCCAGCTACAACACCAGGCCAGCCAAATGCCGGCCACAGCCACCCGTAATAAAAGCTGCCAAGGCTTCCGCCTAAATAATAAGACGTTAAATACAAGCCTGATGCACTTGCTTTTGCTTTTTTGGCATGTCTTGTTACCCAGGAGCTTGAGCTCGAATGTGCAAAAAAGAAACCAAAGCTTAGCACTAATAAAGCCAAGATGATGATAGGAAAAGAAGGGATCAAGGATAACAATAACGCACCGATCATCAAACAGATTCCAATAAAAATACATGAGGTTTGCTGCCATTTCTGTGCTGCTTTGCCGGCTAACGTAGAACTGACCGTCCCCGCTCCGTACGTTAGAAACAGCAAACCTAAAACGGCGGTTGATATTTGAAACGGTTCACCACTAAGATAATACGTAATAAAGTTAAAAATGCCAATAAACACGAGAAAATGAATCCCGCCTATAATATAGGCATAGAGCATAACAGGATTTTTAAGATGCTCTTTATTATTTGCGAGCACTTCTTTTAATTGAAACGGACGAGCCTTAAATTGCTTGGAACGAGGCAAAAGCAGGTATACCATAAAAAACAGCACAAAACTGACACCTGCCATGATCACAAACGCTCCTCTCCAATCCCAAACATCGGCCAGGACACCGCTTAACACCCGTCCTCCCATGCCTCCTACACTGTTACAGCTAATATATATCCCTACGGCAACAGTCATCGCTCTCATCTTATATTCTTCGCTGATATAGGCCATTGCTGCCACAGGAATACCGGCAAGAGCTGCAGCTTGAAAAATTCTTGCAGCCAGCAGCCATTCAAACGAAGGGGCTGCACTGATCGCTAACGTTCCAATAGTGCCAAGGGCCATTGCGATAAAAATAATATTTCGTCTGCCAAATGCATCAGAAAGAGCGGTATAAAGAAAAAAGCTGATTCCTAATACAAACAATGAGACAGAAATGATCAAGCTTGATACGGTTTCGGTAATACCGAATTCTTCTGTGAACAGCGGCAGAAGCGGCTGAGGAAAATACATATTTGCAAAAATTAACAGTGATGAAGCCCCTAATGCTGCTGTTGCTTTCCAAAAAGACTTTGTTTCTACATCAATCATGGCATGCTGCCTTCTTTCATTCTTGGAGTCATATCTTTTATGCTACCAGTGAAATTCTCATAAATAAAATATATAATAATTATTAAAATGATAACTTTTTTATATGGAGGAAGTCAGATGGATATTAAGCAGCTCACTTATTTTTTAACCGTTGCCGAACATGAAAGCTTTACAAAAGCCGCAACTGAGCTTCGCATAGCACAGCCTGCGATTACGAAATCGATCCAAAACCTCGAATCCGAATTAGGTCTTCGTCTTTTTATCCGTGAAAAACGAAGTGTGCGTTTAACAATGGAAGGCAGCGTATTGAAAAAGCATGCTCTTGAAATTCGACAAAAAATGAAGCAAGCTGAAAAAGAATTAGAAGAAATTAAAGAAGGTATCCGGGGAACTGTTCAAATTGGGGTTCCTTCTATGGTAGGATCCTATTATTTTCCAGATAAACTCTCCTTATTTAAAAACCAATACCCTGACATGGAAATAGATTTTTTCGAAGCAGGGACAACTGACATTGAAACAGCTATTCTAGAAGGTAATTTAGAAATGGGTACCGTTATGATAGATGAGGTATCTCATAAACTAGATATTCATCCTTTTCTCCAAGAACCATTGATGATGGTGGTTGCTCCTTCACACCCATTGTCCTCTCGGTCTTCCGTTCGGTTGGAAATTTTAGCCGAAGAGCCTTTAATCCTTTTTAAAGAAGGATATTACCAGCGAAAAATTATTGACCGTGCTGGTGAATTAGCCGGCAAAAGTCCTCATATTGCGTTTGAAACCAATCAAATATCTATGGCCAAATCTTTAGCAGCCAGAAAATTTGGTGTTACCGTATTTTTGAAAATGGTCATCCGTCCGGACGAAGACCTGGTTGCCATTCCTTTTGATCCGCCGATTGTCTTAACTTTAGGAATCGCTCATAAAAAAAATTTGCCGCTTTCTACGGCAAATGAGATCTTTCTTAAATTTTTAGAAAAAGAAGCCCGCCGCTGAATGCTTCAGCACCAGACGGAGACGGATTATTCAACTGTATTTTGGATAAAAAGAGTGGTATGCTTGACAGGATCAAGGTCTGTAATATCGTAGTCTACATTTTGACCGAAAAAAGCTTTAAACACTTGCACGACCGGACGCTGAGGGAGTCCTTTATGCTGGCTAACAACGACGCCTCCTTCCCCTGTTGTCAGTTTCACCTGACTTCCGGTCGGATAAAACGCGATCGTGCGTAAAAACTTCCAAACTACGTTAAAAGAAAAATGATGATTGGTGAGTCCTAACAGCAGTTCGCAATGGCTCCATATTCCCGCTTCCGCCGGCAACAAGGTTGTCATAAAAGTTAGCTGCAGCTGTAATTTTTGCCAGCAGATGAATATCTTTTCCTGCCATGCCCCTTGGTACGCCGCTTCCATCAATGTGTTCATGATGAGCAAGCGCAATATGAGAAGATAATGTACTGATTTCTTTATTTTTTCTTAAAAAATTAAAACCGATCCAGGAATGGTGCTCGTCCAGCCGTTTGCTTTCCGGAATGACCTTTCCGATATCATGGAGCAGTGCACCTATAGCTAATTCCTGAAGCTTCACCCGGTCTAGGCCCATTTTCGTCCCGGTTAAAATGGACATAATACAAACATTGACTGAATGAACGTACAACGCATTATCCGTTGTTCGAATATCCGTTAAATTTAAAAGAATATCTTTGTTTAATGATATTTCCTCTATTAATGTATATACGGATTGGTTAATTGCTTTTATATTGGACATACTGATAAGACTCTGCAAGCGCTGAAGCCGTCTCTCTTCTTGTTTTTTCCGACACTACTTCTTCTACAGTTACATCTTGAAGTTTTTCATCTTCTAGTAGACCGCCTGAACACCCATATGACCAACTGTAAGAGGCACTCCGGCATTTAATAAAATGCGGCCATCACTTGCATAAATGTGGCGCGCTAATTTGTCCCCCTGCTGAATATTTTGGGTTAAAGTATACCGCATAAGTATCACCTTTTGAGTTTTCTTTTCTTTGAGTCTTTTTGTTAGATTTGTTGTTCCTCTATTATATCGGAGTTTCACGCGGAAATAACAGGAATTTTTGAGGGTTTTATCAGAAAAGTGCAGAAGGCTTCATTGTAAAGAAATATGAAATAGCCATTTCAACAGCTGAGATAACGAATCAGCTATTGAAACGGTTTTATGAATCACTTTAGTGTCTGGTTGTTTTTAAATATGATTTTGCAACATGCCGGACATCGGGAGACCAATGGTTTAAAGATGCGGTCATTGCTTTTTCAACCGTTTCTACTCCTTCTTCTTCCCAATAACCGAGTACTTCTTCTTCTGCACCGGCATCTTGTAAAAATGCGTGCACCGCAGAGCATACTTTGTCGGAATCTTCTCCTTTCACCCGCATATGCACTTTATCTCCAATTCGAATGGTCGTAAATACAGACATCATCCCTAGTACACTTTTTCCGTTAGCTGCTTTATTCTTTTTTTCCATGAAAACGTCACTTTCATAGTGTTCTAAAAGGTGGACAAGTTCCAATACTTTATGAACAGATAAGCTTTTGAACAACGAAATAGTTTCCTGTTGTTCCATTATCATCTTCTCCTTTTTTAAACGATCCTTGTAAGCCTCCTCTATTATAAATAGTTCTTTATAAAATAGCTACCGGATTGTAAGAAGAATTCACAGAAATGTCGCAACAGCCACTACTCTGTTTCTTTCTTATCTATATCCACTTCCCTTTGTCTCTCTTTAAACGCGTTATATAAGTCATCTGGATACTTTTCGAGATACATAGACCTTGATGGAAATGCAATGTGTACGTCTTCTTCTTCTAATATTTTAATAACTTCCAGATTCATCTGCTGTTTTACATTAAACCATTCTACCCAAGCCGTGGTTTTCGTAAAGAAATATAGAAAGATATCATACGATGACGAGCTCATTTCATTTAGCTTCACAATAATAAGCTCATTGTCGATTGCTTCATGGTTAAAAAGCATCTCTTCGATTCTGTTTACAACACGCTCGAGCTTTTCTCTCGACGTAGCATATTCCACTCCAACGGTAAAACTGATCAGACGCTTGTCCATTTCCGACCAATTGGTGATCGCTTCATGAGCGAGTGTATTATTTGGCACGGTGACAAGTGAATCTTCAAAAGTCCTTACCTTTGTGCTGCGAAACGAAATATCTTCTACAATTCCTTCTACCGTAGGCGTTGCAATCCAGTCTCCTTTTTTAAAGGGACGTTCGCTCACTATGATGATACCGCCAAAGAAATTGCTGAGTGTATCCTGAGCTGCAAGCGCAAAGGCCAGTCCGCCCAGACCAAGCCCAGCAACAAATCCATTAATATCATAATCCCATTCATGAGCCACAACCGTAATCGTGAGCGCAACAATGACAAAACGAAGCAGCTTCGACAAAAATGGAATGAGCATGCTGTCTTCGCCATCTTCCATCTTATGCGAAATTTTATAAAACAAACTCGATGACGAGGAAGCAAAGTTAAAAAGCCCCCATCCGATGACGACGATAATAATCGAACGGTAAAGCGTATTGATCAATCCTAATTGCTCCCGCGGGATCGGCAGATATAAAATTGCTAGATAAATCCCAAGAATTCCGATGAAAAACCGAATTGGTTTCTCAAACGCAACAATTAAATTTGTGAAAATATCGGTCGGCGTTTTTTTTGCAAACCTCATAATAAATCTAAAGATATAGGTTGTAAAAATCTTCCGAAATACAAATATAAGCAAAAATATAACAAACGCAATACCTATATCAATCCACGGCAGGTCTATAAACCAATACCACCAATTATACAAATAATCCATTGTCTACCCTCCTGCGAATCATTACCCGTTTTATCTTAACATGATGCAAAAGGGAACACTAATCATAAGGAAGACCATTCTATGTTGTATTTAGAATTGGAAAATATTACTTTCATAAATGCCATAATAAAATAAAACGTGTTTATGTGGATTTTCCATATTTTTATTATCCGAAAAGAACCAAGGGGACGGAAAATGGATAAATAAAATACGAACAAAGCATCAACAGACCACAGTGCTCACAACCGATGAATGTCAAAATCATTAAGGTTCTCTTTTCCTTTTTGTCCCTTTTCCAGTGGCTTGTCGAGGTTTTTTTGATGATGGAGTTAACGTTTGAAGTTTTACGAAAGGATCTCACAAAATATATAAACCGTTAGAAACATTGTTATAAGACAAAGGAAGGAGTTTTTCCCTCCTTCCTTAATTTCCTGAAACGGAGCGCAGCAGCTGGATTAAATCACTTTTTGCTTCAAAACCAACTCCAGGGATGTCCGGGAGACGTACATAGCCGTCTTCTATGGCATATCCATCAGAAAATCCTCCAAACGGCGGGAACACTCCTGGATAAGATTCATTTCCCCCTAATCCTAAGCCGGCTGCAATATTTAAGGACAATTGATGTCCGCCATGCGGGATGCATCGACGTGGAGACCAATCATATTCCTTCAGCATTTCTAAAATGCGTAAATACTCTACTAAGCCATAGCTCAAGGCACAATCGAACTGAAGAATGTCCCTATCTTTTCTTAAACCTGCATACCTTATAAGGTTGCGTGCATCTTGCATAGAAAAGAGGTTTTCTCCTGTTGCCATTGGGTTTTTATAATGTTTGGCAAGTTCGCCTGTAATTCAAAATCCAGTGGATCTCCAGCTTCTTCGTACCAGAAAAGGTTATAAGGCTCTAGCTTTTCTGCATATGTAATAGCTGTTTCTAAATCAAATCTTCCATTTGCATCTACTGCCAGCGACTGACCATCAGGCACTACATCTAAAACAGCTTCGATGCGCCGAAGATCTTCTTCTAAGAAATCCCCGCCAATTTTCATTTTTACAACAGAGTATCCCTGGTCAAGATATCTTTGCATCTCTTCTTGAAGTTTCGAAAGATCTTTATTCGGACTATAATAGCCTCCTGCTGCATACACAAATACCTTCTCATCTACTTCTCCATTTCGGTAGCGGTCTGCAAGTAATTGATAAAGAGGCTTTTCTTCAATTTTAGCTACAGCGTCCCATACAGCCATGTCAATGGTGCCTACTGCTACCGATCGTTCTCCATGCCCTCCCGGCTTTTCACCGGTCATTAATATATCCCAAATACGGTGAGGATCGAAATTTGAACCATCATCATTTAAAATCTCTGTTGGATCCGCTTGAAGTAGGCGCGGGATAAAACGCTCGTGCAATAAACCGCTTGGGGCATAACGACCATTCGAGTGGAATCCGTACCCTATCACTCGTTCACCATTTTTGAATACATCCGTTATAATGGCTATAACCGATGCAGTCATTTTACTAAAATCAATATAAGCATTTCGGATGTCAGATTTTATAGGCACTGGCTTCTCTTTTATTTTGACTATTTTCAACCCTCTTCTCCCCTTTATTAAAAATTTTCAGTTATTTTAACTTAATCAATGAGCTATTCATTTTGTGCGACGTAGTTTTTATCACCTTTGATCTCTACTTGAGCCATTTCTTCAATAAATTTAACAATAGTGGTATGGTCTAATTCTCCTTGACCATTAGCCCAAGCATATTTCCAAAGCTGATAGGCTGCACTAGAAATAAACATTGGCGTTCTTTTTTCGTCTGCCATTCCGAGTGCAATCGTTAAGTCTTTCACCATTAAGTCAAGCGTAAAACCGCCTTCAAATTTTCGCGGTAGAATTTGATTTGGGAATTTAAAATCGCTTGAATGGCTTCTTCCTGTGCTGGAATTTATGACATCAAGCATCTTATTTGGATCTAAACCAAGCTTTACACCAAGCGATATGGCTTCCCCAGTAACAGCTAAAGTAGTAGCTGATACCAAATTATTCAACGCTTTAATTGTGTGTCCTGCTCCAATTTCACCTACATGGACAATATTTTGCCCAATATAGTTTAATAAGGGGTTAATTTCTGTAAAGTCCTCTTCTTTTCCTCCAACCATAATGGTTAAAGTGCCATCACCGGCTTTTTTTATTCCGCCGCTTACTGGAGCATCAACCATACGATGACCTTTGCCCTCTAATGTCACTGCCAATTCTTTAGTAACAGTGGGAATGGATGAAGTCATTTCAATTAACATGTTTTTTTCTGTGAACCCCTCTACTACCCCGTTTTCTCCTAATACTGTTTTCTTCACGATTTCTGCATTAGGAAGAATGGTAATAATATATTGATATTCTCTAGCAAGCTGAGCAGGATTCTCTGCTACACTTGCCCCTGCAGCATTTAATTCTCTTAATGCTTCTTGGTTAAGATCATAAACTCCAACCTGTACACCATGTTCAAGAAACTTTTTTGCTATTCTTCCTCCCATGTTTCCCACACCGATAATTCCTAGTTTCATAGCCTCACCTCTATTAACGATCTAATGAAATTCTTGTTGTATCCAGTATACATTATTCAAGACAAAAAATCTATGTATTTTGAAAGCGTCTTCTTTTATTTGTTGCGGTGGAACACAAGGCTGGCGTTGCTCATGCTATTTTTCGTAAAGGTTTACTGTCTTCCGGACGGTTATTTTGTACTTCTGGCATTCTCTAGATAGAGTAGAAGCATTGACCTTCAGCTCTTTAGCTGCCTCGGACATGGTAAGAGATTTTTTTAACGCATCTAAGATAAGTTGTTTTTCGACTGCTTCAACCCGGCTCTTTAAAGACTGTTTCTTTTTCATATTAAAAGCTTTATTTTTTTAAAATACATCGGAAGGAAGATGTTCGCATCTTATCGTTGTTTCTTGAACAGTAACAAATAGTCGTTCGATTAAATTTTGTAGTTCTCTGATATTTCCGGGCCACGAATAATGCTCCAAACTTTCAATGCTACCTAGTCTAGTAACTTCAAAATCCTGTAATACTCTTAATAACTTAACTTGTAATGCCAAAGGCAGTTCTGCAATTTCGTCTAAAAACAATGTACCTTTATCGGCAATTTCAAATAACCCGGCTTTTCCTTTTACATTCGCTCCTGTAAAAGCTCCTTTAACATAGCCAAATAATTCTGATTCTAATAAATCAGCTGGTATCGCTATAAATTCGATACAGAGAAAATTGGGAACAACAGAGTGGTGACTGTAGCAAAATAAATGAATCCCTTCCTCCTAATCATAGGACCAGCATCCCCAAAAAAGATGCTGGTCCTATGTCGGTTATTCTTCTCCCTGCTCCTCTTTTGATCCTAAGGCGAAAACCTCAAAAGAGACCTTCCCCTTCATTAATGCTCTATCTTCTTTTTGCTCTCCATATGAATGAGTTGATGATTAACAGTGTTTCGTACCACACAAAAAAAGGTAATCCCTGAAACAATAGGAAGAATGGTACTAACTGTAATCACACCAATCCAGCCAAAGCCTGACCAGACAGTTCCAATTGCTGTTCCTCCAGTAGCTGCACCAATGTAATAAATGACAAGATATAAACTGGTTGCCCCGCTCCTGTGATGCTTTGCCGTGCTTCCAACCCACGTAGATGCCATCGAATGCGCAATAAAGAAGCCCATACAGATAATGGATAGCCCTATAACTACTATTCCAACATTTATTATAGTTGTAAGTAAATTTCCTATTATCATAATAAAAAGTCCGACGGCCATCACGCGAAGGACTCCAAAACTATCAGAGAGTCGTCCAGCTACAGGAGAACCTGCTACTCCTAATAAATAAGTAAAATAAATAAGAGAAATGACACGAATCGATAATTGAAAAGGGTCCTGCTCTAAATAAAACGGTGCATACGTCCAAATACCGGTAAACCCTGTCTGCAGCAGCATGCCAAAGAGAAAAGCAAATAGTAATAAGGGGTTTTTAAGATGAACAGCCATCCCAAATACATCTTGTAAAAAAGACCGAGGATAACGATGAAAAAATCGGGACGCTGGGATTAAATAAAAACAGAAAAAACATGTGTTTAAACCCAATACAGCGAGATAATAAAAACCAGTCTGCCAGCTGAAATGATCAGCGAAATATCCACCGATAAACCGTCCACCCATTCCTCCAAATGCATTACTCGCAATATATAAACATACAGCTAATCCCCGGCTCTCTATGGAAACCTCTTCATTAATATAGGCAACCGCGACTGCTGGAAGCCCCGCAAGAACAAATCCTGTAATAAAACGCCAGCTGGTGAGCCACCAAAAAGCGTCATATAAGGGTATGGCAAAAAGAGGGAGCACAGACAGGCACAGCGTTAAATGAATAAGCTTCACCCTGCCGATTCGATCAGAAAGAAAGCCAAACACCAGCAGGCCGCTGACAAGGGAAAGAGTTGTTAGGGAAAGAGTTAAACTGGAGACTGCTGGTGAAACACTAAATTCTCTTGCATATATCGGCAGCAAGGGCTGCACCACATACAAATTAGCAAAGTTTATAAATGAAGCAAGTGCTAATCCAATTGTTATTTTCCAAAATTCTGGCTGGTGACTTTTATATGGATGTATTTCTTTTTCCATATCTCACTTCCAATCCTATCCATAAGTCATGTCTGCCTGTATTTCTCCACTCCTTCTTGATATAAATCGCCACCGAAGGCATCATTAATGACAACGGCCGGAAAGTTTTCAATTTCTAATTGACGGATAGCTTCTGTTCCTAAATCTTCATACGCAACCATTTCAACTGATTTGATAGATCGGGAAATTAGAGCCGCAGATCCTCCCACGGCCCCAAAGTACACAGCTTGCTGATTAACAATAGCTTTCTTTACTTCTTCACTGCGGTATCCCTTGCCAATCATTCCTTTTAGCCCCATTTCCAGCAGTTTTGGAGTGTATTTGTCCATTCTGCTGCTTGTTGTAGGACCGGCCGACCCAATAACCCGGCCGAGTTTTGCCGGAGTGGGGCCAACGTAATAAATGACTTGCTCCGACACATCAAATGGTAACGACTCTCCTCTTTCTAGCTGTTCGATCATTCGTTTGTGGGCAGCGTCTCTTGCTGTATATACGGTACCCGTTAGTAAGACTCGATCACCTGCACGTAAAAAGAGAGCTTCTTCATTTCCAAATGGAATTCGTATTGATTTTTGCATAGGTATTCTTCTCCTCTTGTTAGAAATACTTGGGCTTACAAAATGGCTTCTTGATGTCTGCTTGCGTGGCAGTTTAAATTCACCGCTACCGGGAGAGCCGCAATGTGGCATGCTTCTGCTTCTATTTTCACATCAAGGGCTGTTGTACTTCCTCCCATCCCCTGAGGACCAATGCCAAGTCTATTAATCTCAGCCATTAATTCTTCTTCGAGCTCCGCAACAGCGGGGTCAGAATGCCGTTCACCGATAGGACGAAAAAGGGATTTTTTCGCTAAGTAAGCACAGCGCTCAAAATTACCGCCAATCCCTACACCCACAACTAGCGGAGGGCAGGCATTCGGCCCAGCTGTTTTCACAATAGTAAGGATGTATTCTTTTACCCCTTGGATTCCATCAGAAGGCTTTAACATTTTGAGGTCACTCATGTTTTCAGCCCCGCCGCCTTTTGCTGTCATGTGGACTTTAATCTGGTCGCCCTCCACGACTTCCATGTGGACAATACCAGGTGTGTTGTCACCCGTATTTGTTCGATTAAGCGGGTCATGGACGATAGAGTTCCTTAAATATCCTTTACCATATCCTTGGCGAACCCCTTCGTTAATAGCATCATACAGGCTGCCCCCGGTTATATGGCAGTCCTGGCCAAGTTCTACGATAAAAACTGCAGTTCCAGTATCTTGACACATAGGCACCCGCTCTTTTGTCGCAATGTCAGCGTTTTCAATTAATTGATTTAAGACGTCTTTTCCTGTTTCAGATTTTTCTTCTCTCAAGGCATTGTTAAACGCATTGACCACATCTTCCCCTAAATTATAATTCGCTTCTATGCACATCTCTTTTACTTTACGAACGATGTCGTTATAGTGAATGTCCCTCATTTCTCCTCCCCCTTACTAACGTTTAATATAAAAAGTCCCTAGATCCTGTGCCACCGTGTTATTATCTTCATCTGTAATCGTTCATTCAGAGACCACTGTTTGTGTTTCCCCAATGAATAAAACGTGGTTCTGCAATTAATTGGTTTCCTTTCCCTTTTTTAATAAAATTCGTCTTTAATTCCAGGGTAAATACTTTTTGGTGCTCTTTTAGTTCACTAAATATTTTAAAACCAATGGCTACATCAGCAAGTGTGTATATTGCTCCACCTTGAGCAACCCCATAAATATTTTTATTTTGCAGACCGAGGTCCATAACAAATTTCTCATCATTTACTTTGCGGATCCCTAAAAATTTTCCCTAAAAATTTTCCTAGAATGCTCAAGAGCAGCCATGACGTGCTCAATATGAGAAAGCTCCTCATTTGAAAGCATTTTCAATTTTGTCTCGATGTCATTGATTTTAGTAGACCTGACGTCACTTTCACTAGCGTTGATCATTGATTTCCTCCTCTAAGCTGAAACTTCTAGAAATCTCCTTATTATCTATTAAAGATTTTTTCTTTGGGTTCTAATATCTTCGTAACACTTTCCAAGCTTTCTAGTTTTAACACTCTATCAGCAATTCTTTTCTTGCTATCCTCTGGCAAATTTTTGGCAAGCAACGAAAATTTATCAAGTATTTCATTAGAGGTCACCGGGTTTTCTGGGTCTCCCTTTGGAAAATCGGTTTCTTTTATTATTTTTTCTCCGTTATTTAACTCCAATTCTACTTTAGCCCCCCATTTATTCGGGTACCGAGCATCAATCTCTGGATCCACTTTTACCTCTACTTTTGTCATCAGTTCTCTTATCCTATCATCCCAAAGGCTTTCCTCATTAAAATCACCCAATCCTCCCTGTTTCTTAATGAGAGCTAACGCTGTGCAGAATTGCAAGCTGAATTTTGATGCATATTGAGTTGCCGGGTTGTTATTGTCTGTAATATCTAATGCTACTTGATACGTTTTCACTGTTATTCTTTCCACTTCTTGCAAAAAAGTTGGATTTTCTTTGGCTAAATCGATCATTAAATCCATGGCATGGTGAGTATGACGGCAAGAAGCATGAATTTTAAATGAATTTTCGACAATTTTGAATTCTTCTCCTAGACGGTCGGTAATTTTAGATTCATCGTATTGCTCACTCATTGCTCTAAAAAAGCCGCGGTTTCCTTCTAAAATCTTTTGAGCACCGGTAAAGCCTTTCTTTGCCAAAACGGCGCTAATCACACCATTCATAGCTGCCTTTCCTGGATGCATCTGTTTGGTCATAGCTCCATCTTCAATAAATTCCCATAACCCTGCTGCTTGGGTGCCGGCACTCCCGATAGCATGAATGATTTGTTCTTCCTTTAAATCTAATAATTTAGCCGCAGCGGCTGCTGCTCCAAACGTACCGCAAGTTGCTGTATTGTGCCAATAGTAATAATGAGAAGGGGTGACAGCTTCGCCAATTCGATAAGCTACTTCATAACCTATCGCAACGGCTGCAATGAAATCTTTACCGCTTCTTTTTTTCCATTCGGCCATAGACAATGCTGCCGGTACAACTACAGTTGCCGCATGAATAATCGAGGCCTTATGAATATCATCTAATTCGACAATATGACTTGCTGCACCGTTTATTAACGCTGCATTCATTACAGACGTTTTTCCGCCAGTTACGGCTGTTGCTTGCTGCTCTCCGCCCATTTCCTTTACGAACTCATCAATCTTTTGTATTGGCGGCTTATTAGCACCGGCAAAAGCGGAGCCAAAGTAATCTAATATACAAAGCTTGGTGAAGCTTACAACATCTTCAGGTAAATCCTCATAATTTGTGTTCCGAACATAACGAGCTAATGCTTGGCTTAAACTCATCTCTTCTCCTCCTATCTTTATTTCACGTGGTTGTCTTCATTAATGACGTGCAATGTTTGATTGATTGAATCTATTCTTTCAAGATTTAACAACTGATCAACAACTTGATTTATTTGTGAAGCTGACAATTTTTTCTGGCATACTTTCCTAAATTTTCGTACAAGCATTTTTTCTGTCATCGGGTTCTCTAAACTTCCTGTAGCATGCTCTATAAATACTCTGATGGTTTCCCCGTTATGTTTTGTAAGAGTTGCTTCCACTTTATCTTTATTCATTTCTTCAGTAACGTAAGGTTTGATTTTTTTTCTAAAGGTTACAGTCTCATTATTGTTCACTTTATTTTCTTGATACTGATTTTCTGATGCATCTTTTTCTAAAAATGCTATTGCTGCCGTATGGTAAATACTAAACTTGCCTTCCAAGCTTGTTCCCGGGGTTTCTTTTCCTGTTAATTCCAATACATATGGATGAACCTTTAAACGAATTTCTTTCACTTCATCCGGAGCAGCAAACTCGCTTAGCTGAATGCAGGCATCAATCGACGGATGAAGAACAATGCCACACGCATAAGGTTTAAAAGCATTTTTTTCTATTTCCCAAACCTGTCCCCAGCTGTCGTTTACTTTTTCCTTTTGAGATGATTGGCTGTAAACATTAAGAAAACCACGTTTTGCATCAAGAATTTGTGTTGAACTTGTAAATCCTCTATTAACTAAAAGGGATGCTAACAGCCCGTTTTGAGCCGCTTTTCCTGGATGCAAAGGTTTCGTCATCGTACCGAACGTTTCTCGGAGACCAAATGCTTGAGTACCAGCTAATCCAAGAGCCATCGCCATTTTCTCTTCATTAAAACCTAAAAGAATTCCCGCTGCAGCAGCTGCTCCAAATACTCCGGCGGTTGCAGTTATGTGATAGCCTTGACGGTAATGAGAGGGGTACACAGCATTACTTATTCGAAGTTCTACTTCACAGCCAAGTACAAATGCACGTATTAGTTCTTTTGGAGAAAGGTCGTATTTCTCACCTAGAGCAAACACCACAGGGCCGACCGGACCGCTCGGATGGTGTATGGTATCTAAATGTGTATCATCAAAATCAAAAATGTGGGAAGCCGTACCATTAATTAAAACGGCGGACAATAAGTCAACCTTTTGATTCCGGCCTAAAATCGTATTTTGGGATGCTGATTCTAGTTCATCTGCTAGACTAACTAAAATATCAATGGACTCGTGCTCTATGGCACCGATTGTTACACCTAGCCAATTTAACATGCTTTTTTTGGCATGCTCCTTCACACGATCAGGTATATCTTCGTATGCCGTGTTTAATATGTTTTCTACTAATTGTTCGGTCACCATTTTACTGTGTCTCCTCTTCTTCACTTTTTTGTTTAAGAAACATAAAGGCCCCTGTGGAAATACAAGGACCTAACGACTTTTCTAAAAGGAACGAGGCAAACCGAGTATATGCTGGCCAACGTAGCTGACAACCAAGTTGTTTGTAATAGGAGCAACGATGAACAAGCGGGCTTCTCTAAATTTTCTTTCAATATTATATTCTGTCGCAAACCCGTATCCTCCGTAAGTATCCATTGCGGCATTCGCCGCCTTCCAAGTAGCTTCGGAAGCTAGATATTTAGCCATATTTGCTTCTGCTCCACAATTTTCGCCTGCATCAAACAAGTCTGCAGCTTTATCACGCATCAATTTTGCAGCCTCAATGTCCATGTATCCTTCTGCAATTGGAAATTGAACCCCTTGGTTCTGCCCGATTGGACGGTTGAAGACTACTCGCTCATTCGCATACTGGACGGATCTATCCACAAAATACAAACCGTCTCCAACGCTTTCAGAAGCTATGAGTATTCTTTCTGCATTCATTCCGCTCAATACATACTTAAACCCTTTTCCCTCTTCGCCTATTAAGTTTTCAACTGGAATTTCGGCATTTTCAAAAAACACTTCTGTAGTGGCGTGGTTAATCATCGTATCTATTGGACGAATGGAGATGTTATCTTTTTGATCTTTCATATCTAAAATAAACAAGCTTAGTCCGTCTGTTTTTTTCTTTACCTGGTCTTTTGGGGTGGTTCTTGCAAGCAATAGCATAAGGTCAGAATATTCTGCACGAGAAGTCCATATTTTCTGGCCGTTAACGATGTAGCGATCCCCTTTTAGCTCTGCTGTAGTGGTAATACTTGTTGTATCACTACCAGCTGTTGGCTCGGTGATCCCGAAAGCTTGCAAACGCAGATCTCCATTTGCTATTTTTGGCAGAAAGCGCTGCTTTTGTTCTTCACTTCCGTGCCGAAGCACTGCACCCATGGTATACATTTGGGCGTGTCCTGCTCCTGCGTTTCCTCCTGAACGATTGATTTCTTCTAAAATCGCTCCAGCTTCTTTCATTCCAAGTCCTGCGCCGCCATATTCTTCTGGAATTAAAACAGACAGCCATCCTTCGTCGGTTAAAGCTTTTATGAAAGCTTCTGGATATTCTTTTTGTTCATCCGTCTCTTTCCAATAACTTTCCGGAAACTTTTCACAAAGCGAACGTACACTGCTCCGGATTAAATCCAATTCTTGTTCTGTACTTACTGTCATTATAATTCCTCCTATACTTGTTTAATTCAAAAAAAGTAAGCCTTCTATTATGCCGAGACTGCTTCTTTTAGTTCTTCTGTCAGTTTAGGAATAACTTCAAAGAGATCACCGACGATGCCATAATCCGCTACTTCAAAGATCGGAGCTTCCGGGCCTTTGTTGATCGCCACAATCACTTTCGAATTCGACATTCCGGCAAGGTGCTGAATCGCTCCAGAAATCCCTGCTGCAATATATAAATCTG
>NZ_JBHFQG010000017.1:0-80242 GCF_041949975.1 Alteribacillus sp. JSM 102045 | reverse complement strand
AAATATATTCAACACTATAATGAAGAGCGAATACAAGAAAAACTAGGCTACCTTACTCCAAAAGAGTTTGGAGTCAAAGCAGCCTAGCAGGTGTTTTATATCTGTCTCATTTAGCTATGGCAGTTCACTGATTCCGGGCTTTGTTCATTTTACGCTCTTATTGTTCAAGAAGTCTTTTTACTTCTGCAACGTCTTTATCTCCTCGGCCAGATAAGTTTACTACAATAATTTTATCACGATTTAAAGAAGGAGCTAACTTTATCACATGGGCAATGGCATGGGCGCTTTCAAGTGCTGGAATAATTCCTTCTGTACGGGATAATTCTTGAAAAGAATCAAGAACCTCTTTTTTTGTTACGGTGACGTATTCTGCCCGGCCTGATGTTTTGAGGTGGCTATGCTCAGGACCAATTCCCGGGTAATCGAGCCCGGCTGCAATCAATTCTGTTGGAAGGGGATTTCCTTCTTCGTCCTGCAGACAAAGACTGTTAAATCCATGTAACACAGCCGGCTTTCCTTGTGTTAACGTTGCAGCTTCGATCGGCTCCGCCCCAATTAAACGCACCTCTTTATCATCCAAGTAAGCAGAAAAAGCACCAATTGCATTACTACCGCCTCCAACACAGGCGACAACAGCATCCGGAAGACGTCCTTCTTTTTCAAGTACCTGCCTTTTTGACTCCTTACTGATTACGGATTGAAAATAATGAACGATCGTCGGGTATGGATGAGGACCAACGGCAGAACCAATTAAATAAAAGGTGGACTCATAATTTTCAATAAGATCTGTTAATGCTTCATCTACTGCGTCTTTTAAACGACCTCCACCTTTGTTAACAGAAATAACCTCTGCTCCTAATAATTCCATTCGAAAAACGTTCAATTCTTGTCTGCGAACATCTTCTTTACCCATATATATTGTGCAATCCATATTCATCATTGCACAAGCAGTAGCTGTTGCAACACCATGCTGTCCTGCCCCTGTTTCTGCAATCACCCGATGAGCTCCCATTTTTTTAGCAAGTAATATTTGTCCAACAACATTATTGATCTTATGGGCTCCGGTATGGTTCAAATCTTCTCTTTTTAAAAATATTCGGGCACCACCCAGCTTTTTTGTCAAACGTTCTGCATAGGTCAGCGGGTTTTCTCTTCCTACATACTCTTTTAAGTAATAATTATTTTCTTGAATAAATGCCACATCATCTTTATACTCTAAAAATGCTTCCTCTAATCGGGCAAGGACTGTATTTAATGGTTCAGGCACAAAGCATCCGCCAAATTCGCTAACCTTTTTCTTCGGTCTTCGTAAGTTGTTGCGGCATATTACTCCCCCTGTTTCTATGCTCTAATGATTTTTCACGCCTTCTTTAGGCATAGAAGGAAAAGACTTCACCCCTTCTAGTCTGCCTGCCTGTTTCATGAAATAGTAACGAATGCTGTCAACCAGTGCATGCCAGCTTGCTTCAATAATATTCGCCGAAACGCCAATTGTACTCCAAGTTTCTTTTCCATCCGATGATTCAATTAAAACTCGTACTGTTGAGGCTGTAGCTTCTGCTTCATCGAGCACGCGTACTTTGTAATCTGATAAATACATTTGATGTACGATCGGGTAATATTCTCCTACTGCCTTACGAAGGGCATGATCTAAAGCATTAACTGGTCCGTTTCCTTCAGCTGCCGTTATTACTGTCTGATCTTGAATGATCATTTTCACTACTGCTTCAGTGGTAAAGGTTCCTTCCTTTTCTTTATGGGTAATGATTTTAAAATGGTCAAGCTGGAAATAATCATGATTCTCTCCCATACCATTTCTGATCAGGAGTTCAAATGATGCTTCTGCTGCTTCATATTGGTAGCCTTTATGCTCCATAATTTTCATTTTGTCTATAGTATCTTTTACCGCTGGGTTGTTTTTATCAAGGGAAAGACCCAATTCCTCTGCCTTAAATAATAAATTACTCTGCCCTGACAGCTCAGATACCAGCACTCTTCTTTCATTGCCTATTTCCTCTGGAGAAATATGTTCATATGTTTCGGGATGCTTTAACACAGCGCTTACATGCATACCGCCTTTATGAGCAAAAGCGCTTTTGCCCGTGAACGGCTGACTGTTAGGTGGTGTTTGGTTTGCTAATTCATGAATGTATTTTGCCGCTTCAGTTAATTGTTTTAACTGAGCAGCGGAAACACAATTAATGCCCATTTTCAACTGCAGATTAGGAATAACAGATACTAAATTTGCGTTTCCACATCGTTCTCCATAGCCGTTTATCGTACCCTGAATATGGATTGCTCCCGCTTTAACAGCCTCAAGTGTATTAGCTACCCCCAGTTCTCCATCGTTATGGCAGTGGATACCGAGATCAACGGTCAGCTTTTCTTGTACTTCTGATAATATAGAAGCTATTTCAGAAGGAAGTGATCCCCCATTTGTGTCACAAAGTGTTACACAATCTGCTCCTGCTTCTTCTGCTGCCATTACAGTCCGTAAAGCATATTCTTTTTTATTTTTATAGCCATCAAAAAAATGCTCCGCGTCAAATATTACTTCTAACCCGTTTTCTTTTAAAAATCGAACGGAGTCATATATCATCTTTACATTCTCTTCCAAAGAAGTTTGAAGGGCTTCTTCCACATGAAAGTCCCATGTTTTCCCAAAAATCGCAGCAGCTTGAACTCCACTTTCTAAAATTCTCTTTAAATTAGGATCTTTTTCTGCCTCAACTTCAGGCCTGCAGGTACTTCCAAACGCCGTTATGACCGCTTGTTCTAAGGACAACCCTTTTGCACATTCAAAAAAGTTCATATCTTTTGGGTTGCTTCCGGGCCAGCCGCCTTCAATATAATGAACACCCAGTTGATCTAATTTATTTGCTATTTTTAACTTATCATCAACTGATAAGCTGATTCCTTCCCCTTGAGTGCCATCACGTAATGTTGTATCATACAACTTCACTCTAGCTGCCAATACGATTCCCCCACTTTACGTACAAAATTTCTCAAATAATTTAAACATTTTTTCGATTAAAATGATGACACATAGTATAGCACATGAAGAGACATTTGACCACTGGGAATAGACAGACTTATAAGCTTATCTCAGCGCTTCATTCTTCTGTTTATTAAACGTTGAAGGTGCATTGCAATATAAACACTTTCATCCTCGGGAATATTTAACTTATAACGGTTTTGAAAAGCAGACACTGCCATTTCTGCAGCTCGATATGCTTTGGGATAACCCATTTTCATCATTTCTATTAATTCAGCTGGAGCTCTTGTAAGTTCGTGTTCTTGTTCTGCCGCTTTAACTGTAACATGGAGATGGCTGATCAGCCCTTCATATGCAATCGTATTTTTTGGAAAAACAGTATTTAATTCTTCTTCCATAACGTTAACCATATAATAAAGTGCTTCTGTATGTTCCTTGATGGATCGCGGGGAAGTTTGTTTTTTATCAGCTTCATATAAATGCAGCGCTAAAAATCCTATTTCATCTTGAGGTATAGTTTTGCCGACTGACATTGCAATCTTCCTGGCAGTTTCTTCGGCAAGCCGAAACGCTTCGGGATAAAGCGTTTTTATTTCCTGAAGCAGGTGATTATTAATTTTTATATCTTGCTTAAGCCTTTTCATTAAATGAACTAAATGATCAAAAAAAAGGGCGTAAGTATGGCTGTCCAACTCCTTTTTAAGTTCTGTTTCAAGCCAATTAACTATCTCTTGTACTAATTTTATATCGTCATTTTGCGTTTTAGCTAATAAATCAGCAAACGGATTTTGACTTTTTTTATTGTGTACAAAAAGTTTTTCAATTTTTGCTGGATCAATTGAGTCGTGCTTCTTTTTTTGAAAAGCCACTCCAGAGCCAATAGCGACTTTTTCTTCTTGATTATGAAGTACTATGGCAGCATTATGATTTAATACTTTTTGTATAACCATGACGTCCCTCTCCATTTACAATTTCTTAATGATTCTTATTTTAAGGAAAAGCGGTTCTTTTTTAAAGGAAAATCTGCAAGCACCTTGAATAGACACTTGCAGATTTCAAACCAGCTCTTCCGTTTATTTTTAACTTTTTACAGTAATTGTCATAATCTCCGTTTCACCTGCTGTTAGGTCACTTACTTCTTTTCGGCTAATATTATCTACCTGATCGCCTTCAGTGAAAACAACTGGGGTAATCGTGCTTTTCGCTTTTTCTTTCACTTCGTCTAAAGAAAACTCTACTAATACATCACCAGCTTTCACCTTATCCCCTTCACTGACCCGTCCTTCAAAGCCTTCTCCATTCATGGAAACTGTTTCAAGCCCTATATGAAGAAGCACATCCAGCCCCTCATTTGATTTAATACCAACCGCATGCTTTGTTGGAAAGACCTGTACGACTTTACCATCAACTGGAGAAACAATTTTCCCTTCAGAAGGTTCAACAGCAAAACCATCACCCATCATTTTTTCAGAAAAAGTAGGATCAGGAACATCAGTTAAATCAACAAATTTACCATTAGCAGGAGAAGCAATAACTACGTCTTTAGGTTCTTCCTTTTTTCCAAACAGCTTTTTTAACATTTACTTTCACCTCTTTTTCAATGTATAGCCAAAAATCTTGTATTTGAAACACTATGCTATCATAAGCCATTCCTTTTTTCAGCGCAATAAAAACCACTCTTATACTTTTATAACTTCCTCTCTAATAAAATGGAACGATATATTAATAACATTGCAATCAGCCAGGCTAAACCAGCTAGATAACCAGCTAGAATATCACTTACATAATGCACCCCTAAATAAACCCTGCTTACACCAATTAAAAGAATCAGTATGCTAAAACCCACACAGACTACAATTTTCATTTTTTCTTTCTGTACAATAAAAAATAAAATCATCGCAAGCATTCCATAAAAAGTAACAGCATTCATGGCATGGCCGCTCGGAAAACTAAATCCAGAAGCTTCAATCACTCGTTCAAAATCAGGCCTTTGTCTCTCATAAATTGATTTGAGAACATAATTCAAAAGTCCGCCTCCTCCAACTGACAGTAAAAGGATGACTCCTTCGGTTCTTTTTTTGATGAACATTAAAAATATACCGATAATTGGAGTTACTGTGCTCGTAAAAGAAACAGATGCTAATGAAGTTAGAAATGAAAATACTGCAATTATTATCTCCGAATGGAAAAACGGCATTTTTTCCATAACGGCTCGATCAAACTGGATCAACTTTTCTGTATCAAGATAATCAGCAATCTCAAAAAAAAGATACAAACAGCTAAAAAGTATTAGTATAGAAAATGCTCTATATAACCATTTTAATTTATCTGTATCACTTTGCATTTATTTTTCCAACACCCATATATTATAAGTTGTATTTTATCAACTTACCCTTTTCCATGGATACAGCAAACGCTTATTAATAAAACTTCGCTTTTTAGATGGAAAATCCCCAGACTATTTTTATGTAAACACTAGTCATTTACCTTCCCAATTATTTACTTTATTCATAAGGTAAAGTATAACAATCAGATAGCAGAATTGCAGTGGTAAATAAACATTATTATATTATATCTCTCTCAGCAAAGCTGCCCTATAAAAGTCAGGGCAGCTTATATTTTTCACATTAATGTAAAAATACAAACATCAACTGCCTACTCACCCTTGTTTTTATTGAATATAGTGAGAATGAATGAATTCATCATTAAAAGTTGAAGAACGGAGTGAAAGAATGGATAACAAACCAGATACATTATTTTCTTCTCCTTTTTTAAAAGAGGAAGCTGATAACTCAAACAGCACGAAGAGCGACGAACAATCAGAAAAGAAGCCAATTAACAGAGATCCTTGGAATGAGCTATTATTTGGGAGACAGCCCGAACCTTCAAATGCAGAAGATGATGATAATGAGGAAAATGAGACGAAAGAAAGCAGCAGACCAAAATTTTCTTGGTTTTAACCACTTAATTAAAAGGCTGGAGGGTAATTATCCATACTCCGGCTTTTTATTTGCTCTCTTTTTTATATAGAAAGCATAGAGAAGGACTGTTCCAGTTAAGCGGAACAGTCCTTTTCTTTTATTGATTCTTAATAACCGCCGTAACCCCAAGCTGCTCCTACAATTATTAATAAGATAAACAGAACGACGATTAACGCAAAACCGCCTCCATATCCGTATCCACCAGACATGTTAATTTCCTCCTTTTTTGTGTTGTCAGGATTAATATATGTACCGGGTTCATTATTTGACAGGGCGAATATGGATATTTTTTTCACCAAACCAATCGAACCTCATAGCATACCATAACAAGCCTTTTTACTTTTTCCTTGAAAAGTCATCTTCTGATTTCCCTTGATGAAGAAACAAAGGTATGGTGAGGTTTCTATGACATTAAATACTAACAGAGGTTTTTTTCCTCGATTTTGTGTATTTCCCGGTTATAACTGGTGCGGTCCAGGCTGCAGCGGACCAGGAGCACCCGTCAATGCGGTAGACGCTGCATGCAGAGAACATGATTATTGTTACAAATACTTTGGACCAGGCTGTGCTTGCGATCAATTATTTATGCATCGATTACTTTATCTTCAAAATCCATATACGCAAGAGGGCAAACAGGCTCGTTTGCTTTATAATTATATGAAACTTCAAACCTTATTTACTTGTTAATAAAAAAACTGCCTGTTTTTACACGCAGATAAAAAACAGGCAGCTTTTACTTATTTGATAGTAATGTTGTACGAATCAAGCCAATAGTTAACTTGCCATAAATAAGCCAGCAGCTGTGGTCCGGTCATCAGCTGGCCAAACCACGGTACTTGAAATGAAGCACTATCTGCTAGTTTTTTTAACTTTTCAGGATCAATAAGTTCATATAAAGGTGCATCCTTACTTAAGATAATTTCGTTTATTTTTTTGGTCATTATTGCTGTATATTTTGGGTGGTGAGTTTTTGGATAAGGATTTTTCTTGCGGTATAACACATCGTCTGGAAGGACACCTTCTAAAGCTTTTCTTAATATGCCTTTTTCCATCCCGCCTAATCTTTTCCAATCTGAAGGAACATTCCATATATATTCTACTAGCTCATGATCTGCAAATGGAACCCTCACTTCTAGACTTGCTCTCATACTCATGCGGTCTTTTCTTTCTAACAATGTTGACATAAACCAATTCATATTTAAATAAAACATTTCCTTATGCTGTTTTTCTGTTTCCGTGTCATTAGCGGAGTAAGGTGTTTCTTTTACTGTATCTGTGTATCTGTTTAGAGCATACTCTTTCATATTCAACTGCTTGCGCCATTTATCATTTAGCAATTGATGCCTTTCAGGTAGAGAATCTATCCATGGGAACCCCTGCCTTTTTAATAATTCTTCTTTATAAAACCAAGGATAGCCTCCGAAAATTTCATCTGCACATTCTCCTGACAAAGCAACTACTGCCTGTTGTTTTATTTTTCTGCAAAACCAAAATAAGGATGAATCGATATCTGCCATTCCTGGGAGGTCTCTTGCTGTAACTGCTTCTTTTAATGTTTCTGCTAACGCTTCAATGGTAATAGTTTCGTAATGATGATTTGTTTGAAACGTATTTTTCATTTTTTCAATATAAGCTTGGTCACTGTCGGGCTGGAAATCGTTTGATTTGAAGTGTTTTTTATTATCTTCATAGTCAATAGAATAGGTATGCAGTTCTTCTCCGTATTCTTTCGAAGCTATAGCCGTTAAAGCACTTGAATCTAACCCTCCAGATAAAAAGGTGCTTACCGGTTTATCTGCTATTAGCTGCCTTTTTGCAGCTTGATAAACTAACATTTTTATTCTTTCTGATGTCTCCTCTAAAGTATCACGGTGCGGCCTGCTCTGTACATTCCAATAACGCGTTATTTTTTTGCCTTGTTTTGATACTTGCATAATATGAGCTGGTTTTAATTCTTTTATACCGTCGTAAATACCAGAGCCCGGGGTTCTAGAGGGTCCTAAACTAAACAAGTCCAATAAACCTTCTTCTTTTATGACTGGTTTTACACTACGGTGAGCGAGCAGTGCTTTTATTTCTGAACCAAATATAAACCCATCACTGTTTTCTGTATAAAATAGCGGCTTTACCCCTAAACGGTCTCTCGCTAAATAAAGGCTCTCATTTTTATCGTCCCAAATGGCAAAAGCGAAAATGCCATTCATCTTCTCAACGCAGCTGCTTCCCCATTCAATATAAGAAGTTAGCACGACCTCAGTGTCTGAATGGGAAGCAAATGTATGGCCTGCCTTTTTCAGCTGACTACGTAAAGCGTCTGTATTATATAATTCTCCGTTGTAAACCATCACATATCGTCTGCAGTTATGTTCTTTAACCATTGGTTGTTTTCCGCCAGAAGGATCAATAACAATTAATCTTGAATGACCGAAAAGGATATGATTACTGCTATATGTGTTTTGTTCATCGGGGCCTCGATAATAAAGGGTTTTGGTCATCTTATTTATTTGTGCTTGTTCTTGTTTCATATCTTTATTAAATTGCAGCCAACCTGTTATTCCACACATAAAAATACCCCTCTCTGCAGCAAAGTATGCCGTCTAACATACTAATTCATGCTATTCAGACAGGGTATAAATGTGCCATCTTATTTTTCACGATTTTCTTAGTTCAAACATATACCAGCCGCCTTCCTTAACAACAGGCTCAATTTTTTAGCTTTAAGCCTGCTTTTTTCCGTATTGCTTAATTTCTTTAGAAGAAGGAAGCTGAAATAAATTTTTGTGGGCACTCATAAAACTATTAAAGGCAGCAGAGAAAGCTTTTCCATATTCAGCAGCATGAACAGGTGAGATTACAATTAACGTGCCGCCTTTATTCATAGAAGAGCTGACTTGATGAAATAATGCCTGCCGTTTTTCTAATGAAAAATAATACAACACATTATTCATTATCACCATATCGAAAGGGTTTCCCGTCAAATGGCACTCTTGAAAATCGCCATGTTGAATAACCACGTCTGTGTTTTCAAACCTTTTTATCGCCTCTTCATAAATATCTTCATGAACTTCAATCCCAGTTAACGAGATGTTAGGTTTTTTTCATAAATCCGTTCTAAATACCCTCCATATCCACAGCCCATATCGAGAATCAAGAAGACTGTGATCTAACTGATATGTGTCTGCTACTAGTTTTGGGTCTGCCGGCTTTTTAAAGTAGTCAAATAAATCAAAACGATAGCCCAGATAAGCATGCCAGGTTGGTAAAAATGATTCGTTTTTCTTCACTCTATTTTCTTGCTTTCATTACTCTTTTCCATTCGTTAAGCATTGAACTTTCACCTCTGTTCTGTTGCTTTCTTCGTTCCTATTTTCAATTTTCATAAACTTTCCCTGTTGTTGCTTTACTTGGCTTTACTGCCCTGGATAGAAAAACGCTTAAAAATGAGAGATGCTGCGGTGTCAGCTTCTGCCTTTAGTTTTTCTTATTTGACTGTAAAATTTACTTAAACCAACATAAAAAAAGCTATCGCAACTTTATGTTTATTGCAATAGCTTTCCTTCATTTAGCGTATTTTGATAAAATGCGATCTACAGAACTTCCATAGCTTTCTTCAAAAATGTTTAGATGAACGAGTAAATAGTAAAGCTGATATAATGGTTTTCTGTCTTCAAATGAAACTTCTATATTTTTTATTTCCTGATAGGCATCATATACTCTTTTTGAAAACCCTCCAAACAAATGGGTGAAAGCTAATTCAAACTCATGATCGCCATACCAAACCGCTGGATCAATAAAATAGGGGCGGCCATCCTTTCCGGGGAGCCAATTTCCTCCCCAAAGATCTCCGTGAAGTTTGACGGGATGCTGATGATCAGGAATCCAGTCACTAAGATGATCCAATACATAAAGAGCTTTTTTATCACGTTGTTTTGAGAGGCGTCGAAGAGATCTAGCTAGCTAGTTCTATTTGAGGCTGCAGCCTTTTGTACCGTAAAAATTCCACCCATGAGGCTTCCCAGCCATTCACCTGAGGTAACTCTCCAATAAAATTGTCTTCTTCTAATCCAAAAAACGACCCGCTGGTGGAGTGTAAGATTGCTATCCCCCGGCCAAGCTCTTCCTCTGTTTGAGGAACTGACTGTCCCTTTACAGTTTCCATGACAATATACTTTTTTCCCCACCCATAAACATGCGGTACTAAAAGAGCTTTAGCTTCTTCTAAAAAGTGAAGTCCTAACGCTTCTTGTCTAAAAAAAGTCAGCAGGGGCTTCCTCATGCCATTTCACAAAATATGTTTGACTGCTAGTATGTACGAAATAAGCTGTACTAATGCTTCCGCCAGATACCGGTTGTATGCTTTCTGCTTTTTCTCTTATTCCCGCTTCATTCAAGGCCTCGTTAATAAAAGTAATCATAAATTTTCTCTTCTCCGAACCCAATCTAATAAGTGGCTGCAGCTTACTTCCACCATATTATACACTTCTTCAAAATTTCCTATAAAATAAGGGTCAGGAACGTCTTCACCTTTTAAATCAGGGTGGAAATCAAGAAGCTTGCCTGCATACTTTTTATCCTTTCCATTATCGTTTAATCCAGCATCAGACATATTGCGTTCATCCATTGAAATAATATAAGTAAAAGTACTGTAATCGTCTTTATTAATCTGTCTAGCCTTTATTCCATCATACCTTATGTTGTTTTTCCTAAGTATTTTTTTTGTCCCTTCATGCGGAGGCTTTCCTATGTGCCAACGACCTGTACCTGCTGAATCTATTAGTATTTCTTTCGCTAAGCCTTTCTCGTTTACTTTTTTTCTAAAAACAGCTTCTGCTATAGGAGAACGGCAAATGTTTCCAAGACAGACAAATAATACACCAATTTTCATTATAACTACTGCTCCTTTTTTCCTTATTATACTTTGCTTTACTCCTTTCTGAAAGCATTAAGCAGAAAATTCTGCCTTTAGCTAAAGTTATCTAAGAACAAAAGCGCAAGCGCCCTGGTAAGCCTCGACAGGTAAATGTTCTCCAGGCAATAAAGGCGCTCTTTGCCTTTCATGACTGGAGGTTATTTAACCCCGAGAGGCTGGGCGCTGAAGCTAGACGCTAATCAAACAGTAAGGAGATAGTTATCCACAATTCGAAAAATATAATTTCCTAAACAACAAAAAACCGCTGCCGTTTTACTATGGCAGCGATTTATATATATTAAAGGTGTGAAGCTATGCAAAAATTTCTTGATGTTCAACTTTCACTTTTTCGAGAATGGCTTCTACAGATGAAAAATCATTAAGGTCATAATTTTTTATACAATATAACGTATCATCTTCTCGGCCGTGCAAGATTTGCACAACTTCTTTTTCATCTGCTTCCTTAATGCAAAAACGTCCGTTTTTTTCAAAATCGCATTTGCTGTTTTGAAACTTCTCATACAGAACTAAATAATCATTCTTCGTTTCATTCTCGAAATACTCTTTTGCTTCCACCAGGTCATGTACTATCACATTGACACTTCCTTATCCTTTTATTTTATACCCATGGCACTTTAACTATACACTGCTTTCAGCTGAAAAGGGTTAACAACCTGTGAAATAATCATGAAAAATCATATTACGTCTCCAGGTAAAAGTTAACAACTCCCTTCGTTTGAAGCATAACCTGTATCTTATGAAAGATAGAAGCATTTTGCAATCTTTAATATAATCTAATATGCAATAAATTTATTTATTATACCCTTGTTTGTAAAATCACCTTTTACTTTATTCCATTTTCATGCTTTTTCTCTATATGGAAACGCCTTCTCATCATGATGTTTTTAGCCCTCTTTATTTATAATAAAAGAACCATTTCAATGAAATAGTTCTCCCTTTATCAGGCATAAAGGTTAACGAGCAGGCCTCTGATTTCTCCGACCTTATCAAGAATTTCTATGCCTTTTTTTTCTTTTTCCATTACCGCATTTGTTAAATCAAGCAATTTATGGTCTACTTCTTCTACTACTTTATATATTTTTGTTCTTCCTCTTCTGTTAAACCCTCTTTTTTCCTCTAAATGTAAACCATGATCGACAGCTTCCTTCATAAAATCTTTTACAAGCTGTTTATATTTTCGAAGTTCTTCCACCGTTCGGGTTTCGGCTAATACTTTTCCCTGATCATCAATTTTTTCAATCATTTTGTTAAATCGGTCATATGCTTTTTCCTGACGTCTTTGGTCCATAATTTCTGTAAATGAGACACTTGTCCGGGCAGTCTCTTTTGTTTTTGAAGACGGCGGATGGACGCCGGTTTGCATGACCTTTTGAATATCCATGAACGTCACGACCTTTACTTATATCTCTTCATTGATTTTACTATATCCAATCGTAAAGATAAGAAATATTTTCATAGAAAAAATCCGGAGAAGTAAGGTCCGGTTTTTTTCACACTTATTGAAGCAGCTGCAAAACTCCCTGTGGAAGCTGGTTGGTTTGGGCAAGCATCGCTGTTGCCGATTGGTTAATAATATTATTTCGAGTCAATTCTGTCATTTCTTCAGCCATATCAGCATCACGGATTCTTGATTCTGAAGAAGTGAGATTTTCATGTGTTACCTGCAGATTATTGATTGTATGTTCCAGCCGGTTCTGAATTGCACCGAGTTCCGCTCTCGCTGATGATACCGTCTCAATTGCATCGTCAAAAGTATTAATTGCATCTTCAGCGTCATCAGTAATGTCTACTCCACTAATGCCAATATCCTCAGAACTCAATCCTGTGATACTAACTGTTACCTGCTGATCGGAATTTGCACCTATTTGAAAGTTAAGCTCATTTGCTGAACCATCAAGCAACTCTTTTGTATTAAATTCAGTTTTTTCAGATATGCTGTCAATTTCGTCTATTAAAGCTTCTATTTCTTCTTGCAGCTGCTCTCGGTCCCCGTCAGTGTTCGTATCATTAGCGGCCTGTACCGACAGTTCACGCATTCTCTGCAGCATCGAGTGTATTTCCTGCATAGCACCTTCAGACGTCTGGATGAGAGAAATTCCATCCATTGCGTTTCGTTCTGCTTGTTTTAACCCTCTAATTTGAGATCGCATTTTTTCAGAGATAGCAAGACCAGCTGCATCGTCTGCTGCCCGGTTAATACGCAGGCCGGATGACAGTTTTTCTAAGTTTTTAGAGACTTGTTTTTGGTTGTTACTTAAATTTCGATAAGCGTTTAGAGCTTGAATATTATTATTAATTTTCATGTCCTACTCCTCTTAAAATTTATTTATCATACATCATGTTTTGTTCGTATGAAATGGTTCTTGCGCGGGACAGTTTTGTTTGTTTATCCGTTTGTGTCTTCATCGCACTATTCCAAGAAACAGAGATTCTTTTTAATATTTTTAATACATGCTGAGCGGTTTCTTTATCTTTCTTTAGATTGGCCGCTATTAATTGATCATTCATGTAATTATATAAAGCATCGAGTTCTTCTGCGATTATACCGGCTTCATAATTTAAGCCGGCCCCTAAACGTTCTAAAATATCTATGGCTCGCTGGAACTTGCGGTTCGCTTTCATAAAATTCTTTTCTTGTATAGAAGAAACAGCTTCTTCTATATTACGCTCACATGCTTCATACAAGAGCATCGTCAATTCTTGAGAGGTTTTTTGCTGTAGAAATTCTTCTGATAAAAAGCTCATGTTTTTTCCCCTTTCGGGTGTATCTAATATTTCATATCGACTTTACTATTTATGCTTTAATGCTTTTTTCCATTTCTTCTATTAAAAGTAAAATTTCTGCTATCACGGAATAAAGCTGCGGCGGTACATTTTCCCCGAGGTCCATATCTAACAAATTTTCTAATAGACCGGGATCTTCCTGCATATGAATATTATTCTGTTCAGCCAAAGATAAAATATGGCGTGCCACATCTCCTCTGCCATGTACAGTTACTTTGGGAGCATCTCCCTCCTCATATTTAATAACAGCAGCTGTGGGACCGTTTTTTAACTTGCGCTGCTTGTGATTATAATAATTTGAAATCATCATACCTTATAATCAAACCCTTTCTCCGTGTAAAAAGGTAAAAACACTGCATCGTTTTCCTCTTCGTTAAATTGCTCATCACTTTCCAATCTGCTTAAGGGCTGGTACTTAATATCACTTATGGTATAACCCAGCTCACTTAATGCTTCCGTAGTTTTCTTAACAAGCGGGCTCATCATATTCGAAAAGTCTTCTTGATCATTTTTTAATCTCACCGATAATTGACGTTCAAAAGCCTGCACCATTATCCCTGTTTCTCCTAATGACGGCGTTTCAATAAGGAAATATAAATTACAATTTTCCCAGTCGAGCTGGTCTCCTTCTTGTCTGGACTGAACATAAACTTGCAACTGCTGAATTTGATCTTTTATGTTGACAGGCAGGTTAAATAATAAATGCTGCAAACTATTACCTTGATCTGGTTTACTCATTAACTGCTGACCCGTTAAATTTGCCAACGCTTGATTTGCTTTTTGTTGTATTTTACTGCCTTCTTCCTCATTTTTCATAAGGTGAAGCAAGGCATCTTTCATATTTTGCTGGTTTTGATGCTGCTGGCTATTCTGTTCCTTATTTGAAGAAGATAGCATTTGTCCAATCTCGCTTTCTCGGTTCAGTCCGAGGCAGCGAACAAGTTCAAACACTTGCCTCGAAGAAGGATCTTGCATAACAGTCCGGGCTTGATCAGAAGTGAGTTGAAAAGCACTTGCTGCAGGTTTTCCTGAAAACAGCCCTTCTTCTCTTGTCACAAAATGCTTTATTTTCTGTTCAGTCGGTTTAAATTGTAATTTATCTACAGACTCCTGTACCTCTCTTACTATCTTTTGAGTTTCCGCAACATTCCCTTTGCCAAGCAGCTGTTTTGCTTCAGCTAGCTGTCCGCTCGCCTGAAGTAATTTTCGTTCTGTTTTCATGTCAGTAAACAGCATCACATCGCTTCTTAAAATCGTCCGGTCCAATTTTTTAATTGCTGCTTCTACTATTTGTTTCACTTGAGGAGCTGATTGTTTGTCCTGATTTATTAATTTAGAAGCTTGCTCTAATTGCTTTAACGTATCCTGCTTGATTTGTTTGAAATCCATGGTCACTTTTATTAGCTTTTCTGTAACCCTTGTTTCAAGCAATTGTTTTGATTCAAACGGTGCTGAACTATGCAGGTACTCATTTAAAGCATAGGAAGATACTCTGCTTTCATTGACACCCCGATCAATTATGTGCTTATCTTTCGTAAGGTCTTTAAGAAACTCATAAATTTGCTGTCTTGAAGCCAGTTCTTTTCCTTGATCGAATAAGATTTGAGCTTGATTTATATTTTCTGAAGCTGCATTTTTAACATTGCCTGATAAGGACGAAAGCCATTCACTTCGGAGCTGATTTAATACTTTAGCCATGTCAGGTTCCTGGGTCACATTCGTTTTAAAGGAAGAAATGTTTTCTTGATAACTAGTGTTCTCTATTTTCCCTGCCGACAGCTCTATTTGTCGGAGTACATCCAATACCCGCTCCTTTCCCGCTTTACTTAACTGTTGTGCTTGCTTTAAAAATTTTAGAACTTCTTCTGCTGCTTCTGTTTTGGTCCCTGCGGCTCCCAGTACTTGACGAACTTGATGGTAAATCGACTCTTTATCCGAGGGAGTAATAGATTTGCTTGTAAATTCATCTCTAATTGTTTGTAGAGCTTTTTCTATAGAAACTCCATTTTTTAGTTCCGACCGCAGCTTTTGCAATGCTTCTTCAACCTGTTCCTTTGACGAAATACTTTCTTTATTTGATGAACCTTTTTCTATAGTACGTAAAGCTTCATTGAGCCTTTCCTGTCCGGCTTTGTTTAAATGCTCTGTCCCTTTGATAACTTTTTTCAAGTGAGCAGACTGTTCTTGTGTAAGCTCAGGGTGATTTAGGACACGGCGTTGAATATTTTTAACAGCATTATCAATGGAGCCATTATTTAACTGCCGCCTAATATCTTGTACGTTTTCTTTCAAAGAGGAATTAGATACTTCAGCTTTTATTTCACGTTCTATCGTATTTAAGGTGTTTACGAACACATTTTTTGCTTTACTAGCGTTGCCCTTTGAAAGATGATGTTCTGCCTCATTTACTCCCTTTTCTACTTCTTTCACCTGTGCTTTTGTTAACACTGAATGGTTTACAATTTTTTCTCTCGTCTGTTTTATAGCAGCAGCTGGATCATCATTTTCTTGCAGCTGAGTACGGATATTTTGCAGGATATCGTTAAATCCTGCTTTATCATTTGCTGCTGTCGTACGTACTGCGTTTTTCACTGCCTCATTTACATCATCACCTGATAATTGTGTTTGAGCTCGCTCGGAGGAGTTGACCGTATCTGTAAGGCCCTTCATAAAATCAACAGCGCTTTTACTGTGTAAGGTCTCATGAATATAGCGGAGATTATTTTCCGTTATATCTATTCCTTTAGAAGCTGCAGTTTGTACTGTCGGCAGCTTCTGCTCCGTCGTTCCTGTTTCCTTATCCATAAAATTCTGCAGAGAATGAGCTGCAGATTTCGTAAGTGCTGTACCTGTCTGCAGTAAAATTCCTGCTCCGTTCTTCACTGCATTAGAAGGCTGAACAACTCCTAAGTTTTTTAAAATAGCAGAAATAGATACTCCATTAGTTTTCCCACCTGCATTCGAGTCAGATGAGATCGCACGTACCAGGAGTTCTCCTTCCTTTCTTCCCATCACTTGAAAAGCAACGTTATTTTGCTGAGGCACGCTTCCTTGAAAAAATGTTTTGATTTTTGTGTTTCGCAAATTGATAATTGCCTCATTATTTCCGTTCCGTTCTAATATATTTGCCCGGTATACCGACCCTTCTCTTAAAGGTAAAGATGCATCCTTATTTTGGGCAGCAAAAAAATTGGATAACAATTTCATGGTGTTCACCCCGTTCGATTACTCTAATAATAATATCGGCTGTATTTAAACTATATTTATCAGACTTACGGACTAGAAATATTTATTTCCACGGTGTACTACGCTTATCCTCAAACCTTCTTTATTAAAAAACTCGGATTGTCGCGTAGGAATCCAATTAACTGTTTTAAAAAAGCTGGTGCTTATACACCAGCTCATTTTTTAAAATGGTTGCCTTTAAAAACCATGTGATTTCCATATTTATTTGTCAGCTTGGCAATTATTTCTGATAGTTTGGCTTCCTTTTCTTCTTTTTTATATGAAAACAAGTCAAGCTGTTGATAAGATTCAGAAACAGGAACAACATTCAGTGCTGTCACTCCTATTAACCGAACAGGGTTCCCATTCCAATGTTTATCCAATAATTCAGATGCCTGTCTATTTATTTCTACAGAAGAAAATAAAGGATTTGGAAGTTTCTTGCTTCTTGTTATAGTTTTTCGATCGCTGTACCTGATCATTAATTGTATGTTGGCTGAACACACTTCTTTTTGTTTCATTCTTTCTTCTACTTTGTTAGAAAGAACTTCGAGCACCTTCCTTAGTTCATCTCTATCTTGAACATCTGCCGATAATGTTTTTGAGTTCCCTACACTTTTCACTTCTTTGGCAGCTTCTGGGTCGACTTCTCGGTGATCGATCCCATTAGCACGTTCGTATAATTTTTTTCCTTTCACGCCAAACCTTCCCTCCAGTGAAGAGGAAGAATATGATGCTAAATCACCTATGGTAAAAATGTTCCATTGTTTTAATTTTTCTGCTGTTTTATAACCGACACCATGCATTTCTTCAATTGGGAGAGGCCATAATTTTTGAGAAAGCTCTCTTTTTCTAAGTACAGTAATTCCTAACGGCTTTTTCATGTCACTTGCCATCTTTGCTAAAAATTTATTAGGAGCTATTCCAATGCTGCAAGGCAATCCTAACTCTCTTTGCATCCTGTTTTGTAAATCATATGCATTCTGAACAGTTTGGCCTTCTTTAAAAGGAAGCGTCATATCCATGTAGCCTTCATCGATAGAAACAGGCTCTACAAGCTCGGTGTATTCTGCTAAGAAATGGAACATTTCTCTTGAGGCTTCTCTGTATTTTTCAAAATCAGGAGGACGGATAATTAAGCTGGGACATTTTTTTCTAGCTTCCCGCACAGGCATTGTAGTTTTCACACCATAAGCTCTCGCTTCATAACTTGCCGTAACCACTATCCCTCTTCGTTCTTTTGGATTACCTGCTATTGCTAAAGGTTTTCCTGTTAAGGAAGGATCGTGTACTTTTTCTACCGAGGCATAAAAACTATTAATGTCTACATGAAATATAACTTTTCCTTTCCATTCCCGTTCCATTTCTATCCTCCTTGCCACAAAAAACCCCCTAAAAGGGGAGAAAATCACTTCTTAAAAAGGGTGCAGCTGAAATGTTTATTCGTTTATTGTGCTGCTCGTCTTTTCCACCCAGCTCACAAAATTTTGACCGTGAAAATGGCCATTAGCTTTTTGCAAAAAAGAATGAAACTGCTCTAAAAACCCATTGTTGCTGTTTGCATACTCTTCTATAAACTGTAGAAAGCGATGAGATTTTTCACCAGAAAGTTTTCTTATTTCTTCTCCCTTTTCTGTAAGAGTGACATAAGAAACACGCAAATCATTTTCATTTTTTTCTATCTTCACCAACTGCTTTCCTTTTAACCTCTTAATAATTTGCATGACAGTGGATAAATCCCATAAACCTATTTCAGCTACTTTGGACATGGTAGCTTTGTGTTCCATGTATATAATCCAGAGAATATGCTGCTCTGCTTGGGTAATTCCTAATTCATTGGCAGCTAACTGCCAATCCTCTTCCATCACTTTAAGCACTCCGCGCAATAAATTTAAATATGAATGATAATTTGGATAATAATCTCCCATAGTCTCTCTTCACCCTTAATTAGCTTTTCATTATTCTTAACAGAATTTTATATAGGTAAAAGTTATGAAGCAGAAGTGCTTTCTTCTATAATCGCTGTTACCATCTCTGTTAGTTTCACAAGATCCTCAACTTTGATTTTTTCATTGGTAGTATGGATTTCTTCATAACCCACTGCCAAATTTACCGTTGGAATACCGTACCCGCTAATTATATTTGCATCACTTCCTCCGCCGCTTTGCAGCAGCTTTGGAGTACGTCCAATTTTTCTGCCTGCTTTTACAGCAGTAGACACAACCTGGTCCTCTTCACTCAATTTGTAGCCAGGATACATTACTGTAACCTCTACCTCGGTCTCGGCTCCCATTTCCTGGGCCGTTTGCTCAAATGCTGTCTTCATTTTTTCTACTTGTTTGTCCATTTTTTCTTTAATCAGGGATCTTGCTTCAGCTAATACATACACTTCATCACAAACAATATTCGTTTGTGAGCCCCCTTCAAACCTGCCTATATTTGCGGTTGTCTCTTCATCAATACGACCAAGAGGCATTTTTGAAATCGCTTTGGCGGCTACTGTTATAGCAGAAACCCCTTTTTCAGGCGCAACACCAGCGTGGGCGGTTTTTCCTTTTACTTTTACTTTAATTTTTGATTGAGTAGGTGCGGCAACGATAATATCTCCAACTTCCCCATCACTATCTAAAGCATATCCATACTCAGCTTTTAACAAGCTTTCATCGAGAGCTTTTGCGCCTACTAAACCAGACTCTTCACCAACGGTAATGACAAATTGTATCGTTCCATGCGAGAGCTTATTTTCTTGAATGGCGCGCACACATTCAAGCATTACTGCAATTCCAGCTTTGTCATCTGCACCTAAAATTGTACTGCCGTCTGTTTGAATATATCCATCCTTTATAAACGGTTTAATTCCCTGACCCGGCACCACTGTATCCATATGTGATGTAAAGTAAATATTATCAGCATCAGCATTACCTTCCCAGGTGCATATTAAGTTTCCTGCTCCATGGTCAGTTGTTTGCTCCGCATTATCTTCTTGTACCGTAAGCCCCAAATCTTCAAATTTTTGTTTTAATATCTTAGAAATTTGTTTTTCATTCTTTGTCTCAGAATCAACCTGCACTAATTCTATAAATTCATGAACAAGACGCTCTTCATTGATCATTACTGTTCCTCCTAAAGTACTCTAACCTTGATTGATTTTGAAAAGTATATAAACCTTCTGCTATTCTTCCTCATTTTTCTTTTCACAAAACTCGAAAAGAACACGACCTGTAGAAGCTGGATGTAAAAACGCAACGTCCGCTCCACCAGCACCTTTTACAGGTTTTTCATTTAACGTTTGTACACCGTCATCTCTAATTTCCTGTAGACGCTCTTCAATATTTGACACACCAAGAGCAACGTGGTGAATACCCTCGCCTTTTTTATCTATAAACTTTGCAACCGGGCTTTCCGAGTTTAACGGTTCTAACAGTTCTATTTTTGAACTTCCTATTGAAATAAATGCCACTTTGACTTTCTGTGTTTCGACGCTTTCTACTTTTAGCAATTCTAACCCAAGTACATTTTCATAAAAAGGCAAATGATTTTCAATTGATTTTACTGCTATTCCGATATGATCAATTTTTTTTGGAGGTGTTTTCATTATATATCCCTACTTTGTGTATAATATAGTCGTTTTTTGGCATACATTAATGAGTTCTATGTATCGGTTGAATTTTCCTTTTTTTAAAAGAATTAAAGGTTGAGTCTTGTCCTTTTGCCCCGTAGAATATTAACTAACAATGTTATTGTGGAGGGAAGTAAACGTGCCTAAAAAATTTCAAAAAGCTATTATTTATATTATGATCATAACATTAGTTGTCGGAAGTGTCCTTACGGGAGCCGCTACTTTTTTCTAAGATAATAAATCAAACAGCCCCTCAAATAAAAGAGGGGCCTTTTCTTATCCACCTGTTACAAATCTTTTAAATCTTCCTCTAAATAATAGGGTTTATCTCCATATAGAAGACCTTTTTCTTTAACAATCTGCAGTAATGACTTTGGTGACTTTTCAATCCATACCTTTGTTCCCGGTTTCACCTTTTTAAATAATTGATTAACTTCTTCATTTTTCATTCGAATACAGCCATTAGATATGTGGCGGCCAATAGACTCAGGACGGTTCGTACCATGTATTCCATAAACTCTTCCGTTTGTGTTTTCAGCATCAAATCCAATCCATCTGCTTCCCAGCGGATTTTTCGGATCTCCGCCTTTAATATCTAACTTGCGGTAATATGGCCTGATAGCTTTTACTATCACAGTAAATTCTCCCTCAGGTGTTAACAGATCTGTTTTCCCGGTAGCAACATGATGTTTATGGATAATTTCCCCATCCTCTACAAAAGCAAGCTGATTTGTTTGCTTATTTATTACAATAAAGGGATCACCTGCCTCTGGCATGGGATTAAGCGGCCATAATATAGACTGGAATATTATAGATATAAGAGCACTATTATACAATTTCATTTCCGCAACGCCCCTTGCTGGGTAAGTGAGAGTATTATTTAGTATCTCTCCCGCGTTGATCTCTATGCAAACGTTTCCCTGAAACTTTCCGTGTACGTTTTGGATCTGGCCGAAACCTCTTTTTTATTAAGAGATATTCTTCTATCTCCTGTAAAATGTAGAAAAGAGAGGATCGTATTTCAAATTCTTCTCTTGATTTTGGCAGGTCCATCTGCTTTAATTCTTCTCTTAATTCCTCAAGCCTTATTAAAAAGTATCCAGCTGTATTACCTGGTGTTACTGCCTGGCTTAATTCTTCCATGTACACCGCCATTTTTTCTCCTTGAAGCACTGTACGATCCAATGTTGAAATAAACGGCAATATACTTTCAATCACATCAAATTGCTTCTCCCTCATTTTGAAGTAATGATAAAAATAATCATCGTGCCTCAAAAAATGATTATCAATGTTTTTTAATGCGAGACCCAATCCTTCTTCAATCAGCCCAGAAGCTTCCGTGATTTCCTTCCCATCCCAAGAGTTATCTCCATACCGCAGATACGAAGCAAATTCTTTCCATATTGTTTCAATACACTCCTCAAGCATTACTTGCTTCCAGATCAAAGTCTTTTCTGCACTAGGCATATAAATATTCATTAGAAGTGCCACACCTATTCCAATAACAATTATTAAAAACTCATTAATCCAGATATCAACCGAAACCTCTTCATAAGTGTACAAATGCAGCATAATAACTACACTTGTTACTACTCCCCTTTTTACCCCGGCTGCTACAGCCGTTGGAATAAAGATTAAAAATAATAGGAAGATCGATATTGGATGGTAACCAGCAACTTCAAAAACGATACTTCCATATCCTAATCCAATAATACAGGCAATAAATCTTTCCCAAGAAGCTCGCAGCGATTCCTTTTTTGTTACTGAAACACATAAAACCGTTATAATACCAGCTGAAACAAAAAACTCTAATTGGAAAAACTGAGCAATAAAAATCGCAATTGCAGCCCCAACAGATGTTTTTAACGTTCGGTATCCAATTCTCCATTTAGGCATTTTTAACTCCTCTAACCGCAATATATAAATTCTTGATCTATTGTGAGATTATCAACTTTATTCCCTGATAAGTACAAAAAAACTGCACAAAATGCTGTGCAGTGCTGCATATATGTATTTAACTTTTGGCGCGCCTACCAGGATTCGAACCTGGAATACGAGAACCGGAATCTCGCGTGATATCCCTTTCACCATAGGCGCGATCTGTATTTCTAAAGTAAGACAACGTCAATTTTATATGAGTTTTATTATAGTGTCAATAGTGAATTTGAACGTAATGCCATATCAAAACGGCAGCTATAGGACTGCAGCTGCCGCCTTTTATTCTTCTACTTCTTCCTTCGCACCCTCTTCAAGCATTTGTTCAAACTTCTCACCAATTTGCTCTTGGGTATAGCCTAATTGATGAAGTCGTTTCGTAAAGTTTTGAGCATATAGTTTAGTTCGTTGTGCCATTTTCTTATATTTTTTTGGTTCTGCCGCATTTTTCGAAGTTTTGGCACGGTTTTCAGCATTTGACATAATACTTTCTACGACGAACAAACCTTTCCAAATCTCATCTTCGTTAAATTGCTCGGTATCACTGTCCAAATGAGAAATAACTTCCTGATAAAAGGATCGAAACTCCTTAAAGTCAATTTCTTCATCCATATTTAAGTATTCCTGTACTTGTTCATATAATTTTTCCATTTTATGGTCCGTCCTTTATGTATTAATCTTCAGCTATTATATCATACCATTTTTTATGATAGTCAAGCTAAAGAAAAGAAGAATTACCGCCCACCACTTAAAGTGAAGACGGTAATGGTACGCGTTTTATTCACAATATTCATCAAATGCTTTTTCAAGCTGCTGAACAACTTCAATAGGCTCATGCCCTTCAATCTCATGCCGTTCGACCATTCTTTGAATTTCTCCATCTTTAACAAGCGCAAAGGATGGGGAAGATGGCGGATAGCCTGTAAAATAAGAACGAGCTTTTTCTGTAGCTTCCTTGTCCTGCCCCGCAAAAACTGTTACGAAACGGTCCGGTTTCTTCTCATAATTTCGCATATAAGCAGCCGCTGGTCGAGCAATTCCCCCTGCACAGCCGCAAACAGAATTAATCATTACAAGAGTAGTTCCTTCCCCACCTAAAACCTTCTCTACATCTTCAGGTGTAGTCAGAGATTCATATCCGGCTTCTTCCATTTCTTTTCTTGCCGTCTGCACAACATCATTTATCATAAAGTTAAAATCCATTATATCCTTCCTTTCCTATTCGGATTCATCATTCTTTTCTTATTGTATCGAAAAAATGGAAATGACGGCAAGTAACTTTACTTCAAAATAGTATAAAAAAAGGAAAACAATTATTTATTCAATGCTTCATTTAAATTATCTATATTATTCTCCATAATACTAAAATAATTCTCTCCACCAGCTGCATCATCTTCAGTGAGTGACTCCAAGTTGTGCAAATATAATGCCTCTGCCCCGACTTCCTTTTGAACTACTTGTGCTACTTTAGAAGATACATTTTGTTCAAACATTACATGATTCAGCCCGTTTTCTTCCGCTAAATGGATTATGTCTTGTAATTGTTTTTGAGAGGGTTCATTTGATGGAGAAAGTCCTGAAATACCAATTTGCTGCAAACCATACCTCTCTTCCCAATACCCATAACCTGAGTGAGACACTAAAAATGTGTTATTTTCCGTTTGAGAAGCCGTTTCTTCAAACTTCTCATGAACACTTTCTAATTCTGATTCTAGTTCTTTATAATTTTTTTCGAATAATTCCTCTTTATCAGGTCGGAGGTTAACGAGTTCATCTTTAATTTTTTCAGCAGCTTCCGCTGCAAGAAGAGGATCTAACCAAACATGCGGGTCCTGGTCACCGTGGTAATGGCTATCTTCTTCTGCATTCTGCTCTTCTTTTTCACCGCTCTCATGCTCTTCATGATTTTCTTCTATGTGTGGTTCACTTTCATGATCATGTTCTTCTTCCTCGTGTTGGCTGCCATGATTATCTTCTGATTCTCCATGCCCTTCAAAAGTGTTTAGTTCCATATTTTTTGTTACCTCAATAGATGCCACTCCTTCTTGCTCTGCTGTTTCTCTAACAGCAGCCGCAAAACCTTCCATGCCAGCTCCGTTATAGATAAAAGCATCCGACTCCGCCACTTTTACCATCGTTTGTGCGGTTGGTTCAAAGCTGTGTACGTCACTTCCTTCTGGTACAAGGTTCTCCACTTGCACCTCTTCTCCACCAATTCTTTCTGTAAACTCTTCCCAGGGATAAAGAGTTGTATAAATTTGAAGGGGTTCTTCCCCGTTATTTTCTTCACCACCTGTATTGTCCTGGCCTTCTGCTCCGCATGAAGCCAAAGAAATAGAAGCTCCCAACAAGAACAGAAGAAATGCTTTCTTTTTCATTTTTGTTCTCCTCCCGTAATTATTACGTTTTAGCTTTTAGAATTTTATCGTAAAAATTACGATTTGTAAACAAGAACCATTCTGTTTTATTTGAATGAAACATACATTTATAACAAATTGTAAAAGCCGTTCCTTGTTTTGGAACGGCTGATAGCGATGATTAATATATGTTCTCTTTATCGGGGTTAAATGTCTCAAGTTTTTCTTTTATCGATGCTAAAAACCTGCCGCACACCAAGCCGTCTAAAATACGGTGGTCCAGAGATAAACAAAGGTTTACCATGCTGCGGATTGCAATCATATCTCCTTCCATGACAACTGGCTTTTTATTAATTGATTCAACAGACAAAATAGCTGCCTGAGGATGATTAATAATCGGCATCGACTGAACAGAACCAAATGAACCTGTATTATTAACAGTGAACGTTCCGCCTTTCATTTCGTCACCGCTTAATTTCCCAGTTCTCACTTTCTCAGCCAGCTCATTTATTTCCTTGGCAATACCTTTAACACTTTTTTCATCGGCATTTTTTATGACAGGAACATACAAAGCATCTTCAGTAGCTACTGCTATGGATATATGAATATCTTTTTTTTGAATAATTCTGTCTCCGCCCCAAACAGAATTAATTTGTGGAAATTCTTTTAAGGCTTCAATTACTGCTTTTATAAAAAACGGTAGAAAAGTTATAGAAAACCCTTCTTTTTGTTTAAAGTCATTTTTTACACGGTTCCTATAGGAAACAAGATTTGTGACATCAGCTTCCACCATTGTCCAGGCATGGGGAATTTCTTGTTTGCTTTTCACCATATTAGCTGCAATCGCTTTTCTCACACCACTGACTGGTATTTCTATATCATGAACATCTGCTTTAGATTTTTCTTCTGGTTTTTGGTCATAAGTCGGATACTGTTGTGGCACATATTTTTGTTCTTTGTTTTGTTGGGGTTTTTCTGCTGAAGCTTCAGCTTTTTCAGAGCGTATAATGCGTTCTATATCTTTTCTCGTTATTCTTCCGCTTCTGCCGGTGCCCCCCACTCTCGATAAATCGATGTTGTGTTCCTGGGAAAGCCTCATTACTGCAGGAGAATACCTTTTTTTCATAGTTGAATTACCAGAATCTTCAAGCTCTTGGGCTTGGACTGGTTTTTTTGGTTCTTCTACTTGTTTTGCTTTTTCTTCAGTCTTTTGTTCTGTATCCATATAACATATGAGATCTCCTACCTGAACCGTCTCATCTTCTTTTGCAACAATTTCTGTAATAGTACCTTTATAGGAAGAAGGCACTTCTGCGTTCACTTTATCTGTCATCACTTCAGCTATTGGATCATATTTATTGACTTTGTCACCAGGTTCCACTAGCCACTTTGTAATGGTCCCTTCTGTTACACTCTCACCTAGCTGGGGCATTTTAATTTCTTCGGGCATTTGACCCCTCCTTTCTAAAATTCTGCTAAATCACGTATTGCTTTTTCCACTTTTTCTGGATTTAACATAAAGTATTTCTCCATTGTAGGAGCATAAGGCATTGCAGGCACATCCGGCCCTGCCAGCCGCTGAATAGGAGCATCTAAATCAAATAAGCAGTTTTCTGCAATAAAAGCTGATACTTCGCTCATAATACTGCCTTCTTTATTATCTTCTGTTATAAGAAGTACTTTCCCCGTTTTTGCAACAGCTTGAATAATTGCCTCTTTGTCTAGAGGATATATTGTTCTTAAATCAAGAATCTCTGTTGATATTCCGTCCTCTTCCAGCTTTTCTGCTGCCTGTAAAGCAAAATGAAGGCACAATCCATAACTAATCACCGTAACATCTGAACCTTCTTTTTTAATATCTGCTTTTCCAATAGGCAGGGTGTAATCTTCATCAGGTACTTCTCCTTTTATTAAACGATAGGCCCTTTTATGCTCAAAAAATAAAACCGGATCGTTAGCACGAATTGCAGCTTTTAATAGACCTTTCACGTCATATGGAGTAGACGGCATAACAATTTTCAGTCCGGGCACACTGGCAAAAAGAGCTTCCACTGATTGAGAATGATACAGTGCCCCATGAACCCCGCCGCCATATGGTGCTCGAATCGTTATGGGACAATTCCAATCGTTGTTTGAGCGATATCTTATTTTGGCTGCTTCGGAGACTATTTGATTCACCGCAGGCATTATAAAGTCTGCAAATTGCATTTCTGCAACAGGTCTCATCCCGTACAGTGCAGCTCCAATTCCGACCCCGGCGATAGCAGACTCAGCTAAAGGAGTATCGAGAACTCGTTCGCCTCCAAATTCCTGATAAAGGCCGTCTGTAGCCCGAAACACCCCGCCTCTTGCTCCAACATCTTCCCCTAATACAAAAACTTTTTCGTCTCTTCCCATTTCTTCGCGCAGAGCCGCTGTCACAGCTTGAATATAAGTTAAGACAGCCATTACACCTCACCGTCCTTTTCAGCATATACATGCAGCAGGGTGGATTCTGGATCTGCATATGGAGCTTCTTCTGCTGCTTCTGTTGCTTTGTCTATTGTTTTTCTTATATCTTCCAGCATTTTCTCTTCTTCATGATCTGTTAGTACATTTGTTTCTTTTAGATATTTTGCAAATGTATGAATAGAGTCCACCTTTTTGGCATCTTCAACTTCTTCTTTTGTACGATAAGATCTGTCATCATCGTCACTTGAATGGGGAGTCAGCCTATATGATACGGTTTCAATCAAGGATGGGCCGCCTCCATTTCTAGCACGGTCTGCTGCTTCTTTAACAGCTTCATATACAGCCAGCGGATCATTTCCGTCTACAGTAATTCCAGGCATTCCATAGCCTATTGCTCTATCAGATACCTTTTCACAGGCAAGCTGTTTCTCAATAGGAACTGATATAGCATACTTGTTGTTTTCACACATAAAGATAACAGGCAGCTTATGAACACCTGCAAAATTAGCTCCTTCATGAAAATCACCCTGGTTGGATGATCCCTCTCCGAATGTAGTTAAGGTTACAAAATTCTTTTTTTCCATTTTCCCTGCAAGCGCAATACCCACTGCATGCGGGACCTGGGTGGTTACAGGAGAAGATCCTGTTACAATACGATTTTTTTTCTGCCCGAAATGACCCGGCATTTGGCGGCCGCCTGAATTAGGATCATCTGCTTTAGCAAAACCTGACATCATTAAGTCTTTTGTTGTCATGCCAAAGCTTAGTACAAGACCCATATCACGATAATAAGGCAGTATATAATCCTCTTCCTTATTTAAAGCCATAGCTGCTCCTACTTGAGCTGCTTCTTGTCCTTGACAGGAAATAACAAAAGGTATTTTCCCGGCTCTATTTAACAGCCACATTCTTTCATCAATCTTTCTTGCTAAAAGCATTGTTTTATACATTGATAAAACTTGCTCATTGGATAACCCAAGATGTTCGTGTTTTGTTGAGGTCATAGTATTACCTCCTTCAATAGAATTAAGAGTGAATTGCTTTTCCTTCTACTCCAAGTGCCCCTTCTCCTAAAATCTCAGATAACGATGGGTGGGGATGAATCGTTTCACTAATTTCAAAGTTTGAAGCATCAACTAGTTTTGCAAGCGCCGCTTCAGATATTAAATCTGTGACATGCGGTCCGATCATATGAACTCCAAGCAGGTCATCGTTTTCTTTGTTGACTACAAACTTTACAAATCCATCAGCATATCCGTAAACAAGAGCTTTTCCAATAGCTTGAAAGGAAAATTTGCCCGTTTTGATATCATACCCTTTTTGTTTTGCTTGTTGTGCTGTCAAACCAATACTTGCTGCTTCCGGCCTGCTGTACGTACATCTGGGAACGCTGGTGATATCAAGCGGCATAGGCTGCTGCGACATTAAATGCTCGACAGCAATTAAGCCTTCTCTTGAAGCAACATGTGCAAGCTGCAAGCCTCCAATAACATCTCCAATAGCATATATATGAGATTCTTTTGTTTGGTAAAATTCGTTAACGGCAATATAACCATCTTCTATTTTAATATCCGTATTTTCTAATCCGATATCTTCTACATTTGCTTTTCTTCCTACGGACATCAACAATGTTTCTGCCGTGAAGGTTGTTTCCGTTCCATTTATTTCAGCAGTAACCGATATATTTTCATTTTTCTTTGTTTTCTGCGGCAATATATTTGCATTTGTAACGATCTTTACTCCGCGTTCTGAAAGCCTCCGGGACATTTCATTAGAAATATCTGCATCTTCTCCGGAAAGGATTCTGTCTGAGTATTCTAGAACCGTAACATTCACATCAAAATCTGCTAACATAGATGCCCATTCAATGCCTATTACCCCGCCCCCTGCAATAATGACTGAAGAAGGAAGCTCTTTTAGATGTAAAGCTTCATCGGATGTTAATATTTTTTCACCGTCCACCTCTATTCCCGGAAGCAATCGCGGACGTGATCCTGTAGCGATAATGACATTTTTAGGAATCAGCATGATGTTTTCTGATCCATCTTTCATTTCAACTGAAATTGTTCCCGGGCTAGGAGAAAATATAGAGGGGCCAAGAATACGCCCGTGCCCTTCAAATATATCTATTTTTCCTTTTTTCATTAGGGTCTGTACACCCTTATAAAGCTTGTTTACAATATCGTCTTTTCTTTGCTGTACTTTTTCAAATTGTAAATCTATCTCACTAACGGATATACCGTATTGATGACTATCTTTAATCGTTGCATGAACTTCTGCACTCCGAAGCAATGCTTTACTCGGTATACAGCCTTTATGTAAACAAGTTCCTCCTACTTTCTCTTTTTCTACAACTGCTGTTTTAAGCCCACTTTGAGCAGCTTTTATTGCTGCAACGTATCCACCGGTACCAGCTCCTAGTATGACCAGGTCATATTCTTCAGCCATGATTGTCGCCTCCTTTTATGATCTACCCATAATTTTTTGGCAGTTCTTCTCTTCTTAACACTCTTAAAGCCCCTTGAGCTAAGGCAAAGTGTTCATGTTCTCCAGGATATCGATATACTTCTGCCAGCTGACATGATTTATTATCTCTTGGCAAACCCAATTATTATAAGCGATTCCTCCTGTTAGAACAATAGCATTTACCTGCCCCTTCATTCCAGCAGAAAGGGATCCGATTTCTTTTACAATTTGATAAACCATGGCTTCTGATACTAACTTCGCTTTTTTATCACCTTTTAATCTTTTATTGTCTATTTCCATGAAATCATTCGTACCAAAATAACTTACCAGACCGCCTTTTCCAGAAGTGAACTGCATGATTTCCTTCTTCACTGTACATTCCCGAAAAACAACTTTCAATGATATCTGCAACTGGTAATGTCCCTGAACGTTCAGGAGCAAAAGGACCGTCACCATTTAAACCATTATTAACATCAACTACTTTTCCCTTATAGTGGGCTCCTACAGTAATTCCACCACCCATATGAGCTACAATAAACGTTCCTTCTTCATAAGCAATGCCTGCTTTTAAAGCAGCCTGTCTGGCTACCGCTTTCTGATTTAAGGCGTGAAAAATACTGCGGCGCTCAAAATGCTGATGACCGCTGACTTTTGCTTTTTCAGACATTTCATCTACTACAACCGGGTCGACAATAAAGGCAGGTATATTAAGCTGTCTTGCGATACTCTCTGCAATAGGGGCACCATAGTTTGATGCGTGCTTTCCGTGCACATGATTTTTTAAATCTCTCAGCATTGTTTCATTTACTATATACGTACCGCTCTCTATTGGTTTTAACAATCCTCCTCTTGCAACCACCGCATCAAATTTATTAAAATTTATCTCTTCTTTATCAAGAGCGCTTAATATTTCGTTTTTTCTAGCTTCCAAAACCTCTCGGTCTTTGGTTTGCTGCCGGGAAGATAATTTAAGGTCCCTGATTGTATTGTCCATTAATTGTCTTTCATTCTCAAATACACTAACTTTAGTGGAAGTTGAACCTGAATTAATGGTAAGGATTCTGCTCAACTTGGTTCCTCCTTCCTGCAGTTACTGAGATCGCCTGCTGAGAATGTGGTAACCATTTCTTAAAAATTGCTTTCGGGAGTTTTTCATTTTTTCAATTCTTTCTTCAGCCAGTCTGTCAGCTGCTAAGTAAGTTGGAATACGGTCTCTTTTGGAAATGTCAATCACTTGTTCTATATTTTCATAAACCCCTTCTACTTTTTTCATTGCTCGATCTCTATTGTACCCGTACAGTTCATCAGCTACGTTTATAACTCCTCCTGCATTAATAACGTAATCGGGGGTATAAACGATCCCTTTTTCATGAAGCATTTCTCCGTGTTCATTTCCTTTCAATTGATTATTGGCCGCTCCAGCAACTACTTTTGCTTTTAATCTGTTTATTGTATCATCATTAATAACAGCACCTAAAGCACAGGGACTGAAAATGTCACATTCTACATCAAAAATATTATCTGGCTCTACTGCTTTTGCATTAAAATCATTAACAGCCCGATCTATTGATTCTTTATGAATGTCTGTAACGATTAAGGTCGCTCCTTCTTCATATAAATGTTTACATAAATGATAAGAAACATTTCCTACACCTTGAACTGCAATTGTTTTACCTGCCAACTCATCAGAACCAAATGCCTCTTTGGCTGCAGCCTTCATTCCGACATAAACACCATACGCTGTAACTGGGGAGGGATTACCACTAGATCCAAAAGCTGGAGAGATGCCAGTGACAAAATCTGTTTCATCATGAATGATGTCCATATCCTCCACTGTTGTTCCGACATCTTCTGCTGTTATATAACGTCCATTCAGTCCTTGAATGTACCGGCCAAAAGCACGGAACATTTCTTCATTTTTATCTTTACGGGGGTCTCCAATAATTACCGTTTTGCCTCCGCCAAGATTTAAACCAGCTGCTGCATTTTTATAAGTCATCCCTTTAGCAAGCCGTAAAGCATCTTCAAAAGCTGCTTCTTCGGAGTCATACATCCACATTCTTGTACCTCCAAGTGCAGGTCCAAGCGTAGTATCATGAATAGCTATAATTGCTTTTAAGCCCGATGCATTATCTTGACATACAACCACTTGTTCGTAATCATGCTTTTCCATCGTCATAAACAATCTCATTTTCCAGCGCCCCCTGTTTGTCTAATATGTTTACCCATGTTCAATAACATGACATGCCATTGCAATAGAGTGAAGTTTGCTTTCTGTAAGAGTCTGCTCTTGATGTTAACACTATTGGTGCTTTAGCCCCGGCAATTATTCCCGAACTTTAGCATTTGAAAAATAAACAAGAGATTTATACAGAACATTTCCAATTTCTACAATCGGAACAAGCATTATATCCGCGTGTCCAGCTACTTTGCTCTGTACTCCTCTATACTCAGCTGCATCAATAGAGATAGCATTATCAAGAGCTAAGGGTCCGTCTATATAACAATTCTCAATCTGGCCTCTTCTATTCATCTGCGTTAGCGCCGCAGCATCAAGCGTCGCCTGTATGTCCGGATTTACTACCTCTACTGCTGTTAATGCAGCTACTTTTGGATAATGAATTCCCATCGACCTTGCTGTAATTACTGAATTTTTAACTATCTCCATCTTTTTAGATAAATCAGGTGCAATGTTCATTGCAGAGTCACTTAAAAATAATAAACGGTTAAAATTTGGCACTTCAAAAACAGCTACATGAGAAAGGACACTTCCTGTCCGCAGACCATTTTCCCGGTTGAGTACAGCTTTTAATAATATATTGATCGGCACCATACCTTTCATGAGAATATCCGCTCTTCCCTTATTTACAGAAGCTACTGCAAGAAAAGCTGATTCCGTTTCATTTCTTGTAGGAATTACTTTTATTTTTTCTGGTTCATTACCATCTTTTTTTTAAAAATGGATCTGATTTTTTCTTCATTTCCATATAACCTGAACATACCAAGATTCTGGTCTACGGCAGCTAAAACTACGTCTATGACTCTTTCATCGTCTGCAGCTGCTACAGCGATCTTTTTTTCTCCATAAATAGAAGCTTTTTTTAGTACATCATTTAAGTTCATTTCTTTTTTCTCCTTCTGCTGCTCTACTATGTATAAATGCAATTAGCATGCCAATGACTTATATATTTTGAAACCGCTTTATTTGTAAAGAGGGGTCCTTCAAATAGCATGCAATTTTTTCATACTAAGAAAATTATTGCATGCTATTATTTTCAATATTATGCTTTTTCATTTTGTAATACAAATTCCGTACAGAGATGCCTAATTGTTCAGCACTCCGAGTTTTGTTATTTTGATTGTTTTGTAAAGTTTCTAGAATTTTATTTTTTTCAAATGCATCAAGATCTTCTTGTAAAGTGTTTTGTTCGCTGCTGCTTTTAAGCGATATTGCTGGCTGTTTTACGTTTTGAAGATGCAGGGAAGGCAAATGTCCAACTTTTATCGTTTGTTCGGTAATTTGCATGGAAATAAGAGCTCTTCCTAAAATATTTTCAAGTTCCCTCACATTTCCCGGCCAGTCATACCGATATAGAACTTCCATAGCTTCGGTTGAAATTTCAGAGACATTTCTGCCAAAATCTGCATTAATTCGCTCTAGCAGGTGCCTGCATAACTCTTTTAAATCACTTTTTCTTTCCCTTAAGGCAGGAACATATATTGGCATTCGGTTTAATCGATAATATAAATCTTCTCGGAAATTTTTTTCATGTACAACTTTTTCAAGATTCATATTCGTCGCAGCGATTACTCTTACATCGATATTTATGGATTTTGTCCCACCTACTTTAACAATTTCTCCTTCTTGCAGGACACGTAATAATTTAGCCTGGGTAGAAGGAGCCATTTCTCCGATTTCATCCAAGAAAATACTTCCTTTATCTGCTTCTTCAAACAATCCGCGTTTTCCACCTTGTTTTGCTCCGGAAAACGCCCCTTCTTCATAACCAAAAAGTTCACTTTCTAATAATGACTCTGAAATAGCTGCACAATTTACCCTTATAAATTTATTAAATTTCCGGTCACTTGCATTATGAATAGCATGCGCAAATAATTCTTTCCCGGTACCCGATTCCCCTCGAAGCAGCACAGTTACTGGTACTCCTGCGCTCATTTTTGCTTGCTGCAGAGGTACTTGCATTTCTTTAGAGGTACCAATTATATCTTCGAAATTGTATTTTGCTTCTAATGTCCGTATAAGCTTTCGAGCACGCTTTAATTCTTCAGTTAATGATCGTATTTCTGATACGTCGTGTAAAACACCAACGCTTCCTTTCATCCTTCCGTCCACTATAATGGGGGCCACATTAACTATAACGTCTTTTTTCTTCGGCCCAACTTTCATCCTTACTCCCCGCACAGGTTTTCTTGTTGTCAAAACCTGCATATGCATACTATCTCCTTCTGATATATCAGTATGAGCTGGTTTACCGATAACTTCCTTTTCAGAAAGTCCTGTTAAACGTGTATAGGCAGGATTAATCATGGTACCATACCCGTATTCATCTACCACTGAGATGGCTTCCTCTGAAGAATGGATGATCGATTCTAACATTTGCTGAATACTTTTTAAGTTGGTAACCTCTTCTGCCATATTCGCAATATCTGTAACATCTTTAAAAACAGCTAATGCCCCTATACAAGCATTTTGATGCCATAAAGGAAGACGTGTCGTAATAATAGATCTGCCATTTTGAAAAGTTAGCTTTCGGTTTGTTTCTTCTTTACCGGTTTGTATAATTCTTTTCAGCCCACTTTCCGGCAGTATTTCACCAATCAAAGAACCTTCTGCCTTCGTTTGAGGAATTTCAGTCATTTCAGAAGCAGCCCTGTTAAATAAAATAATTTTTTCTTCATCATTTATAGCAATCATACCGTCATGGGTCGAATGTAAAATAGTAGATCGTACTCTGTCATGTGTTTGTAGAGTTTGAATTAATTGTTCTTTATCATGTATCAAGTCATAAAGAACATTAGCCACTAAGGCTGGAATGACTAAAAATTGATTTTTAGAATGTGAATAAATCTGCTGAAAAATTTTGTCTTCTCCCGTTGCCTCAATAACCATATCCGGATTTAACTGTAATAATTTTTCCCAACTTTCGGAAGTAGAGATCCCTGCTTCCTTCGCTATTATCATTCCAGGGGCTGAAGAATTCACATCAGCTAACCCTATTATTTTAAGTCGTCCGCTCTCCATCAGCATTTTAAAAAGAGCGGTTCCTCCTTTTCCTCCGCCTACAATAATCGCTGTCTTCACACCCATCCCCCTCACCTTTGTGCTGTACACCTTTGGACATTATTGTATAAATAGCGTACAATTAAAAAAGAAACTTGGCAAAGCCAAGCCTACACAGTTATTGACCAGGGAGAGATATTGCTCATGCGGCTGATTGCTTTATTAATATTAGTTATTCCCGGTATTATGGCAGCTTTAGGCATAAAGTTAATGAGAGATATGCTCTTTCAAATTTTACAGCCTCCCTTTCCTTTTTTATGGCTGCAGTTTATTGCCGGTTTAGGAATGCTGGTATTAGGGATTTGGTTTATTTCTGGTTTTGTTCTTTATCGAGACCGCAAAAATAAAAAAGTAAGCCTTCCGTTTCAATCGAAAACAAAAGAAACTGATCCAAGCAGTAAGTAACGGTTGATTCTGGCTACGGAGTCAACCTTTTTTTATTCCAGTTTTTCTCTACGCCCCCAATGATCAATCTCCTTTAATATAGAGACTTTTTGAATAAAAGAATGAATGGAGTTTTTTTCTGCAAAGTAAGTCATCAAAAGAAGAATACCCGTTAACAAAATTTGATACATGGCAGGGGTATATTGCATGGCCACCCATGCCATTATTCCGCCAGACAATGCTGCCCCATTATCTCCAAGCATTCCTTTTCTCGTCATTTCGATATATCCCCAAACAGCCATTACTATAACAATATAAATTTGAATGCTTATAGATATTGACCCCAGCAGAAATAACATAAATATTAAATAATGAATACTGAACCATTTCCAAACTCTTAATGGTCGTGTGTCAAGGGAATTACATACATGCGGGGACAAAATCAATAATGAAAGTGCTATAAGAGTTTCTGCTTGTACAATGTTATTGACTAAACATAAGCTGAGACCCGAAGCAGCTCCTACTAAAACGATTTTTGTAAGTCCCGTTGTCCATTCCCTTTTTTGAAATAAGAACTGCAAATGACCTTTTATTCCTTTTGGAAAACGAGTGCCGAATATATCATCAATCCACCCGGCTGTCCAAAGACCGCCTACATAAATAAGAAAAGCGAATAGATCATTTGGCGGCCACAACCAAATAAAATTAATAACAGCAATGAATAAAACTATCCCAACGGTAAACGGAATATGAGTTTTTTTGTAGTTAAGGGATATCCAGCTGAATTTAAACGAAATATTTCTTACAACCGGCCAGGAAAGTATTATAATGGTGCTTACGAGTATGATTTTCCATATTTCCATAAGCACCTTTCCACCTCCAGCCATTGTTTACCGCGGTGCCATATGCCTGGCAGCCCCCATCCTTTTCCATCATGCATAAATGGCACTTCTACCTCTTTAATTTTAAATCCTTCTTGTATTGCCTTTAACGTCATCATCGTTTCTAAACCAAACCCCTCTGCTTCTAACTGGTGATAATATTCAATATGCTTTCTGTGAAATGCTCTCTGTCCTGACAAAGGAGTTTGCAGCAATAAACCGCTTTTTCTATGAATCAGACGTTGTACTCGTCTTTTAACAAACCCAAATCCATTTTTACCGCTTCCCATAACCGTTCCAATGACTAAGTCTGCTTCATTATTTTGCAAAGGGGATAGAAGCCTTTTTCCATAGACTGCACTTTCTCTTAGATCAGCATCCAAAATGACAATATATTCCCCTTTGCTTGCTAACCATCCCGCTTTTGCAGCTGCCGTTTTTCCATGGTTTTTGATAAAGGAAATGGTGATATCACAATACTTTTCCATAATTCTTCCACTCGCATCAGAGCTTCCATCATTAACTCCAATTAATTCGTTAGTCCAGTCTGCTTTTTTTAAGGTGCGCAACGTGGTTCTTAAATGTTCTTCTTCATTATAAGCTGGAATAATAACACTAGTTTTCACGCTTTTAATTCCCTCATTTCTTTTTTTGGTTTTGAACTGCGCAAGAAAGGTAACGAATGATATGCTTTTCTGAACCGCCAAAAAACGGATGGAATTTTGCTCTTTTTGTTATAAAGATGATGTATACCTTTCAAATCAATGATTTTGCTTCCAGCCAGCATTTTAATCAACAAAGAAGAACCCATTCCTTTTCTCCCTTTACTGAGATATTCTTCCATATCTCTATGGCCGCCAACTAAGTAAATTTTCTTTGCTCCTTCTTTTAGTGCAAAAGCGATTGCAGCATCTTCACTTAATCCAATAAATTTAACTGTATTAGCAGACAGTTTATTTTGCTTCACTCTTTTCATCCCCGGACTTTGCCCTTTGGCTCCTTGATGAACAATTAATTGAGCCCCGCATTGTAAAACGCTGCTGCTGACTGAATCCATATCTCCTATGATATAATCAGGCTCCATGCCCTTACGGAGCATTGCATTAGCTGCACCGTCAACTGCAACGAAAGAGAGGGGATTTTTCTTATTTATAAAATGTTTTTTTATACAGTCTAAGTCTTTTTCATAATCTGTCCCGCGAATAACGATTAATACGTCTTTATCTTGCAAAGCCGATCCTGCTTCCCATTTTTTCCAGCAGTCTAAAAGCTGTATTAAATCTTTTTCTGCGTAAGAAATACTGTTGCTGCTGAATTTTTCAAAAGTGAACGGCAGGTTTTTTTTTGCTCTTTCTTCGAGCAAACGAATAAAAGACATGCTGTATTCTTTCAAGGTTCCCACTTCATATTTCTTTTGAGAATAAATCACAAATAAATAATTATTGTTAATTTCTATCTCTCTTCCATGTATCCATTTACCAATCTCACTTTCTGAATTAATATCAAATATTTTTATTTTATGTTTTAACAGCCTTTTCACTCCTTCATGAAAAAAATCCCCGCTCATGGAGCGCTTTAAGTTTATAACAGCTTTGACTTTTTTTCTTATTAAGCTCTCAGCAGCTATAGGATCTATATCTTCATGAGCAATCACTGCTATTTGATTTTCATCAATTTGATCAGCAAGAGTTTTTGTTTTCTCATGAAAGCATGCTTTCCCTTGAATCTTAGTCACGGTGTTGTTCCCCCCTTTTTTTAGCCTTTTTCTAGTATGGTCCAATTGGGAGGGATTACATGCATACATCTGGGAATGTAGATAAAAGATAAAGTAATAAATTAATTAATGGGAGGGAAAAAATTGTTTCAATTTGTAGAAACAAGACATGGATTTGATATATATCTTGCTTCATATAATGGTGAACATTATGTTATACAGTACGAACCTTCTTCCAGAAGAATTAACCAACTGCGTCCATATACAGAAAGTTCTTCCACCGTATCCAGACTTTTCGAATCATATATTTCCCAAAATAATAAACCGCCCCTACAATGATATGCTCCCCAAATGGTAGACAGATAAAATAAAAAATCTGTTTGGCCTGGAGGGGAGTATTTTTATGGCACAGAGTCGGTTTAATGCAGAACAAAAGCGCAAGCGCCCTGTTCAGCCTCGACAGGTAAATGTTCTTCAGTCATGAAAGGCGCTCTTACTTCCACAGGATGTGGTGACTTCTGCGTTGCACTTTCGTCGCCAAAAACGCCACGTCCTGTGCATCGACGTGTGCGTCTTTAGCAGAAGGGTCCTAAAGGATGTTCGACTAAGAACGTCACGTCCTGTGACAACGTCAAACTGGCTTGCACAGGATGTGCTGACTTTTGCGTTGCGAACACGATGTTCGCGATTCTAGCAAAGTTCCTTAAACCGTCTTGGGCCTCCGAGAGGCTGGGCGCTGAAGCTAGACGCTAATCAAACAGTAGGGAGATAGTTATCCACAATTCGAAAAATATAATTTCCTAAACAACAAGAAAAGCTTGAGGTTATCCAAGCTTTTGAAAAAGGTCGTTCTTCCATTAAAGAAATCATAGAACACTATCAGATTAGCTTATCCACCTTCAAAGATTGGAGAAGAAAATACAATTACCTTGGCCTCGAAGCCTTACAATCTTCCAAAAGCTGGACCCCTTATTCGAAAGAAACAAAATTACAGGCGGTCCACGACTATCTCTCAGGGAAGTATTCTCTGGCGGAGGTTACCATTCGTTTCGGGATATCCAGTCAGTCGGTTTTGCGAAAGTGGATAAAGCAGTATAATGGTCAAAAAAAGATGAAAAAAACCACGGGGAAAAGAGTGAATCGTCCAATGACCAAAGGAAGAACAACCAAATTAGAAGAACGAGTTTTTATAGCTAGAGATTTTATAGAGAATAAGAAGGACTATCAAACCATCGCTGAACGGTATAATGTGTCCTACCAACAAGTGTATCAATGGACCCGAAAATACGAAGAAGGAGGCGAAGATGCCCTTCGAGATCGGCGCGGGAGAGCGAAGATGGAAGACGAACTCACCCCAGAAGAAAAAACGGCGTTACAGATGAAGAAGCTGGAAAAAGATAATGAACGGCTACGTGCGGAGAACGCATTCTTAAAAAAGTTGGAGGAAATCGAAAGGAAGCGAAAATAAATCAGGTTCGGACCGAAAATACCTACTTAGCCATTCAAGAGCTCCATCAATCGGATCACCTGTCCATTTCTTTATTGTGTGAAGTGGCGGGCATTGCTCGCTCCGCGTACTACAAGTGGAAAAATCGCACCCCTACGAAAAATGAAAAACTAAATCAAAAGATCCTGGAGAAAATAAACCAGCTGCATCACAAGGTAGAAGGGGTCTATGGGTGCCGAAGGATGACGATGAATATGCGAAGATGTTCCAGATGCCCTTAAATGAAAAACGGATCTACCGCTTAATGGGGGTCGCTGGCCTGCAATCGGTCATTCGCCGAAAGAAAAAACAGTATGGGAAATCGAATCCTCAACACGTTGCGGAGAATGTGCTCAATCGAGAATTTAAGGCCGATCATCTGAATGAAAAGTGGGTGACGGATGTCACGGAATTCAAATATGGCTCGTCTCACAAAGCCTATCTCAGTGCCATTCTTGATTTGTACGATGGATCGATTGTGAGTTATGTCTTAGGCACGTCCAATAACAATCCATTGGTCTTTAAAACATTAAATCAGGCGACCGAAGTCTTTCCTGATGCAACTCCCCTCCTCCATAGCGATCGTGGCTTTCAATACACTTCTCCTCAATTTAAACGGAAGCAGAAATAAAGCCTAGTATGTCTCGGGTAGGGAAATGCATTGATAATGGACCGATGGAATCTTTTTGGGGCACTCAGTGAGAAGTATTATTTACATAAATTACATTTGATGAGCTGAAACAAGCTATTAATGACTACATGCACTTTGATAATTACAATCGATTACAAAAACGATTAAACGGCCTTACCCCTATGGAATACAGGGATAATGCCGCTTAGATTCTTTTTATTATTTTTATTGTCTACTTGACGGGGTGCAGTTCACAATAGGGACGGTTTTCATATTTAGACGTTAACTGACTTTATGCTCTAGTCTCAATTTATCTGCTACCATAGCAATAAATTCTGAATTCGTCGGTTTGGCTTTAGAAACATTAATCGTGTAGCCGAACATGCGTGAAATGGACTCAAAATTTCCTCTGCTCCATGCCACTTCAATGGCATGTCGAATAGCTCGTTCCACTCTGCTTGATGTAGTGTTATATTTCTTTGCGATATCAGGATAAAGTACCTTTGTTATAGAGCCTAACAAATCAATATCATTATATACCATTGAGATTGCTTCCCTTAAATACATGTATCCTTTAATATGTGCAGGAACGCCTATTTCATGAATAATATTTGTTATGCTTTGGTTTAAATTAATTTCTGGCTCTTCTTTGCTTTCTTTATTATCATGGCCTATTGTCTGCTGTACGACAGATGATTCCTCTCCGTATACTTCTCTAATGTTTGAAATCAACGTTTCCATATCAAATGGTTTTAAAACATAATAAGAAGCACCAAGGTTAACGGCTTTTTTAGTTACATCTTCCTGACCAAAAGCCGTAAGCATAATAATTTTTGGACGAGGATTATAATCCCCGGAATTAATTTTATTTAAAACTGCTAATCCATCCAAATGAGGCATAATAATATCAAGTACAAGAACGTTAGGCTTAGTGTCTTCCACTACTTTCAAACATTCCTGTCCGTTATAAGCGCTTCCTGTAACTTCCATATCTTCCTGTGCACCAATATATTCATTTAATAAACCGACCAATTCTCTGTTATCATCAGCTACACATACTTTGATTTTATTCACGCGAGAACCTCCTTCATTTTTTCTTCACCAAGGTCTGTATATTGTTTTCGACAAGTCTGCCAAATACCCTTTCATTTACTCAAAATTCCTTAATAAATATAATAGAGCTCATTAGACCTTTCATTTTCTAGATATATTGTCGCCTTTCGACATTTGACAAAGGCTGAAATGTATGTTTTTGTCGAAAAATAAACATGCTTATAGTTATTTACTTAATAGTACCACAATTAAAAATATATCCAATACCAAAAAAGGAAAACTGAAATCAGTTTTCCTTAACCAGCTTCTTTCCTTTCTTTTACATACGTATCAATTCCAGCTTCTTCAAGCATCCATTCAATATGAGATGCATATCCCGAGGTGGAATCATTAACAAAGACGTGAGTGACTGCACCAATAAGTTTTCCGTTTTGAATAATTGGGCTTCCGCTCATTCCTTGTATAATTCCTCCGGTTTTTTCTAGTAATTCTTTATCGGTCACTTTAATCACCATTCCTTTTGAAGCAGGATGAAGTTGAGGAACGGATTGAACGATCTCAATATCAAATTTTTCAACCTTTTCTCCTTCTAAAACCGTTAATATTTCGGCCGGTCCCTTTTTGACTTCATGAGCAAATGCTATCGGAAGTGGTTTAGAATATAAAGGCTTTTTTAACAGTTTATTTGTATAAAGTTGGCCAAATACCCCAAATGAGCTGTTTTTCGTTACTTTTCCAAGTATGTCATTACCAGTAGACAGCATTGCCTGTTTTTCACCAGGTTTTCCATTTGAACCCCTTTCAATAGAGGTGACAGAAGATCTGACAATCGTGCCATCTTCTACAACTACAGGCTTTTTAGTATCAGAATCAGCAATAACATGTCCTAATGCGCCAAATTTACCGCTTTTAGGTTCATAAAACGTTAACGTTCCTACTCCTGAAGCAGCATTACGTATATAAGCCCCGATGACACAGCCGTTTTTTCCTTCTTCCATCTTAACTTTTATTGTTTTCTCTTCATTTTCTCTTTTTACAAGAAATGTTACCGAATCATTTTTATCAGTTTGTTTTAAGCTTTGAACAACATCTTCTAAATCCTTTACTTTTTTGCCATTTATAGATATTATTCGATCTCCTGCTTTCATACCTGCTTGTTTTGCTGGAGAAATTCTGCCATTCTCTGCAGTTACTTCATGAAAACCTACGACCATCACTCCATCGGATTGAAGCTTTACTCCTATAGAATCTCCACCCGGAATCATTTTCAAATCTGGAATGGTTTTAATGCTGGTCTGTTTTTTTGGCAAGGCATTTACTTTTATCGTGGCCGTCGATTTTTCTTTGTTTTCATTAATTTGCACATTTTTTGCATCTGTTAAATCTAATTTATTTTGAATGCTGTTCTTTACATCGGCATTTTCTAATTCTGAATCAAAAAAAATAATTTCATCTGGAATATTTAAATACGTTTGTACGGTATCATTTGTTATACATAAGGTAAATAATAATAATAACAAAATACCAGTTAATCTTCTCCCCCAATCCATGCAATAAATCCTCCTCGTCCCCATATAAGTTATCTGCTGTATTCATATAATTGCCTCTTGATAAAGTATTTATAAGCCTGGTCAATTAAAAAAGCCGACCTGTTTTGGTCAGCTTTTCATGAATTGGATTTGATTTTTTCGGCCATAATTAATAACTCATTTGCATTTTCTCTTGTCAATTCCGTTATTTCTACTCCAGAGATCATTCTGGCAATTTCGTCCGTTTTCTTTTTTCCATCTATTGGTTTTACTGTAGTAATGACTCGGTCTTTTTTTTCTTTTTTCTCAATATACAAATGATTATCAGCCATCGCAGCAACCTGGGGGAGATGAGATATACATAATACTTGTGAACCTACAGACACCTGATAAATTTTTTGTGCTATAGCTTGAGCAACACGACCGCTTACACCGGTATCAACTTCATCAAATATTAAAGAAGTAACATGCTGAAACCCTGACAAAATAGTTTTCATTGCCAGCATAACTCTGGAAATTTCGCCCCCGGAAGCAACTTTTGAAAGTGGTTTTAAGGGTTCTCCCGCATTAGCAGCCAATAAAAACTCAATTTTATCTCTTCCATTCTCATTAAAAAAAATGGTACTTCCATGTTCCCATTCAAACTCTTTTCCTTTGGTTAAATCTTTTAAGCTTACTTCCATTTCCGCTTTTTCCATATGAAGAGCTTTGAGTTCAGATTTTATATCTGCTGCAAGCTTTTCCCCTGCCTGCACCCGTAAGTCTCTCAAAGTATCAGCTTCAGCTTTTAAATCTAAGGCAATGGATTTTAGCTTTTCTTCGATTTCTTGAATTTTTTCATCTTTATTTGACAGCTCAACCATTTCTTCTTCAATTTTAGAAGAAAATTCAAGAATTTCGGTGACTGAATTTCCATATTTTCTTTTTAGCTTGTTAATCTCATCTAATCTCGTTTCAATTTCGTTTAACCGTTCTGGATCAAAGGATAAAGAATCTACATGGCTTCTAAGTGAAAAAGCTGCTTCTTCAAGCATGTAATAAGCAGTATGAATGGATTCGTTCACTTTTTCTAAATCATTATCTATCGCTGCCGCTTCTTCTGAATGCGACATAGCAAGACCAGCCCAATCCAGGGCTTTACCTTCCCCGTAGAGACTTTCATAGGTATTATTTAACTGACTGAATAATTTTTCACTATTTGCTAAAATATGTCTCTCTTTTTCTAATTCATCATCTTCTCCAGGGGTTAAACCAGCTTTTTCAATTTCTTCTAATTGATATTGAATAAAGTCAAGGCGATTGGCCGATTCTTGATCATTTTCTTGCCATTTTTTTAATTCAGATTGAAGTTTGGTAAATGTTTTGAATCTACTTTTGTAGTCAGTAAGGGTTTCTTCAAGCTTTTTACCAGCAAAACGATCTAACATCGATATATGTTTCTCTAACTGCATTAATTCCTGATGTTCATGCTGTCCATGTATGTCCACTAAAGACTGTCCAGTTTCCCGTAAAATTGCTAATGTCACTAATTTTCCATTAATACGGCAGACGCTTTTCCCTTGATCCGTAATATCTCTTCTTAATACCACCATCTCTTCTTCCACTTCAATGCCAGCTTCCTCCAGTTTTTTTCTTGAAGGATGCGCTTGGTCCACTCGAAATAAACCTTCTATCTCTGCTCGCTTTTCTCCATGCCGAACATATTCTACTGAACCGCGTCCGCCAATTAATAAGCCGATAGCATCAATTATAATGGATTTTCCGGCTCCTGTTTCTCCTGTTAATACAGTCAGCCCCTGGCCGAAGGGAACCGTTAATTCTTCAATAATCGCGAAATTTTTTATTGAAAGTTCTTCGAGCATGGGAGCACCTCGATTATGTTCTTAATTAAAGCATTTCAAGAAACCTGTCTACAATAGGTCCTGCCTGTTTTTTATTCCTGCAAATAATTAATATCGTATCATCTCCGCAAATCGTGCCCAGTATTTCTTCCCAATCTAAATTATCAATCAATACTGCGACGGCATTTGCGTTTCCTGGTAGAGTTTTCATGACAATAAGATTATCTGCCTGGTCTATCCCGATAAAACTGTCAATAAGTGCCCTTTTCAGCTTTTGTAACGGGTTGAACCTCTGATCGGCGGGCAAGCTGTATTTATATCTTCCATCCATGGTCGGCACCTTAACAAGGTGCAGTTCTTTTATATCTCTAGACACAGTGGCCTGGGTGACGTTATACCCGCCTTTTTTTAATCGATCCACTAATTCATCTTGTGTCTCTATATCTAAATCTGTAATTAGTTCTCTGATTTTAATATGACGCTGCCCTTTATTCATGTGCAACCTCCTCTAGGTGAATCAAAATATTTATACATAGCAAAAAAAGCTATTTGTATCATACCTAACTTTTTATATTTATACAAATTTTTGAGTAAAAATATAGAGAAGGAAAGGAATGCGCATGAAAATGAAAAAGGAGGGTTTCCGTTCAGACAAGGAGATTAACCCTTTTCGCCTCATTGAACGGAATTAAAATGCAAGTGGGCGTTTTCAACTACTGTAGAGATGACGGTTTCCGAAATTATATCATTATTTTTAATTACAGGCTGCCATTGCATATATAATAAAAACTCGATATTACCATCACCGCCGGTTATTGGAGAATAATCAATACCTTTTGGCGTAAAGCCTGCTGATTCGGCAAAGAAAAGTATGTCATCAATAACCTGCCGGTGAACCTTTGCATCACGAATAATACCTTTTTTACCAACTTTTTCCCGGCCGGCTTCAAACTGTGGTTTTATCAATAAACAAACTTGGCTGTCTTCTGCTAATATATTACTTAATGGCGGCAAAAGAAGCTTTAAAGAAATAAAAGATACGTCAGCTACAGCTGCTTCCGGTTTACCTTTTTGAAAATGCTCAGGGGCAGCATAACGGAAATTAAAACGTTCCATAACTTCGACCTTTTCATGCTTCCGAAGTTTCCAGGCCAGCTGATTGTACCCTACGTCCACAGCATATACTCTTGAAGCGCCATTCTGCAGAGCACAGTCTGTAAATCCACCAGTAGAAGCTCCAATGTCTAAAACAATTTTATCTTTAAGATCGAGCGGAAATACTTTTAATGCTTTTTCCAGTTTAAGCCCGCCCCGGCTGACATAGGGAACAGGTTCTCCTTTAAGGCGAAGATCAGCAGTCCTTTCAATTTTTGTTCCGGGTTTGTCAACACGCTCATTATCAGCTAATACCAATCCGGCCATAATGGATCTTTTTGCTTTTTCCCTCGACTCAAAAAAGCCTTGTTCTACAAGCAGTACATCTATTCGTTCTTTTTTCATGAATTACGCCCTTTGCTGTTTTCTAGGCACCAATGCATATATTTTGTTCATAACCTCTTCGGCTGTCAACCCTATTTCTTTATAAAGTTCAGGTACACTGCCATGTTCAATGTACCTGTCCGGAATTCCCATACGATCTATAACGATGTGATGACAGCCAGTGTCATGATAATGTTCAAGAACAGCACTTCCAAAACTACCCTTTAAGGCTGCTTCTTCTAACGTTAGAATAGGCTGGTTCTCTTCTTGTAATTCTTGAAGCATGTCTTCGTCTAGAGGCTTAGCAGAACGAGCATTTACAACACGTACATGTATATTTTGTTCAGACAATGCCTTTGATGCTTCCATAGCTGCCGGAATCATTGTACCAAAAGTTAATATGGTAGCGTCTTTCCCATCTCTTAATACTTCCCACTTACCTATTTCTAACTCTTTCAAGTTATCGTCCATTTCTACTCCATAACCGTTGCCTCTCGGATATCTAACAGCAATTGGTCCGTCATCGTATTGGACAGCAGTATAAATCATATGCTGCAGTTCATTCTCATCTTTTGGCATCAAAATTTTCATATTTGGCAGATGACGTAAATAAGCAATATCAAATACACCTTGGTGGGTTTCTCCATCAGCACCCACAAGACCTGCTCTATCGATAGCAAACAACACATTTAAATTCTGTCTGCAGACATCGTGGACAAGTTGGTCATAACCTCTTTGTAAAAAGGTTGAATACACCGCAAATACAGGTTTCATTCCCTGGGTAGCAAGTCCGCCTGCCATGGTAGTAGCGTGCTGTTCAGCAATCCCGACATCAAACATCCTATCAGGGAATTCAGCACCAAATTGGTCTAGCTTAGTGCCTCCTGGCATAGCAGCTGTTAAAGCTACGATTCTTTCATCTTGACGGGCAAGTCTTTGCAGCGTACTGCTGAAAACAGCACTGTATGCTGGGGGGCCAGGCTTTTTCACAACTTCCCCTGATTCAATTTTATAAGGTCCCAGTCCATGCCATGTACCTTTGGCATCATTTTCAGCTGGAGCGTAGCCTTTTCCTTTTTTTGTTAAAACGTGCACAATTACGGGCCCTTTTGTATCTCTCCCGTATTTGATATTAGACATAAGGTCATCGAAATCGTGGCCGTCTACCGGTCCAAGGTAGGTAAAACCCATTTCTTCAAAAAACATGCCAGAAACGAGCAAATATTTTAAACTGTCTTTCACACGTTCGGCCGTTGAAGCCAGTCTCCCTCCAAAAGCAGGTATTTTTTTGATTAAAAACTCGATATCGTCTTTTACTTTTTGATATTTACCTGTCGTTCTAAGACGACCAAGAACACTATGAAGTGCTCCTACATTTGGAGCTATAGACATCTCATTGTCATTTAAAATAATGGTCAAATTAGTCTGCTCATGACCAATGTGGTTTAATGCTTCTAGAGCCATTCCTCCTGTTAATGCACCGTCTCCTATAACAGCGGCTATTTGGTCATTGCTTCCTTTTAAGTCTCTCGCAACGGCCATCCCCATTGCAGCAGAAAGTGAGGTGGAGCTGTGCCCTGTTTCCCAAACATCATGTTCGCTTTCATCTCTTTTTGGAAAACCGCATAAACCTTTATATTTACGAAGCCTGTCAAATTGATCGGCCCGTCCGGTCAAAATTTTATGCACATAAGTTTGATGACCAACATCCCAAATAATTTTATCTTTTGGTGTATGATAAAGGGAATGTAATGCAAGTGTTAATTCAACCACACCTAAATTCGGCCCTAGATGTCCTCCTGTGACCGACAGCTTACTGATGAGAAAGTCTCTTATCTCCTGAGCCAATCCTTCTAATTCTTTTCGGCTGCATGCTTGTACAAATGCCGGGTCCTTTATCGTTTTTAAATCCATGAAGCGAACCCTCACTTTCAGTCGTTTTAAACATTCTTTGTTTTTTTGGTCGATTTTTTATTAAAAAAAGTGATTTTCAATTTATTTTCAAGTACATAAAAGATACGGCCTACCTGTAAAATAATTGCAGTGGAAAAAGTAATTGCAAATGTTTTGCCTAGCGCTTTTCCCCCAACAGTTAATGCAGCTACTACAGCTGTGAAAATCACATTCAAAATAAATTGAAGCGTACTTCCATCAGCAGAATCAGCAGCAAATGTTAATTGTATGACCACAGCTGAAGCTGCTGTTCCACTAACTACCCCGGAAATGTCACCAATAACATCCGCACAAAAGTTTGCTACTTTATCCGCGTTTCTGGTTATCTTCATCGCCTGGTAAGCACCTGGGATTTTTTTTGAGGCCATCGCATGAAAAGGTTTTTCAGAGGCAGCAGTTGCTGCTACTCCAATCATATCAAAGAAAACACCTATTAACACGATAACTAAAACAATAATCATTCCGATGGCCCACCCCACCCCTGATAATACAGCAGTGGATATAATTGAAAAAATAGCCGCTAACACCAGGGTGATAACGGCAATTAAAACGCTCCAATGTATAGATCTTTTCATTATATTTTTCATTATTTCCATAATCCCCTAATATATTTCACGAATTTGGGTTAAAATAAACATATGTAGACATCGGATGGCCGAGATAAAGCGTAAACATTGTGTCTTAGGTCCAGTAGGTTTTCCCAGCCGTTTGCCAGAGCGTCGCCGCCCTGGTGGTTTCCCTTTAAAAACGACTTGATGCCGTCGCCGGACATCAGACTAGATTACCACTTAGCACACACTGCAATCCGCTTTATTCGTCTGTAAGAACAGTCTAGGAGTTTTCCTCGGCAATTCCGTGCCACTCTCTTAGCCTCTTTTGCAGAGCAGGTTTCAGGTAATAGCAAGATATTCGTTGGCCGACGTCATATCTTTCTAAAAGTTACCTTCCCCGCTACTCCACTCAAGGCAGGCTACGCTGCATACATACCTTCCCTTGTGGCATGTCGTGCAGGTCTTACCTCTTATTTAGTCCAAATAAGAAGCCTCCGCGGCGAAAGGGTTCACGCCCACATGCCTTTGTGGATCGCCCTTACGCCTTTACTCCCAACATCGACCCAAAGCTGGGCGCTTCGAGCCGATATCAGGAACTTCATCGATGTGCCCTTCAGCGGATTTTTAGGCCCGCCCTCGAGAATGGAGAATCGACTAGAATACTGCGCCATCCGAGATTTGTATCACTATTATACCACGAGTTAAAAACTCAGCACAAATAATTAAAATGTGGCAAAATTTATTTTGAACGCTCCGTAATATAATGGACAAAATTCTCCAAAAGCAGGGGATTTCCTGATAAAGACCGTAAGTATTCTTTTGCATTATCTGCATGAAGAAAGAGTTTTTCTTTCGCACCGCCGAGTGTTAATAGTCTTGGGTAAGTGCTTTTACCTCTGCCTTCATCACTTCCAGCTGCTTTTCCCATTTCTTCTGAGTCACCTTCAATATCCAAGATATCATCTTTGATTTGAAATACGAGTCCCAGCTCTCTTGAAAAAGCACGAATACATTCCATATCTGCATTTGGTGCTTCTCCTAAAATTCCTCCGGCAACTATTGAAAAACTTAATAGATCACCTGTTTTATGACGATGAATATACTCAAGCTCCTCGATTGAAAGATCTTTTCCTTCACCATCAAGGTCTGCTGCCTGTCCGCCCACCATTCCTTCTGCTCCGGCAGCTTTGGCCAATTCTCTTATTAGGGCTATCTTGATATTGGCATCGAGCTCATTAATGGAACTAATAACTTCAAAGGCTTTAGTTAATAACGCATCACCAGCCAGGACAGCAAAAGCTTCACCAAAAACTTTGTGGTTAGTAGGTTTACCTCGGCGGTAATCATCATCGTCCATAGATGGCAGGTCATCATGAATTAATGAATAGGTGTGCACCATTTCTACTGCACAAGCAACCTTATAATCAGATTCTTTTATGCTTCTATATGATTGAATCGCAGCGAGCATTAATAAAGGGCGGACTCTTTTCCCCCCCGCATTAATGGAATACAGAATAGCTTCTTTTAAGGAAAAGGGACAATTTAAACTTTCCAAAAATGGTGGGAGCCTCTTTTCTAATTCAATCTTATATCGAGAAATAAATGCTTGTAATTCCGATATGCTCACTCTTCATCCTCCTCGGATAACAGAGGCTTGATTTCCCCATCTTCCTCGACCATTCTATCCATTTGTTTTTCTACCCGCTGCAGCTTTTCATGACAAACATTGGAAAGATTCATACCTTCTTGATACATAGCAATGGCTTTTTCTAAAGGGACTTCTCCTTCTTCAAGTTTTTCTACAATCGTTTCTAATTTTTCCATCGCCTTTTCAAACGATATGTTTTCATAAATTTCATTTGTCATGGTCGCCATCCCCTTTTGCATTTATATTGCTTTGCCACAGTGTTTTATTAGAAATTGATTCGGCTTTAGCATACACTGTACCATCCTGAATGTACATGGTAAGTTTTTCACCTGGTTCAATTTGGTGTATAGAGGTCACTAAACTTTCTTTTTGATCATAGGTCACATTATATCCCCTTTGCATTACTTGAAGAGGATTAAGGAGGTTAAGCTTTTGAAGGACATGAACAAAACGATTATTTTCATTCATAATATGACGATTCATTACTTTATGAGTCTTTTCAGTTGTTTGGATAAGTCTTGACTTTTCACTTTCAAGCAGCCTAGAAGGATGCTGGCGTTCAAGACGTCTTATAAAAGAGTGTAGCTGCTCCAACTGCAACTCCTTTTTAGTTGATAAAGATTTGGTTAACCTTTCTATTAAACGGTCCAGCTCCTGTTCTTTCTGTTTTATTAGGTGCGTTGGGTATCTAAATGCGTAAGACCGTTTAATACGCTCAAGCTTTTCACTTTCTCTTTTCGTTTGATCTTTTAACGCTTTATACAGCCTTGTTTTCAGCTGCAAATGCTGCTTCTCTAATTCGTGTAGAACAGGTACAGCAAGCTCAGCAGCAGCCGTAGGAGTTGCTGCCCTGAGATCAGCTGTGAAATCAGCTATAGTAAAATCTGTTTCATGCCCTACTGCTGAAATTGTGGGGATCGATAAAGAAGCAATTTTTCGGGCGACCGTCTCTTCATTAAAAGCCCACAATTCTTCAATAGAGCCGCCGCCTCTTCCAAATATGATTACATCAAACCCGCCCATTAACTCAGCTTTTTCCATAGCAGAAGCAATAGAAGCAGGAGCATTTTCACCTTGAACGAGTACAGGAAATAACGTAATTCTAATCAAAGGACAACGCCGTTTTAAAGTGGTCATCATATCTTTAATAGCGGCACCCGTTGGCGAGGTTATAATAGCTATCTCACGCGGGAATATAGGTAACTGCTTCTTTCTTTCTGGTGAAAAAAGCCCCTCTGCTTCCAATTGCTTTTTCATTTTTTCATATTGAATATACAATTGGCCGATGCCATCTGGCTGCATCTCGTTAACATAAAGTTGATATTGGCCAAATGGTTCATATACTGAAACATTACCTTTAATCAGCACTTTCATACCATTTTCAGGCTGAAATGTTAAAAAGCGATTGTTTCCAGCAAACATTACGGCTGAAATTCTTGATTTTTCGTCTTTTAAAGTAAAATACATGTGGCCGCGGCTATGTTTTTTGAAATTAGAAATTTCGGCTCTTAACCAAACCTGCTGCAGTTCAGGCTCCATTTCAATGGTTTTTTTTATGTGGGTAGTAAGCTTAGAAACCGTCGTCCATTTTCCGTGCTCAAGAAGCATTATGTTTTAGACCCTTTCTAAATGCTTTTTAGCTGACTGTAAGGTGTTATAAAGCAGCATTGTTATCGTCATAGGACCAACGCCACCGGGTACTGGAGTAATATAAGAAGCTTTTTCTTTCACATTATCATAAGCAACATCTCCACAAAGTTTTCCGTTTTCTTTACGATTCATCCCTACATCTATAACAACCGCTCCTTTTTTAACATGCGTTTCATCAATAAACTCAGCCCTTCCTGCAGCCGCAATTAAAATATCGGCTTGAGTCGTAAACGATGCTAAGTCAGGAGTTTTAGAATGACAATATGTAACAGTTGCATTTTCATTTAAAAGAAGCTGGCCTACCGGTTTACCGACAATGTTGCTGCGTCCTACTATTACTGCATGCTTACCTTCTGTACTTATGTTTTTGTATTTTAACATCTGTAAAATACCAAATGGCGTACAAGGTAAAAAAGCATCCTTTCCAGTCATCATACGGCCAATGTTAACAGGGTGAAAGCCATCTACGTCTTTTTCAGGAGAAATATGTTCAATTACTTTCTTCTCTGAAATATGTTCAGGGAGCGGTAATTGTACAAGGATGCCGTGAATATCAGGATGTGAGTTATAGTGTTCTACCATATCCAACAATTCTTTTTCTGAAATATCTGATGGCAGCTCTTTTAACTCTGAATAGATGCCTACTTCTATTGAAGCTTTCTCCTTTCCTTTTACATAGGACCTAGAAGCAGGATTGTCTCCAACAAGGATGACAGCCAGTCCAGGAGTAACGCTTAATGTAATGACTTCATCTTTAATCTCATTTCGTAAATTCGAAGCTACTTCTTTCCCGTTTATAATTGTCGCAGTCATCTTAACCTCTCCTTTTAGTCACTTCCACATTCTTTTAATATATTTGATAAGACACCGTTAACAAACTTACCAGACTCCGTTCCTCCAAATGCTTTTGCCAATTCAATTGCTTCGTTCACACTAACGTGAAGAGGAACATCTTCCATGTACAACATTTCATGAACAGCATTCTGGAGAATAGAACGATCAACATTACCAACTCTTTCTAAAGTCCAGTGTTCAAGGTTCTTTTTTATATAATTATTAATTTCCTCTTGATGCTTTACAGTGCCTTTTACCGAGCTTATTAAAAATTCATCTGCCGTTTCATCTTCTTCAAGAGTATTATTTAATGCTTCTTGCCAATCTGCATGTGTCAGTCCCATTTGATACAAAGTCTGGACAGCTCTCAATCGTGCTAGACGTCGGTTCATACCTTTTTCTCCTTTTTATAAATCTATCGTAAATCATAGCAGGATAAAAAAGAGGCTGCAATGACAGCATTTCTTCTTCAGCTATCACTTACCAGCCCCTTAACAATTATTCTGCAAAGGTAACTTCATTGAGATGAAAAGCAGATTATTGTTCATCCATATCTTCTGTTACTTCAAATTGTATACCGAGCACGTGGATATTAATAGACTGCAGGGTTATGGAAGTCATGGTTTGAAGCGCTTGCTGGATATTAGTCTGAACATTCCTTGCAACCTCAGGAACAGAGACTCCATAACGCAGCGTTACTGAAATATCAATAGTAACCCCTTCTTCACCAAGCTCTACTTTTACGCCTTTCCCGTGATTTTTCCGGCCGAGCCGCTCTACTACTCCGGCAGCAAAATTCCCTCTCAAAGAATGGACACCTTCCACTTCTGAAGCTGCAAGTCCTGCAATCACTTCAATCACTTCAGGGGATATTTCAATTTTACCTAGCTCATTCTTTTCTTCTTCTAAATCAATTGTCCGGTATTCATTCAAGCTTCTCACCTCCATGACGTACACTGTGCAAATCCTTAACCTCTATATCTAACCCTATTCCTCTGAGTTTGTTTCTTCTTCTGCAGCATTTTCAGCTTGTTTTTGGATATATTCAAATTTATATTGGCGAAAAACAGGAAACTCAGAAAGGTTATCAGGGATTTTCCCATCCTCTAATAATATTATTTTTACTATATTTTTATTTCTTGCCATATGGTACTTATCACCATATTCATTTTCTTTGGTAAATCGTTTTAAATTCTCATAATCGTCTTCTTGTATCGACACTGTATAAGCGTTATCGCCTTCCCCATATTCATGCTCAAAACCTACTTCAAATTCTACGATCTGTATTTGGTCATTTTTCATGTTTCTCGTTTGTTCTAGTACAGCTTTAGCTCCGTCTGTTAAATCATTCCATTCCATGTAAAAATCGCTCCTCGTTCAGCTAATTAACACTATAGATTTAAATATATAAACAAATTATATCACGGTGGAGCCTAATTTTCATTATTCCCTTAATACCCATTCGGTATAATACAAAAGATTGTTTACTGTAAAATTAAATAAAGCCTGTGAGACAACTATCCGAATGTCTCACAGACTTATTTCTTAATTGCCTGCTGCTGTTGCCTGGTGACCAATTACTATGTCAGAGACACCTAAATGTTCGGCTGCAAGGCGGTTCAGTATAACGGCCTCTTCCTTCGTTAACTCTTCTGCCTGTACAATAATCCGTGTTTTATCTTCTTCAGAAATTACAACGGCATCTTCGTATCCTTCCGATTGAATCAAACTCTCAAGAAGGCTTTCATTTTGTTGTTTTTCTTGTAACTGTTCTCGTTTATCAAAAGCTTCACTTTTCTCTGCAGCTGTGAATTCATCAGAAGCAATCGTATCTGTATATTCTTCTCTTAATTTACTTTGTGTTTCTTCTCTCTCTAATCGCAGTTCGCTAAATAAATTCCCTTCCGTATTTGCTGATTCATCTTCCGTGTATATTTCTGCTTCTTCTCCGGTCTCTCCACCTTCTGCTGGTGGTTCAGTTTCTTCGATGGCTGTTTCCATATCTTCTTCTGAGAGCCACTCAATCCATTCTTCTTCTTCTGCTGCAGCTGGCATTTCCTCTGCTTCATCTGCTTCCCGGCTATCTTCAGCTACTTCATTTGGTGAGGTTATATAGTAAACAGCTAATACAATTGTTAAACTCAGCATCGTCATCAGCCAAACCGTTTGTTTTTTTAATACCATAGTTATTCTCCTTCCTCCCTGTTCCTTGGCAATACGGATACCTTATGCGGCGGGATATCCATTACTTTTGTTACTGCTTCCACTACCCATTCCTTTACTTTTATGTCTTCCACACCTTCTGCAACGACCAGCACCCCCCTCGCTTCTGGTTTTTTAGTATGAATAAGAAGCGGCTCTTCTTGTTCGCCTTGTCTTACAATTACAATCTGTTCCTCTTTTGTGCCATCTTCTAAATCTCTTTTTCCGCCTTCTCGATCTTCTTCTGAAGTTATTTGCTGACGGATCGTTGTATCTTTTTCATACACTTTTTCCTCTGTACCTTGTAAATTTACCATTACTTTCACTTCTGAGACTCCAGAAATCTTTTCAAGCATTTCACTTAACCTGGTTTGAATTGCCCTTTCTGTATCTGACACGTCGGAATTTCCAGAAGCCTTGGAATTAGTCTCAATAGCCTCTTCTTGAAGGCCTTCATGTTGGACCAATTGTTCATCTGAAGGTTCCTCTTCTTTTTCTTTACCTAATGTTCCGATAACCATCAAAATAATTCCAAACAAAAGAATGATGATGAGATAAATGGGTACCGGTTTTTTTACAGCTTTTTTATCTTCTTTATTATCGAGCCATTTTTTAAAACGCTCTTTTACACTGTTTTTCTCATCCTGTTCAGTCACTATCCCCCCTCCTTTGTCACTGTTATATGGATTTGTTCTCGATTTACTTCCCATTCTTGAGTTAAATACGCATACATTTCCTCGTCTATTTCTGAAGTGTCTTCTTTGCTTTCTATTTCCTCTTCGTCTTCTATTTGGATTTTTACGGGCTGAATTTCATTGTCACCTGCTTCTGGTGTAAATCTAGTAAGGGAAAGGTGAACATTCATTTCTTCTGGATCTTCTCCTTTCCAGTCTGCATAAAGCTCTTCAATTTCCCACCCCCAACGCTCTTTTAGTGTGTCTTCTACTTGCTCTCTTAGATAGTTAGTTACTTGTTTAGAAATATATGCATCTTGTCCCTCTTCTATTTCGTTTTTCTTTTGATTCATGTTAGATTCTATTGATTCAGAATGAACTGCTTCGTCATTGATACTGGCTATTTCTTGTTCCCATATATCGTCTGCTTGTCCTTTTGTTAACGATAAAAGAGGTTCAATTATAATGAGCATTAATATAAAAGAGAGTACCAGTCTGGCGTATTTTTGCAGGGATGAAGCTGGGAGGAGCATTTCTAAAAGAAAGGCAGCTAGCAAAAACACAATTAAATTGCTCATCCAATTGCCTAACCACTCCAAATTAACTCACCTCACCATCAAGGAAATATTCCCCGAAGCAATGATTAACGTAAGTGCTAGGAAAAACATAAAAGATACAGCAGCTAAAGCTGCAAACATTGAAAGAACGGTTTTTCCAAGTGTGGAGAGAGCATCTAATAAAGCGCCTTCTCCCAATGGTTGTATGAGCGCCGCTGTTAAGTGGAAAATAATCCCAATTACTAATACTTTAATTGCTGGAAAAGCACAAATGATAAAAAGAATCCCTACCCCTGCCAGTCCAATTGTGTTTTTTAATAGAACGGAGGCCCCTAGAGCGGTATCGGCAGCATCCGTAAACATTCTTCCTATTACAGGAACAAAGTTGCCTGCAAGAAATTTTGTAGTTCGAATAGCAATTCCATCGGTTACAGCTGCAGTTGCCCCCTGAACCGAAATAACCCCTAAAAAAATAGTGAAAAAGACAGCCAAAATACCCATCGCGGCATTTCTAAGCAGTTCAGCCAGCTTTGTTACTTTTATGTGTTCATTTAAACTGCTGACAATGCTTAGGACAGCAGAAAAAAATAAAAAAGGTAAAATAACATACTGTATTAATACACCGCTTGACTGCACGAGCATAATGACAAGAGGGTGAAATAAACCTGCTGTTGCTAATGATCCACTTGTTGCTAATAAAGCCAGCATTAAAGGCAGCAAGGCAATCATAAAATGTACCATATCAGCTACGGTGTCTTGGACATAATTCATGGCTATATAAAAACTATTTAGTGCAATAATAATTAATACAATGAAAATAACACCATAAGCAGCTTTACTAACAGATTCTTCTTCAAAGGCATTTTGCAGAGCTTTTAATATAGCACTAAACACTGCTAACAATAATAACGTTCCCATCAATTGACCATTTGCTGTTATTTCATGAAAAGTAAAACGAAGGAAAGCTTTTCCCCAATCTTTTGGATTTAAAGATTTCTCTCCATTCAAGAAATCTTTAAGTGACCCTTTTTGAGACTCTGGTAAAAATACCCCGTATTTTCTTGAAAGTTCTTCCCAAAATTTTGTTACTTCTTCAAGTCCTAAAGCTTCCAAATGATTTTCTTTCAATTCTTCAATTCCAGTATGTTCTTCATCATCTGCTTGATCTGTTTCTGCATGAGCGGGTAATACAGGCAAAAGCAATATTATTAGCAGGAGGCAAAGAGATATTTTTTTTACCATACGTTCACCTCCTTAAGCCCCGCCAGGTACAAGAGCCAATACAGTTTCAATTAAAACTTGAAAAATTGGAATAGCCATCATGATAATCATCATTTTTCCTGCAAGTTCAATTTTAGAAGCAATCGATTCCTGGTCTGCATCTCTTGCTATATGCGCTCCAAACTCAGACAAGTAAGCAATACCAATGATTTTAAGAAGAGTCTGAATATACATATTATTGATCCCAGCTTGTCCTGATAATGTTGAGATAAGTTCTAAAGCTGACTGCAGCGGAGCCATAATAAACAAAAAAATCATGGCTCCTGTTACCAGAGCAATTGCAAGGGCTATTACAGGTTTTTGTTCATTAATTACCATAATTAAAAAAGTGGCGATGAGACCGAAACCGACCACTTGAACGATTTCAATAGCCATCGCCTCCTATCCTTGAAACAAAAAAACGCTTTTAATCTTTTGAAAAAGATCATCTATAATTGATGCCACCATATACAAAACGACTACAAATCCTATTAAAGTAACCCAGTGTGCCCAATCCTCTTTTCCCATTTGCTTTAGTACAGTATGAATCATAGCTACGATAATCCCAATGCCTGCTATTTGAAATATCGTGTTTACATCATAGGCCATTGCTGTGTCCTCCTTTTTCCTCTGAAAATGAGGCTGGACTGGTTCAACTCGATCATAAAAACAGTATGATAAGCAGCAACCCTGCTAAAAACCCAAGTGTTTTTGACATCTTTTCATAACGGTTTTGTTTCTCCTTTGCTTCTGCTTCTTCTTTTTCCAAATGCACCATAGCAAGCCTAATATGTTTTTGCTGCTGCATTTTTTCGTGCTTGCCAAGTGTCGAACCAAATTGCAGCATTACTTCTTTTTCTTGTACTCCCATTGCAGTGTAAGGCCAAGTCTCTTCAAGGCTTTTTGTCCATGCTTTTTGAGCATTTCTTTCCCCATTTTTTAAATAGTCGCTAAAATATTTGAACAAGTAAGATACAGGCACTGGAAGCTGTTTACTAATTTTTTCACTTGCCTCCGCGAGCGGACTCATTCCATACATTATTTCAGCTTCAAAGCTTTGCAGAGCAACTTTTAATTGGCGAAGCTGTCTCGGTCTTTCTGTGAGCTTTTTTGCAATTTCAAACCCTGTCCATGTACAAGCTGTTAATATAAATAATGCACCTAGCCAACTCATATTTCGGCCGCCTTGTAAGATTTTAAGAAGGAATCTATTTTCACGTCCATTATTCCATGATTTCTTTTAAGGGTAACAATATGTTTAAATATGCCATTGGTTAATAATTTTTTTAGAATAGGACGTCTTTTTATTTCATTTAATGAACTTCCGTGAGCCGAACAAATAATTGTCACACCTGCATGAACTGCCTCCATAATAGCTTCAGAGTCTTCCAGTCTGCCGATCTCGTCAACAATAATTAGCTCCGGGCTCATGGAGCGTATCATCATCATCATTCCAACGGCTTTAGGACAGGCATCGAGTACATCTGTCCTTGTTCCAACGTCAAAAGAAGGGATACCTTTGTAACATGCAGCAAGCTCAGAACGTTCATCCACAATTGCTACTTTTTTTGAAGGAAGATTTATTTCCGGCATTCCTTCACTAGCACACCTTGCAAGGTCACGAAGGAAAGTTGTTTTGCCTGATTGGGGAGCACCGATTATCAATGTATCGTCATAACCGGCTGCATACAGCTTGTCTAAATATTTTTCAGCTGCTCCTTTTCGGTCTTTGGCAATTCTGATGTTAAAATATCGAATATGCTTTAAACTTTGAATCACACCATTTTCATGAATGACTTGTCCTCCAACACCCACTCGGTGGCCGCCTTTTGTCGTTATAAAACCTTGCTTGAGTTCTTCTTGGAATGCATACATAGAAAATTCACTTAACTGATTTAATATATATTCAATATCTTCCTCTGTAATGACATACGGATAATTATCATTTGAATAGAGGGGGAATACTTTATCTCTCGTAATAATCTCTATAGGAGTATAAATTCTTAAGCGTATCTCTTCTATGGAAAACCAATCAGACACGCGGTTAAAAAGAGCTTGCAGATGTTCAGGCAGAAGCGCAAGGATATCATCCACTTCTCCTCCTCCTCCCAATTTACCGTTTGTACACCTTATTCAACTTTTCTCTGCATAGAACTCTTCAGTAAAGAAATGGGCTTAAGGGAATAACCCCGAATAATATTTACATGTTATCAGCAGGACGGGGAGGGCTTTTTGTTTGAAAGGTTCCAATCCCTAAAATCAGTTTTATCCCGAAAGTAAAGGATACCCTTCCCTTCTTTTTTGCAGTATTCCCGTGAACGTCCGGTGCCTTTTTCGTTACGTTAAGCAGGGATCTCTCTTGGAACCCGGAACCAGAGGAACCAAAAAGAATTGGTCATCTAGAAAGGGGCTTAGTACCCCCTACAAGAAAGAACGGGCTTCAAGAAAGGTTCTTGGTACCCCGTACCGAAAAAAGACAAGCGGAACAGTAACCAAGGAAAGGATTTTCAACTTCTAGTTACCTGCATTTTGAAGGGGGTTGCTTTTAAACCATGCTTCCAACCTTCTGAATAAGCGCAATAGTACTGCTTTCACAAATAAAACAGCCGGTCGTGATTTATTTTCACGACCGGCTGTTTACCATGCAAGGGCTTTTTTTGAGAAAGCCCCTGGCTTTAAATATGCTATTTATGCTCTGGATACATATTCACCGCTTCTAGTGTCTATTACCAGGATATCTCCTTCATTAACAAAGAAAGGAACTTGTACGGAGTAACCTGTTTCAAGTATGGCTGGTTTTGTCCCGCCGGAAGCCGTGTCACCTTTAATACCAGGTTCTGTTTCTGTCACTTCCAGTTCCACTGTATTAGGAACTTCTACTCCCAGTGTTTCTGAACCGTAACTGATAATTTGCACTTCCATATTTTCTTTTAAAAAGTTAAGCTGATGTTCAATCTGCTTGCTTGTCAGCTCAATCTGATCAAAAGTTTCGTTATCCATAAACGTGTGCGTGTCGCCGCTTGAATATAAGTATTGCATTTTCCTGCGTTCGATATGAGCACGGTTTATTTTCTCTCCAGCCCGAAATGTCTTTTCTTGAATATTACCGGTTCTCAGGCTGCGCAGCTTTGATCTTACAAAGGCTGCACCCTTTCCAGGTTTAACATGTTGAAAATCAATGACCTGCCAAATGTCATTATCGACTTCTACTGTTAAGCCTGTCTTAAAATCATTTACTGAAATCATTACATTTCCTCCAAATCTACCAAATCATTCATTCCATTCTACTATAACACAGGTGTCGGTGGTGTACGAATTATTCTCCAACAATCATTATTTCTTTTGGAGAATGTGTAAGTTTTTCATTTCCCTGTTTCGTAATCACAATATCATCTTCGATTCGGGTTCCCCCGGTTTCAGGAACATACACACCAGGTTCTACGGTTACCACCATTCCTGGTTCCAGCTTTCTATTGCCTTTAGGGGAGAGTCGCGGTCCTTCATGTACCTCCATGCCTAAACCATGTCCAAGCCCGTGTCCGAAATAGTTTCCGTATCCTTGTTTTTTAATGTATTCTCTCGCTATCGCGTCTGCTTCAACACCAGACATTCCTGGCTTTATTTCTGCAACTGCTTTCAATTGGGCTTCATAGACCGTCTGGTAAATTTTCTTTAACTCTCCAGAAGGTTCACCTACTGCCACAGTACGAGTAATATCGGAACAATATCCTTTATAATAAGCTCCAAAGTCCAGTGTAACTAATTCTCCACTTTCAATGGCTTTATTACTTGCAACGCCATGTGGCAAAGCACTCCTCCAACCTGATGCGACAATAATATCAAAAGATGAAGAAACAGCACCTTGTTTTCGCATAAAAAATTCCAGTTCATTACTGACTTCTATTTCTTTCAAACCCGGCTTAATAAATTTTGTAATATGATCGAAGGCTTTATCTGCTATTGAGGCTGCTTCTTTTAATAGCGATAATTCCTCTTCATCCTTAAAGAGCCTGATTTCTTCAACTAGGCCTTCTACCGCTCTTAATTCTGCTTCTGTATTTTTTTCTAATAACTCATAATCAGCATAAGTTAAATATTCTTTTTCAAAACCTAATAAATGAGCATTTGTTTCTTTGACTAATTTACCCAATGAAGCAAATATAGAGGCTGTCTGCTCTATAATTTCAAACTCCCTGCATTGTTTTTGAGCTTGTTGTATGTATCGAAAATCTGTTATCAGGCAGGCTTTGGTTTGCGATATAAAAAGCGCTCCAGCTGTCCCAGTAAAACCAGATAAATACCGTCGATTCGCAGGACTTTTTATAAATACAGCATCAATAGAATTGTTTTTTAAAGTTTGCCGAAGTTTTTCCAGTCTTTTTTTCATACTATTCCTCCCCTATATTTGTTTAAAACCAAATCCTGCAATTGCCCGGATACCAGCGGAGCAAGAAATAAAGTGTAATTTTGTGTTTCAATGAACACTTATTGAAATATTTTACCATAGAGGAGGTTTTTTGAATAGATTACGCTTTATGGCGCTGAAATTCATTATATTCATAAGAAATGGAATATCCTACAAACACACCATATAATATAAAGAGACATAAAGTTGTAACTACTGTAGATGTCCCTAATGTATTTACTGGTCCGACCCCTGGAAATAATGGTCGGAGCAAGTAGAAAACCACTAACCAGAGTACTATCCCAAACCCAATTCCCGGCCAAATCGAATCCCATCTTTGAAATAAAAATCTATAAAAGAAAGCAACAGCAATAGATAATAACGAAATAAATAAAATCCCCGCAATATGGCCCAGGTATGAATTTTTCCATTCTGGGAGAGCCCAAGGAAGCATAGCCATTGCTGGTCCTAATTTAGTGAAGTTTAAATAATGAAGAGCATAACTGATACAGCTCCAAATCAACCCTCCAAAAAAACCTATTGCTGCTACTCTTTGATGATAAAGCCAGCCTTTTTCCATATTTTCACCTCCAATTTACAGCATGCCTGAGGGATCCTCCTCGTAAGTACTCACTTTGTTTTAACAATAAAATTCTGCTTTACGTTGTTTGTATCATTCATACTTTTCTATTCTTTACGTATTTTATTCATTACAGGTGTATTTTTTATAAAAAAGGGAATGGATAAATATAGGAAGTGTCCAATGATGTAAGAGTAGTTATTAGCTTTCCTGTTTTTTGTTGCATTATACCTTTCCTATAGAGGAGATTGACGAATTCATGTAGAATATTAAGTAATATAATAGATGAAGCTGGTTTCAACGCTTTCATAAATATAAGGCACTTTCGTATACTTGTTGCTTCGTTAAGTTTCTTAATGAAAGTCTTGTATAACTTATCATCTTTGGTACTCCTTATTAAATGATTGTTCAAATGTCACGTCGCTGTACACAATGTTATAGCAGGAAATCCACTAGCTATTGAAGAATTTCAAAAGTACAACATTTGCATTATCGCTGTGGAGGCCGGTTTATTTTCTGTTTTGTTAGTCAACGATACAAAGGGGAAATTACTTCAAAAAAACGATTTAAAAAGAAGAAGCATAAAGCAGCATAAATGGCTGAACCGCTTTTTTATAGCTTAAAAAAAATATAGGATTGCGGAGGTGATCCCATGTCCCGTCTACCGGCAAATCCTTTTATAATCATCGTTTTCGGTCTGGCGGCTTTAGGGTTAGGATATCAACTGGTAACAGATCCTCTTGGGTTAATTACCTATTTGGTGGTGGGGGCAGCTGTTGCTGTTGGTCTGTATTTTCTATTCACAAGAGTCATTTTAAAAAGAATGTCTATGAGTCAATATCAGTCCGCTGCGCGCCCAAAATCAGCAGCTAGAAACTTAAACAAGAAGCATTACAAAGCGGCAAAATCTCCCCAAGCAAAAAAATCATCAAAAAAACGCCCCTCTCGAGCAATAAATAAACGGCGAAATGACCATAACTTAACTGTGATTGAGGGGAAAAAGAACCGGAAAAAGAACCGGGCTCTTTTTTAACCTGAGCCCAGTCTTTTTCTTCTTTAAGAAACCAAGGGTGCATTATAAAAAATTTTTCGTTCTAAATTAAACTTGCAGCATCGTCTCAAGTATTTAATCTATTTAACAGAAAAATTCTCTTTACCGGAAGGAGGGAAAGAGATGTTTATGGATTGGATTGCAAACACAGCTGCATTGCTGCTGAATGATTGGTTCTTTTTAACAGTAACCGCACTTATTTTTTGGATAGTCGATAAACATTTAGGTTTTAAGCTGCTTGTAGTTTTTGCTCTTACTGTTTATATACATGGAATCTTAGAATTTTCTCTTCCATCCGAAGCCTCTCAACCCTCGACTGGTTCTGCTTATATATTTCCTCCACGTGAAGTACAAATTGCTGCAGCTTTTTGGGGCTTTCTCATACCTGAGGTATCTGACCGTCGTTTTACCGCACTCGCAAGTGGTATTATAATTTTCATATCAACTAACACTCTCCTTTATGGCGGCCATTCTATTCAGGATATAGGAGTCGCCATTCTTTTAGGCGTTTTTGTGGTTTATATCGTATACCGATCCATGGACTGGATTGGAAGTGTTCCTGACCCTATCATTTTTTCTTTTTCCTTAGTATTGCCATCTTCTTTATTACTTCTGTTTCCTGAAGGAGCACATAATGCGGGACTGCTTTTAGGGGGCGGAACCGGCTACAGCTTTGAATTGATTAAAAGCAGAATGTCTTTTTCAAAACAGCTCTGGAAAAAAGCAGCAGCTGGAAGTATAGGTATAGGCGGCCTTATTCTTATTGTTTATACAGAAAGTTTTTTGCCTCAATTGACCTTGCTGCAATTTTTGCATGCTGCTTTTATAGGACTTTGGATCACACTGCTGCTTCCTATGCTCTCTATAAAACTAGGTTTATACCAGCAAGAAGGTAGTTTGCGTACCGACCTATAAAGAACATTTAATATGAGATGTGGATCTAATAAGACAGCAAATGACTTAGGAAAAGGAATAGTTTTGAGATATAACTATATCTTGTAAATTAACCTTTCCACCTTTTTAAGAATTTTTCTGTTTCTGCACGTCCTATATGAATAAGTTCTTCTTTTTGACTGCTATCTAAATTAAAATTCGTACTTTTTATTTTTTCCACAGGAAGAAACACAATATTTTGTGCCTCATTTTTTGAAATATACCTTAAATCATGAGCTTTTCTCATAGTGTCAAACAATGATTGATATAATTCCACTGCATTTTTTATTTTATGAGGCGGCAATTCTTGAAGAGAAGGTGACAATTGAAATCCCATTACAGGCCTTTTACATAAGCCGGATTTCGCATCTCTAAAGATCCATAACGGAAAGTTACTTAAAATCCCTCCATCAACAATAATATTGCTTTTTCTATATCCTGTTTTTAACTTCACAGGCTGAAAAAAATAGGGCAGCATGCAGCTCATTTTAACCGCTAAAGATATTGGAAATTCTTCTTCCTTATAACCATAATGCGACAGATCATCTGGTAGTACCATTAATCTGCCAGACGTTACATCTGAAGCAATGATTTTCAATTCTCCTTTTGGTAGATCCTTAAACGTATAAATGTTTTTATTAGCCAATAAACTGCTTATCCATCTTTCAAATTTATCTCCTTTGTATAATCCCAGCTTCCAATAAACAGACAACCATGCTAGCCATGGAGCGTGTTCCATAAGTCTTGTTTTATCAAGTAAATCATTTGCTGTTAATGGCATGAATATGGATTTAAGCTCATTTGATGTATACCCTGCTTTTAATAAAGCTGCCATCAACGCTCCTGCACTAGTACCTGCTGTTCTTTCAAAAATATATCCTCTTTTTTCAAGTATCTCTAAAGCTCCAATAAATGCAAAGGCTTTTACACCACCACCAGCAAATACCCCATCAATTTTCATGGACCTCTCCCCATTTAAATTTTCTTTTTTATACTATGGCCTACTTACTATGATTGTGTTTAATCCTTTGCTCCCTTGTTTTGAAAATTAAAAAACCTGTCCGCTTTTGAACAGGCTTACGTTTCTTCTATTTCATTCATTTCATTTTTTCTTTGAATATCTCTTAACAGATTTAATCTTTCTTCATTTTCTTGAAAAAATTGAACAACATCTCCAATTCGATCAATGGCATCCCAGCTAAGGTGATGCTCTATCCCCTCTACATCTTCATATATAAAAACATTGTCAACGCCAATCAACTTTAAAAAATCTTCGAGCAGTTCATGTCTGTAGACTAGTCTTTTTCCTACTTTTTTACCTTTTGCTGTTAACACGAGACCTCTGTATTTTTCATATACTAAATAATCTTTTTTATCCAGTTTTTGTACCATCTTAGTAACAGATGAGGGATGTACTTCAAGAGCTTCTGCAATGTCTGAGACTCTTGCATATCCTTTTTCTTCTATTAATTTATAAATTCGTTCTAAATAATCTTCCATACTTGGGGTGGGCATCCTGGTTCCTCCAATGCAGTATCGCCATATTTAAGCGGCTTCTCTCATTAAAATAGGGTTGCATATAGTGTACAATATATTTTTTTGAACCACAAACCTGCCTTTTTTAATAATAACATGAAAAAAGAGGGATTCGGCCATCCCCCTCTTTTAATTATAATTATTCTTTTTAACTTAAACGGAAGAAAAACTTCCTTTTACAATCCGCATTTTAATTGCGCGCCGCAATTGGTGCAAGTATTACATCCGCCCATATCTTCAACTGTACCTTCGCGGCAGACCGGACAAGTATCACCTATTTCATTTCCAAAATTAATGGTAGTAGATCGTATATCTTTAATTGTGTCTACCAAAACTACTTTATTTTCTTTTTTTTCCTGACGAGCTTCTTCTGTCTCGGAAGTTGACTCTACATTATTTTCTTCTGCTTTAAGAGAAAGAACCTGAGCATCACGGCTTCCATCTACATACACTGTACCGCCTTTGGCTCCTCCGCGATAAAGCCGTTCATATACTTTTTGCACTTGTTCTACCGTATATCCGCGCGGAGCATTTACTGTTTTAGATAAAGAACTGTCTACCCATTTTTGGATCACACATTGAACATCTGCATGCGCCTCTGGGGTTAAATCCATCGCAGATATGAAAAATTCAGGAAGATTGCTGCTGTCAGCTTCTGGATTTTCATTTAAATATTCTTGAACAATTTCAGCATTTACTTCAATGAATTTACCAAGCCGTCCGCTTCGATAATATTTAAAAGAAAAATATGGCTCTAGACCCGTACTGACTCCAACCATTGTACCCGTACTTCCAGTCGGAGCAACCGTAAGAAGATGAGAGTTGCGGATTCCATGCTGTAAAACAGCTTCTCTTATATCTTCCGGCATGTTTTTCATGTAACCTGTATTGATAAACGCTTGACGCAGTTCTTTTGTTTCTTCTTCTGTCTCCCCTATAAGAAATGGAAAGCTCCCTTTTTCCTTGGCTAATTTAATACTTGTCCGGTACGCAGTAGTGGCAATCGTTTTAAAAATTTCATCAATAAGCTGATTGCCTTCTTTTGAGCCGTAGCTTGTTTCAGAGTAAATTAATAAATCATGCAGCCCCATAACACCAAGACCGATTCGACGTTCTCCTTTTGCCTGTTTTGTATTTTCCTCAAGAAAGTACGGCGTGGCATCGATCACATTGTCTTGCATTCTCACTCCTGTTTCTACGGTTTGCTTCAGCTTTTCAAAGTCAACTGTTTTATTCTCTGTATCAGCCATTTCTGCAAGGTTTACTGCTGCCAGATTACAAACAGAATATGGTGCAAGCGGCTGTTCACCACATGGGTTGGTAGCAACTACTTTTTGACCGTAACTCTGAGCATTAGTTTGTTCATTGGCATTATCTATAAAGAAAATTCCAGGTTCTGCTGAGTAAGTGGCACAAATGTTAATTAGTTTCCATAATTCTTTGGCTTTAATCTTTCGGTACGTACGAATACCATACCCTTTTTCTTCCCACTCACGAACATCCCCGCATTCCTGCCAATATTTATTATACTGGTTCATTTCCTGCTCCGTGTAATTTTCTACATCAGGAAAGCGCAGGCTGTACTCTAGATCTTTTTCAACTGCTTCCATAAAATCATTTGTTAAACAAACTGAAATGTTGGCCCCAGTTAAAAATTCTGGTGAATTAACAGAATAAGTTCCGCCATTTTTTAGTTTCTCTTCTGCTTCTTGAATTACTTTAGAGTCAAAGCCGCCTTGACCTGGTATATTTTTGTAATTTAAGACTCCTTGATATAACGCTTCTTCCGTTTCGGTTAAAGGAGTGAATTTTAGCTTTTCTTTTACTAATGTTTTTATCTGCTCATCCTCTGTATGTTCTAACAAAAATCTCAGAATACGAGGATTCTGCATTTTAGATATAATAAATTCTAATATATCCGGGTGCCAATCTGCTAACATGATCATTTGAGCACCTCGGCGTGATCCCCCTTGTTCCACTAAATGAGTAAGCTTTGCAATGTCATCAAGCCAGGAAACAGAACCAGAGGATTTTCCATTTACACCTCTTGCCAATGTATTTCTAGGCCGGAGGGTTGATCCATTTGTACCGACTCCCCCTCCCCGGCTCATTATTTCCATTACCTGTTTTCTGTGTTCAGATATTCCTTCTCGGGAATCTTCTATAAACGGCATTACATAGCAGTTGAAATAAGTGACATCGGTTTTGGCACCTGCTCCGTACAATACACGTCCTGCAGGTATAAAATTCATATTAACTAATTCTTTATAAAATTGATGAAAGGATTGCTCCCTATCTTTTTCTGTTGTTTCTACTTCAGCCAGTCCTGTGGCATTTCTTTTTGCAATTTGTTCATAATATATTTCAAGCGGTTTTTCTATAACGTCGAGGGAACGTGTAACAATGCCTGATTCGGCTTCATGCGGCTCCAGGACATTTTGAAAACTTTGATCTACCAATACTTTCGCTTTTCCATTATCCCAATCCAATTCCATAACAAACCCAAATCCTCTAGCCGGAAATTTTGGATCTTCCTTAACGGTAAGTACAACGAAATCTCCGCTTTTCAACGTTTTTTTCTCTGTATCTTTAAAGGTATACCTATCAAGCATCACTAAACGGGATACGCCTTTTTTTGTCATGTGCATATCTTCAGTAACCGGATGTACCTGGGGAAAAAGTTCAATATCCTGGTTTAATCTTTCCTTATTTATTTTCATTACTTGCTGCATGGTAGCACCCATTTATTTGTCCTCCCCGTTTCTTTATATGGTATGTCTTAGCTTATCATATTTATTCAAAACAAATCAATATATTGTATTCATCAAAGTGTAACAAACACAATATATGGTGATTGATCCTATTTTGCAGTAATTTGTCAACTAAAAAAACAAATGATATCAAGAGTATAATTAAGTATTATCGCTCATTATTTAAATTAATTTCTATCTTGATATTTTTGACAGCTTCCAAAATAGTGTCGCTCAGCTAATTAAAATATCTTATCATTATATTTTCTGTTACCTGTTTTATTGTATGTTAAAGTTTAGGGTGGAAGGTTGTTATATAAATCCAATTCAAAGGAGGCTTATATTTTTGGAATATGTATGGTTAAAAGATAAAATAGTGCCACGACAAGAAGCCTTTATTCATTTCGATGACAGAGGCTACTATTTCGGTGACGGAATATATGAAGTCATCCAGGTTTACAACGGACAGCCGTTTTTATTCCATGAGCATTTTGAACGTTTTTTAAGAAGCGCACAAGAATTAGATATGTCTCTTCCTTTCTCCATAAACGAGATAAAAGAGAATACAAGACTTCTTCTTCAAAAAAATGAAATAAACAATGGTTATGCTTACATTCAAATGACAAGAGGAGAACAAGTTAGAGACCATTTATATTCACGTGATATCTGCCCTGTTATTACTGCTTTTACAAAAGAAGCAGAAGTACCAGCTGATAAACAAAAAAGCGGAATTTCTCTATGGGCCGCCGAAGATATACGGTGGCTGCGCTGCGATATAAAAACCATTAATCTTTTAGGCAACGTTCTAGCCAAAAGAAAAGCAGAAGACAACCATTGTGAAGAAGCATTACAGCATCGAGGTCACACTGTGACAGAAGGATCTTCAACTAACATATTCATGGTGAAAAAAGGAGTGATTTATACTCACCCTGCTAATCATTTAATATTAAATGGCATTACAAGACAAAATGTAGTAAACCTTGCAAAAAATGAAAGATTCCCTGTTTATGAAGAAGCTTTCTCTCTAGAAGAAATCATGGATGCTGATGAAATATTTGTAACAAGTACTACATTAGAAATTGTTCCGGTAGTGAATATAAAAGGTTCGATAGAAATCTCACTGCAGCCCGGAACTGTTACCCGAAAACTGCAGCAAGCTTTTAAAGAACAAACATCAGCATAATTGTTTCCTGTCTTAAGACATATAACAGCGGTTCCTCATATCATTGCGGAACCGCTCCCCTCCTTTAACGGCGAAAATTCCATTCTTCTAATTCATATTTGGTTTTTGCAAGCTCCCATACTTCACTCTCTTCTTTATCATTTAATTGATAAGGCTCCCAATTCACATTCAACCCGTCTGCAAACCCTTTGTGAAACGCATCGGATACTTCCTGCAAAGTAACTGGTGTACTCTTTAGCTCGTTAATCGCTACAGCTTTATTTTTAAATGCGTTTTGCATTCTTTGTCTTACCCGGTCACTTGGATATTTAAAAAGGTCAAATAATTTATCCTCATCAATATCCAAAATAATGGAACCGTGCTGCAAAATAACTCCTTTCTGTCTTGTTTGAGCACTGCCTGCTATTTTTCTTCCTTCCACTACAAGTTCATACCATGAAGGAGCATCAAAACAAACAGCAGACCGCGGGTTCTTCAATTCATTTTCTTCTTCTTTCGTTCGCGGAACAGAAAAGTAGGCATCGAGTCCAACATACCGAAACCCTTGTAAAATACCTTCTGATATTACTCGATAAGCTTCAGTAACCGTCGCCGGCATTTGTGGATGATCTTCTGACACGATAACACTGTATGTTAACTCCTGGTCGTGAAGTACTCCGCGCCCGCCAGTTGGCCTTCTTACAAAACCTAATCCATGTTTATGAACCGCCTCTAGATCTATTTCTTTATGTACTTTTTGAAAATAACCGACAGAAAGAGTAGGTGGGCTCCAACCATAAAATCGTACTATCGGAGGGATCTCCCCCTTGCTGTGCCAATTCAAGAGCATTTCATCCATTGCCATATTATAAGCAGGTGAACAATTACCCGAGTCTATAAAATACCATTTTTCTTTATTCATAACCTCCACCTTTCTTCCTTCTCCTAACAAAAATACCTGTAAGCTGGAATATTTATAAACAAATATATAATATCTCGTTTCTAGTGCAAAAATAGTCTACCAAACCTTTGAAAAAAACAAAAGTTTGATGATTTTTAAGAAGTTCACATGAAAAGGCTTTGCTTACTGACACAATCATTATTATAATACATCATGTAGCCTAATAAAGGAGTGGGAGATTAAATGATTACTTGGATATTATGGGGGATATTAACAGCCGTTCTCGTTATCATGATTGTACGGCGTTTTGTAAATCCAAAATTTTTAACGGAATTGACTCAAGATGAATTTATAAAAGGGTATCGCAAAGCCCAATTAATTGATGTTCGTGAACCGCGTGAGTACGACGGCGGACACATACTTGGTGCAAGAAATATCCCATTATCTCAGTTGAAGCAGCGTTCCAATGAAATTCGGCCCGACCAGCCTGTATACCTTTATTGCCAATCAGGCACAAGAAGCCGCCAGGCCGCCAGAATTATAAAAAAAGAGCGGGAAACTGAAAATATTTTCCATTTAAAAAAAGGCTTTAAAAAATGGACAGGAAAAATTAAAAAATAAAAAAGACTCCGTTCCAATGGTCTTTGGAACGGAGTCTTTAAATATTTGGAAATCCATTATTACTAGCTTGTTTTCTCATACTTAAGAATAGGCTTCCGTGCAGCCGTTGTTTCGTCCAGTCGTTTTATGACAGTCGTATGAGGGGCTTCCTGAACAGTTTCTGGTTCCGCTTCTGCTTCCTGAGCGATTTGTAGCAATGCATCTGCAAATTGATCAAGGGTTTCTTTTGATTCTGTTTCTGTTGGCTCAACCATCATACATTCCTCTATATTGATTGGAAAATAAATGGTTGGAGGATGATACCCAAAATCAAGAAGTCGTTTAGCCATGTCAAGGGTTCTCACCCCTAGTTTCTTTTGACGTTTTCCAGACAAAACAAACTCATGCTTACAATGACGATCATATGGTAACTCAAAATATTGCTGCAGCCGTCTCATCAAATAATTTGCATTTAACACCGCATACTCCGAGACTTTTTTTAAGCCCTCTGCTCCCATCGTTCTAATGTAGGCATAGGCTCTTACATTGATGCCGAAATTCCCGTAATACGGTTTGACTCTGCCGATTGATTTCGGCCGGTCGTAATCCCATGAATAATCCGCTTCTCTTTTCACTAAAATCGGTTTAGGCAAAAACGGCACGAGGTCTTTTTTCACTCCGACTGGACCGCTCCCTGGACCGCCTCCTCCATGAGGACCTGTAAATGTTTTATGCAAATTTAAATGGACAACGTCAAAACCCATGTCCCCTGGCCTTGTAATACCGAGAATCGCATTTGAATTTGCACCATCATAATACAATTTACCTCCAGCATCATGAATAATAGAAGCCATTTCAATTATATCTTTTTCAAACAATCCCAGGGTATTAGGGTTTGTTAACATAAGCGCTGCAGTATCATCTCCCGTAACTTCTTTTAAATGTTCTAAATCAACCAAACCTCTTTCATTTGTTCGAACGGTTACCGATTCAAAACCTGCCACCGCTGCGGAAGCGGGGTTCGTTCCGTGTGCGGAATCTGGTACAATAACTTTGTTTCGATGGATATCTCCGTTAGCTTCATGAAAAGACCTGATCATCATCAAACCGGTCCATTCTCCTTGAGCACCAGCTGCAGGCTGCAAAGTGACTTGATCCATTCCCGTAATTTCGGCAAGAGATTCTTGAAGCTCATACATCAATTTCATAGCTCCCTGCACCTGTTCTTCGGGCTGGTATGGATGAATATGAAGAAAACCATGCATACGAGCAATGTCTTCATTAATTTTTGGGTTATACTTCATCGTACATGAACCTAGGGGATAAAAACCTGAATCTACGCCATGATTTCTTGAAGATAGCGCTGTGTAATGTCTCATAATTTGAAGTTCTGATACTTCTGGAAGTTCAGGCTCATTCGTCCGTATATAATCTGCTGGAAGTAAATGTTCTACATTCATTTCAGTCAGTTCATCTTCAGGGAGTGAGTAACCCGTGCGTCCAGGTCTGCTCATTTCAAAAATGAGTTCCTGCTCTTGAGTCTGCATTTACAACGCCTCCTCCAATTCTTTTACAAATTGTTCGATTTCTTCTTTTGTTCTAAGTTCAGTGACGCAAACAAGCATTTGTCCGCTTTTATTGGAATGAACAGCAGAAAGATCATACCCCCCAATAATTCCTCGTTTGCGCAGTTTTTTATTCACATCCGAAACTGCAGTGTTTAAATCGACAACAAACTCATTAAACACTGGCTGATCATCTATAATACTAATGCCTGCTTTTTTTAGTTTGTCTTTCAAATAAAAAGTATTTTTAACATTCTGCACAGCCATTTGTTTTAGCCCTTTCCTGCCAAGAACACTCATCGCTACAGAAGCTGCCAATGCGTTTAAAGCTTGATTGGAGCAAATATTAGAAGTAGCTTTATCTCGACGAATATGCTGTTCTCTAGCTTGGAGTGTTAAAACAAATCCCCGCCGGCCATCTTCGTCCACTGTTTGTCCGACTAACCTGCCAGGTACTTTTCTCATTAATTTTTTGGCAGCTGCAAAATAACCACAATGAGGCCCGCCCATTTGTGACGGAATACCAAAAGGCTGGGCGTCCCCCACAACGATATCAGCACCAAATTCACCAGGCGGGGCTAGAACTCCAAGAGCCAGCGGATTGCTTGACACGATAAATAAGGATTTATACTGATGTACTACATGTTCAATCTCTCTTAAATTTTCTATCGAGCCATAAAAATTTGGGTATTGTACAATGACTCCCGCCGTGTTTTCATCGATGGCCTCTTTTAAAGCTTGAACATCTGTTTGTCCTTTAAAAAGCGGTATTTGTTCCACGGTTAAATCTGGACCGCTGGCATAGGTTTTAAGGACATCCAGCGCTTCTGGATGAACACCTTCTGATACCAATATTTTAGTTCTTTTCATTTTGCTTTGTGTTGCAGCAACTAAAGCTGCTTCTGCTAAAGCAGTACCTCCGTCATACATAGAAGAATTTGCAATTTCCATTCCCGTTATTTCACAGATCATCGTCTGAAATTCAAAAATTGCTTGAAGTTCTCCCTGAGATATCTCCGGCTGGTAAGGTGTATAAGCTGTATAAAATTCAGACCTGCTTATTACATGATCAACAATACTCGGGATATAGTGATCATAAACACCAGCCCCTAAAAAAGATGGATAAGCTTTTATGTTATCGTTTTGGCTGCTTAATTCTTGAAATTCTTTTATAAGAGCGGATTCGGAAACAGGAGGAGCTAAATTCATTTCTTTCTGAGAACGAATTTTTTCTGGTATGTCGGTAAAAAAATCATCCGTACTTTTAACTCCCACGTAATCTAGCATTTCTTGTTTATCTTCTTCTGTCATTGGCAAATAACAAAAATTCAACGTTTTAGCCTCCTTTTTTAAGCCTTTTTATAAAAAGGTACAGGAACTACGACCGCTTTTACCGTTTTGTTGCGGATTTTTATATAAAGCTCTGTGTCCAATTCGGCATATGGAGTTTCAATAAGGACAAGACCCACATTTTTGTCTAAAGTTGGAGATTGCGTGCCCGATGTAACATATCCAATGGTCATGCCATTTTTATTTAACACTTCATAACCTGTTCGAGGTATCCCTTTTTCCACCATTTCAATTCCGGCTAGTTTACGTTTGACTCCCGATTCTTTCTCTTTTTTTAACGCTTCTTTACCTATAAAATCACTATTTTTTTGTAATTTCACAGCAAACCCAAGGCCTGCCTCTAAAGGGCTGATTGTTTCATCTATTTCCTGGCTGTAAAGAGGCAGACGAGCTTCAAAGCGCAGTGTGTCCCGAGCCCCCAGTCCACATGGTATCAACCCATGCGGCTCACCTGCATTTAAAATTGCCTTCCATAATGAAGGAGCTTTTTCGGCACTGCAGTATATTTCAAAACCATCTTCCCCGGTATAACCAGTTCTAGAGACAAGCGCGTTTATTCCATTAAGATCCACATTATTGTGAAAGCGGAAAAACCCAATTTGTGCTAAATCCTCATTTGTTAGTCTTTGCACAATTTGTTCAGCTTTTGGTCCTTGAACAGCTAGTTGAGCAAACGAGGAGGAAACATCGTTAATGATCTCTGATTCTCCAGCATGCTGCTTAAACCAATTAATATCTTTTTCGGTATTAGCAGCGTTTAGCACCAGCAAATAATCATTCTCGGCAAGCTGATATATCAATAGATCATCTACCGTACCGCCTTTTTCATTACAAAGCAGGGTATAAAGAGCTTTTCCTGATTCAAGTTTAGTCATGTCATTTGTAATAACAGATTGCAGGAATTCGAAAGCGCCTCTTCCTTTTACCTCAGCTTCTCCCATATGACTGACATCAAATAAACCAGCCCTCTCTCGGACAGCACGATGCTCTTCTTTAATGCTTGTGAACTGTACAGGCAGCTCCCAGCCCCCAAAATTAACTGTTTTAGCCCCCCATTCCGTGTACAAAGGATATAAGGTAGTACGTTTTAATTTGCTCATCTTCAAACCGCCCTTCTTTTTTCAGAAATTCAAATTTCTTTAGAAAATTCATTTTAATACTTAGAACCACCCTGACTAATTATGAGACCTGTATTAACACTCTTTTAAATCAAAGCCTCAGCTGCGTAGAATTCATTTAGAATACGGCAATTTGCTAACAAGGATTCTGAAGTAAAAAAATAGAGGAACCCCTTTATAAAAGGTTCCTCTGTCCTACAACCAGAAAGTTTCTTCTCCAAAGAGGAGAATGTCTTCGTGGGTGGCTCTTTCAGAGCTCTCTCCAGAGATGCGTCAGGCAAAAGTCTTTTTGCCTGAGAGATTCACTGCATAACAGCTTGCTCCTTCGGCGCCGTATAAAACGATCTCTCCCTTTGCCATCATCCGCTTTACTTTAATATTTTCCTTTAAACAATCGAGTTTTTCACTTTTCATGAATAAAAATTTTCAAAATTGAACCATACTAATCATACTGCTTTTTTTATTTTTTATTCTATCATGAGGCTTAAAACTTGACAATCTATTTTCTGCAAAGGGGCGAACATTATGGAGCCAGAAATAAGCTTTCTTTCGGAATGGAATCTTCCGAAAGACAAAAACTATGAAAATCGTCTGATTTCTTCATGGGAACAATTTTCTTTAGCTTATGAATCCGAACAATGGACTTCGACCCCTTCATTCGATGGATTGTTGTGTCAAAAGCACTTATCTGCTCTTGAGTTATTTCCTCATCAGGAAAAAACCGCAAAACGAGTGATCGAAGAAATGGATGGTAAAGCTATTCTTGCAGATGAAGTTGGATTAGGAAAAACCATTGAGGCTGGTCTCATTTTAAAAGAATACATGGTCCGCGGTTTAGTAAAAAAAGTACTGATTCTTGCGCCAGCCTCTTTAACAGGTCAATGGGCAAAAGAGATGAACGAGAAATTTTACATCCCAGCGATCACGCAAAGGAAAGCTTATTTATGGGAAGAAGCTGATATAATCGTAGCATCCATTGACACAGCAAAGCGCCCGCCGCACAGAGATATTGTTCTTCAACAAGAATACGACATGATTATTTTTGACGAAGCACATAAATTAAAAAACCCTAAAACGAAAAACTATGAATTTGCACGGCTTTTACAAAAGAAATTTTGCCTGATGTTAACTGCAACTCCAGTCCAGAATAATCCCGGAGAGCTATATCATTTAATAAATTTATTAAAACCCGGCCTTCTCGGTAGTGTTCAAGAATTCAAAACACTTTTTAAAGAAAAAGGACAGGAAGCTGTTAAACATATTGTTCAAAAAATAATGGTTAGAAATCGCAGGGATCAAACTGGCCTTACATGGACCAAGCGAAATGTTTATTCAACCTATATAGATTTTAGTCAAGAAGAAAGGTTATTTTATGATACGCTGTTTCAATTAAAAAATAACCAGGAAAATGCTATTCATGGCTTTACTGCCACCACATTGTTAAGAGAATCTTGCAGCAGTAAAGAAGCTGCTTATTTGACGTTAAAAAATTTATATGATCAAGAAGAAATTTCTCATCCGCTATTTGAACAGCTTATCTCCTTTTTGCAAAATATTTCTTCTAACAGTAAAGCTGAAAAAGCTTTGGAAATCATTCAGCAAACAAATGAAAAAGTGGTTATATTTACCGAATATCGAGCAACACAGATTTATTTACAATGGTTTTTACGTCAGCACGGAATTATTTCTGTTCCTTTTCGTGGAGGCTTTAAAAGAAGTAAAAAAGAATGGATGCAGCAGCTTTTTAAAGACCGGGCTAAAGTAATGATTGCTACGGAGGCTGCCGGTGAAGGAATTAATCTGCAATTTAGCAGCACCATTATAAATTATGACCTGCCTTGGAATCCTATGCGATTAGAACAAAGAATAGGCCGCCTGCACCGGCTCGGTCAAACAAAAGACGTGGAGGTTTATAATTTCGCTGTTAAAAATACGGTCGAAGAACACATACTTTCTTTGTTATATGAAAAAATTAAACTGTTTGAAAATGTTATTGGCGAATTAGATACTATTTTAGCTTCTACTTCTTATTCGTCATTTGAAGGATATATTACAGATGCACTTCATTCTTCTGATTCAGAAAAAGAGATCGAGTTAAAACTGCATCACCTTTCTGAATTAATGCAGCAATCTAATTAAAGAGAAGGTGTCCTGTTATGGAACAAAAAGTTCTCCATCAATTTATTCAGCGGTACTTTCAAGCTAACGGTGCAGACATCATTACAAATGATAACAAACGACTTAAAGTACAGCTTACAGAAGAGTTAGATCAATTATTAATGAACCGGCCTTTTTACTGGCAGTATATAAAAAAAACAGGCGGCATTCCGCAGCCCATGACACTAACCTTTATTACGGATGGAGAAAAAGAAAAAAACGAAAAAGCGGAATACCTACACTTTGGATCGCCGCGTTTGCATCAAATTTTTCAATCTGCCAAAAACCTTGGGAATTGGACCATTCTATACGAAGAAAACAAAGAAGGACAAAAGCCGTCACCTTTGTTCCCATGGCTTGTTGTTAATGTAAAAATATCTTATATATCTTATCAGAGAAAAGACATTATACAATCATTCGGACTTCAATTAATACACGGTCAAATTGTTAATGAAATGATGGAGCGTGTTAGTCATAAGAAATTAAATAATGTTATTCCGGCCCAAACCTTTCCCATGCATTCACTTATCCAGGTTAACAGCGGTATGCAGCGTATTAAACGACATATTGAAAATAATATTCTTCATGAGCCTAAAGAATGGGCAGATAAAGCTTACCATAGAATGGAAGAAGAAATCAGAATTTTGGATGCTTATTACCGGTCTTCTTCTCAACCAGATGAAGAATATATACAGGAGAAAACTGCGATTATGGAAAGGTACAAACCGAGGATAGCAGTAGACATTATAAATTCAGGGCTTTTTTATGTAGGAAATTCTTCTTTTGTTAACAAATAAATAAAAAACGAGGCCCATTTAATGGTACCTCGTTTTTTATTCTCCGTGCATTTTATACCTCTGGCGCTCCGCTTATAAATATGGTCATTATTGAGAACCATCCGAAGACTAAAAAGGAAATCCCTGCGAAGCCTACTGCAAAAAAGTTTCTTCTTTTAATTTCACGGATTGTGGCTATTCCGCAAAGAATAGCAACGACTAGCATCATAACACCAAGAGCCATGGAGCACTCCCCCCTTTATGTATTGGTTCCTCATTTTAACTATATTAATTGGATTAGACAGAATTCATTTTTATTATACCCTTTTTTAAAAATACATGCATTAAAAATTTTAACTCTTATACACTCACTGATATAATAGTATCATCAAACTTAGAAGAAAATGGGGGAATATTTATGAATTGGAAGCAGATACCATTAGGTCCTTTACAGACAAATTGTTACGTTTTGTATGATAATGAAAAAGATGCAGTTATATTTGACCCGGGCGGCGATGCACCTATTTTAAAAAAATGGCTGCAAGAAAATGAATTGAAACCGTTAGCGATTCTGTTAACTCATGCTCACTTTGACCATATAGGAGCGGTGAGTGAAATAAGACAATTATATAATATTGAAGTATACCTCCATGAAAAAGAAAAAGATTGGTTAACGGACCCGCATAAAAACGGTTCTGCTCTTTTTATGGGAGATGAGTTCATTACATCAGAGCAAGCGGATCACCACATTAATCGAGAAGGCAAACTCTCCATTGGCTCGTTTTCATTTGAAATGTTCGAAACTCCAGGACATTCACCTGGCAGCGTGAGCTTTTATCATTCGGAGAGCGAGACGATTTTTTCTGGAGATGTGTTATTTTCAGGAAGTATCGGCCGAACAGACCTTCCTGGAGGCAGCCATCAAGAATTACTAAATTCTATTCACGATAAACTTATTGACCTCCCTGAAAACACTCAAGTAGCATGCGGTCACGGACCTACCACTACAATTGGAGCTGAAATGGACAGCAACCCTTTTCTAAATGGATTTTAAGTAAAATAAGGATATACTGAACATTAATGAGAATAAGAAACAAAAAAGAAACGTATTGAAGATGGTCCTTCCCTAATGTATACATAAATAGAAACGGTTCATAGTTAAAGCTGCTTTCTATTTCACTATACTTTAGGGATTTTTTATGTAGGCAGCAAAAAAAGGGATAATATATTTAACCATAAGAAAAAAGATCTCCCGGGGGAGGGAGATCTTTAAGGGGAGTAAATCGTATTGAAAAATGAACTATGAGGGGGAGGGGGACTCCCTAATCATTGTTCCAACAATGTGTTTTTAGTATATTACATGGATTAACACTATGTCAATAGTATAAACTCATATTGTATGCGTCAAGTTTTTCTCGACATGGTTATAACACCACTATTTTTAGCACTCTATTTTTGTACGCTTTAAAACCAGCTACCGCGCTTCGCTTGGTGGCCTCCACTTTTTCGGAACCTTCTTTCGAAGCTTCCGAAAAAATGGAGGTATCATTGAAAGCTTTTCATTAACTTTCCCATGGCGGTGGAATGGGCGGTGTACAGAGCCACAGATCCTTCTTTTACCCCAATGGAAGGATGCGTAGGCTGGCGCAAATGCTCTGTCATGCGCACGATCTTTCTGAGTTCTCGCTGCTGCCTTGTACTTCTAGGTTGATGCTTAAGATAAGCTTCCCGAAGCGTTTGATTGCATATCCCTTGCTTGATTTTTACCATGGATTCACCGCCCTTAGCACTCCAATGCATGCCTCTTTTTTTCATTCGAAAGGAGACATGACGCTGATTGGATTCCATGGCTCCCAGGCTCCTTGCTCCTCCCGGCGGATTTTTTACCTTTTCTCGCCAGTCAAAAATCCGGCTCCAATTTCGAAGGATATAGGTGCGAAATTCCTTTACCTTTTCGATCTTTTTTGCTTCTTCCAGCGTACTTTCATA
>NZ_JBHFQG010000016.1:0-81160 GCF_041949975.1 Alteribacillus sp. JSM 102045 | reverse complement strand
CGGTAACTTGGTTCATACCCTTGAGCTAACCACATCATTCGGACACTATCTTTCAATAACCCTTCGATCTTTCTGCCAGAGAAAACAGATTGCGTATAAGCGCATAAAATTACCTTCATCATCATTCGCGGATGATAAGCCGGACAGCCTGTTTTACGCAAAAATCCAGTGAATGCTTCATCCGGAATACTCTCTACGACATCGTTGACGGCATAGGCTATATCATTTTCTTGAAGTTTTATTTCTAAATCTAACGGCAAAATGACTTGATTCATGGTATAATGTTTAAACATAAGGATACCTCCGATACTGTTTTGGTGTGTGTACTTTAACTTTATCAGAAGGTATCCTTTTTGCGTACTTCATTTTAGAATTTTATTAAAAAAAGAGTGGTACTCACCAACGTATTGGCGGGTACCACTCTTTTTAATTACTGGGTTTTGTCCCAGCCCTTCCTTTGGCCCGCCTCCTCGCCCCGTTGTAAGGAGCCGCGGAAACTGATAAAATGATGAATAAGTGTGAAAAGATTCTCCATATACTGGGAAGGGACTAAGCTTTACAAAATAGTACCTTCTTTAACTAAGAAAAGCGCAAGGCTTATCATGCGGTCCCTTTATGAACCGCACGCTTTTCAGATACATTCCGATAGACGGATAAGAGAGGACGATGATAGCGTCATGATCGGTTTACTAAAAAAAGTAATCGGTGATACGAATCAGCGAAGCTTGAAAAAACTGCAAAAAACGGTGGATGAAATAGAAAGTTACGCAGAAGAAATGAAACAGCTTACTGATGATCATTTGCAAGCTAAAACAGAAGAATTTAAAGAGCGTTATAACAATGGTGAATCTCTTGAAAAAATGCTTCCGGAAGCTTTTGCGGTCGTACGAGAAGCATCCACCCGTGTTCTTGGACTAACGCCTTTCCGCGTTCAGTTAATGGGGGCGATTGTCCTTCATGACGGCGACATTGCCGAGATGAAAACCGGGGAAGGGAAAACCCTTGTTGCTACGATGCCGGTTTATCTTAACGCTATAGCTGGAAAAGGAGTTCACGTCGTAACTGTCAACGACTATCTTGCCGGCCGTGACAGCGAAACGATGGGGGAACTGTACCGTTTTCTAGGCCTTAGCGTTGGGTTGAACCAAAAAGGAATGACAAAAGAAGAAAAACGGGAAGCTTATCTGGCTGATATTACCTATGGTACGAATAATGAGTTCGGTTTTGACTATTTGCGCGATAACATGGTGCTGTACAAAGAAAAAATGGTGCAGCGGCCACTTCATTTTGCAGTGGTCGATGAAGTGGACTCTATTTTAATTGATGAAGCGAGAACGCCGCTTATTATTTCGGGTTCTGTGGAGCAGTCGACCAAGCTGTATATGGCAGCAGATGCCTTTGTCCGCCGCTTGAAGCTGGATGAAGATTATACGTATGACGAAAAAACAAAAAATGTTCAACTGACAGAAGAAGGGGTTAACAAAGCAGAACAGGCATTTCAAATTGATAACTTGTTTGATCAAAAGCATGTGCAGCTCATTCACCATATCAACCAGGCGTTGAAGGCCCATGTTTCGATGCATCGGGACACTGATTATGTCGTTGATGAAGGACAAGTTGTTATTGTGGACCAGTTTACCGGACGATTGATGAAGGGACGCCGCTACAGTGACGGCCTTCACCAGGCGATCGAGGCTAAGGAAGGCCTGCAGGTGCAGAAGGAAAGCATGACTCTTGCTTCCATCACGTTCCAAAACTATTTCCGCATGTACGACAAGCTTGCCGGGATGACAGGTACTGCTAAAACAGAAGAAGAAGAATTCCGCAATATATATGGCATGAACGTCACGGCCATTCCAACAAACAAGCCGATTATTCGTGAGGATAAACCGGACATGATTTATAAATCCCGCGAAGGCAAATTTAAAGCCGTAGCAGAAAAAATAGAAGAGCTTTATAAATCAGGTCAGCCGGTACTTGTGGGTACGGTAAGTGTCGATACCTCCGAACTTGTTTCACGGATGCTGAAAAAGAGAAAAGTGCCCCATAATGTCCTGAATGCGAAAAACCATGAAAACGAAGCGAAGATTATAGAAGATGCAGGTCAAAAAGGAGCAGTTACGATTGCTACCAACATGGCCGGGCGCGGAACTGACATTAAACTCGGGGACGGCGTCACAGATATTGGCGGACTGTATGTAATTGGTACAGAACGTCATGAAAGCCGCCGTATTGACAATCAGCTGCGCGGTCGTTCCGGTCGTCAAGGTGACCCGGGTGCTTCTCAGTTTTATCTATCGATGGAAGATGAGCTGATGCGCCGGTTCGGTTCGGATAACATGCGTGGCATGATGGAGCGTTTAGGGATGGAAGAAGATCAGCCTATTGAAAGTAAGCTCGTGAGCCGGGCCGTTGAACAAGCCCAAAAACGCGTAGAAGGCCATAACTTTGATGCTCGTAAACAAATCCTTCAATATGATGATGTTATGCGCGAACAGCGCGATATCATCTATGCCCAGCGTATGGAAGTGCTCGAATCCGATGATCTCAGTAAAATTGTGAAAAACATGATTAAATCAGTAGTAGAACGAGCTGTTGCCTTGCATACTCCGGAAAGTACGGTACCGGAAGATTGGGACCTTGAGGCGCTAGTTAACTACTTGAAAGGAACCGTCCTTGCAGCGGATGATATCTCAGAAAAAGACGTTAAAGGATTAGAACCAGAGGAAATTACAGAGCTTGTATTAGAAAAAGTGTACGCACGCTATGAAGAAAAAGAAGAAGAAATGACAGCAGAAACGATGCGCGAATTTGAAAGAGTAATTATGCTCCGCGCCGTAGACCGTAAATGGATGAATCACATTGATCAAATGGACCAGCTTCGTCAGGGTATTCATCTGAGAGCTTATGGGCAGAATGATCCGCTCCGCGAGTATAAATTTGAAGGCTTTAACATGTTTGAAGAAATGGTAGAGTCCATTGAAGAAGAAGTTGCTACGTACGTGATGAAAGCACAAGTTCGCAACAACCTCGAACGTGAAGAAGTGGCGGAAGGAAAAGCTGTCCACGGCGACAACACGGAGCGCCAAAACACAAAACGGCGGCCGATTCGCAAAACAGAAAATGTCGGAAGAAACCAACCCTGCCCGTGCGGAAGCGGCAAAAAGTATAAGCACTGCCACGGCCGGCAGGAAGCAGCCCAATAATAAATGAAATGAGGGGGAGCGCGCCTCCTCCTCTTTTTTGCTTGAGAATAAACAATAAACTTTACACGAGGTGACTTGTTATGGATATGTCAGACATTCGCAATAATCTTTCTAGTATGGCTAAGCGTTTAGCGGACTTTAGGGGGTCTCTTTGACCTCTCTGAAAAAGAGGAGCGTATTGCGGAACTAGAAGAAAAAATGACCGAACCTGATTTTTGGGACAACCCGGATGAATCGAAAAAAGTAATCGATGAATCAAATGTATTAAAAGACACGGTGAACGGGTATAAAGAGCTTTCCACCATGTATGATGACCTTGAAGTGTCCTATGAGCTCGTCAAAGAAGAAGACGATGAAGACTTGAAAAAAGAGCTTGAAAATGGCGTGACAGAACTGAACCAGAAATTAAATGATTTTGAACTGCAAATGCTTTTAAGCGAACCTTATGATAAAAACAATGCCATCTTGGAACTTCACCCTGGCGCCGGCGGTACGGAATCACAGGATTGGGCAGAAATGCTTTTACGTATGTATAAGCGATGGGCCGAACAAAAAGGCTTTTCTGTAGAAACTCTTGACTATTTAGCAGGAGATGAAGCGGGGGTAAAAAGTGTAACGCTTCTTATCAAAGGCCACAATGCATATGGTTATTTGAAAGCAGAAAAAGGAGTTCACCGGCTGGTGCGGATTTCTCCATTTGACTCATCAGGCCGGCGCCACACTTCTTTTGTATCTTGTGAAGTGATGCCGGAGATGGGCGATGACGTCGAGGTAGAGATTAATACGGAAGACCTCAAAATTGACACGTACCGCTCCAGCGGGGCTGGCGGCCAGCATGTCAATACGACCGATTCGGCTGTGCGGATCACCCACCTTCCAACCAATACGGTTGTAACATGTCAAAACGAACGTTCTCAGATTAAAAACCGAGAACGAGCGATGAAAATGCTTAGAGCAAAACTCTATCAGCAAAAAATGGAAGAGCAGCAAAAAGAAATTAATGAAATCAGAGGGGAACAAAAAGAGATCGGCTGGGGGAGTCAGATTCGCTCTTATGTATTCCATCCTTATAATATGGTAAAAGATCATCGAACCAACCTTGAAATCGGTAATACGTCTTCTGTGATGGACGGAAATATCAATCCGTTTATTGATGAATATTTGCGTTCGAGCATGAAGGCTTAAAGCATTAGGGCCTGGCCCTGAAAAAGGGCCGGCTCGTCTTATTTATGCTCAACCCTTATGGGATGTACCATAAGAATTTTTAGATGGTGCATTTTTGTAAAGGGTTGCAAAAATAAAATTTTACCCATAGGTTGAGGAGGCTGAAAATGGATCTTGAATTAAAAGGGAAAGCTGCTGTGGTGTTAGCATCAAGTAAAGGGCTTGGTAAAGCATCTGCTAGACAATTTGCGCTCGAAGGAGCGAGGGTGATGCTTTCGGGAAGAAACGAAGAAGCGTTGGAGAAAACTGCCAAAGAAATTGAAACAGAAAGCGGCAGTCCGGTGTATTGGAAAACATGTGATGTCTCTAAAGCAGAGGATATCAAAGCACTAATGGAACAAGCCAGAGACAAAATGGGCCGTATTGATGTGCTCGTTAATAACTCCGGAGGTCCTCCTGCCGGTACATTTGCAGACATGAAAGATAGTGATTGGCAGCAAGCGTTTGAGCTGACATTGTTTAGTTTTATCCGCGCTATTCGTGCTGCGCTTCCTGAATTAAAAAAGAATGAAGGACGAATCGTAAATATTGCATCTTCTTCATTAAAAGAACCGGTGGACCATTTAATACTTTCCAACACTTTTCGCATGGGCATAGCGGGACTTTCGAAAAGCTTAGCAAGAGAGCTGGCGCCTGACGGAGTACTTATTAATACTGTAGGTCCTGGCCGGATTGCGACCGATCGTACCAAAACCTTAGATGAAAAGAAAGCAGAGCGCCTGGGCAAAACGCTTGCAGACGTTAGAGCCGAAAGTGAAGCTTCTATACCGGCAGGACGTTATGGAACCCCTGAAGAATTTTCTAAGCAGGTTGTTTTTCTTGGATCTGGAGCGAATACTTACGTGACCGGCCAAACATTACTGGTCGAAGGCGGAGCCGTAAAAGCATATTAAACGGCGGCAAATGAGCTGCTGACATCAGGAGGAATACGGGATGTGGAATTGGGATAAACGGCGGGAACCAATGCCGCAGAACGTGCAGCTGGTTCTCAATTCATTGTTTATTTTTTTAGGCTCAGCGATAGTAGCTGTATCTTATAACCTATTTTTGCTGCCAAACCGTATTGCCTCCGGGGGATTAAGCGGTCTTGCCACTATTATTTATGATGTGGCTGCAATTGAGCCGGCTGTTACCCTATGGTCTCTGAATATCCCGCTGTTTATCGCGGGAATCGTTCTTCTGGGAGGCTGGAAATACGGAGGAAAAACCTTAATTGGCACGTTATTTCTTCCGTTAGTGGTCTATATGACAAGGAATATTCAGCCAGCCGTAGATGATCCGCTGCTAGGTGCTTTATTTGGAGGTATAGGGGTTGGTCTTGGGCTAGGCTTAGTGTTCCGTGCGCATGCGTCTACCGGCGGTACCGACCTTGCCGCACAGATTATACATAAATATACTGGCATTTCACTTGGGGTCTGTGTGTTTGTTATGGATGGACTGATTGTTGCGACGTCAGCCTTTGTCTTCAGTCTTGAATTTGCCCTTTATGCTTTAATCGGTTTATTTGTAACTGGAAAAACAATCGATATCGTTCAAACAGGCGTGGGATATGCAAAAGTAGCGTTCATTATTACCGCTGCGGAAAACGAAGTACTGGACGTTATTTTAAATAAAGTAGACCGCGGCGTCACCAAATTAGATGCTCATGGGGGATATACCAACCACCCCCGGCCGGTATTAATGTGTGTAGTAAACCGAAATGAGGTCACAAAATTGAAACAATTGGTTCAATCTGTTGATTCTCAGGCTTTTGTGGTAGTGACAAACGCTGCGGAAGTACTTGGAGAGGGTTTTAAAAAAGAAATAGTAGGGTATAATAAGTGAGCGATATTTGGAAGAATTATCATTTATTAATTTGAACGAGGGAGGACAACCATCATGAAAAAATTTCTCATGGCGATCGCAGGCAGTGCCGTACTTATTCTTGGAGCCTGTGGAGGCGGAGAAGAAGACGAAGGTGAATCTGGCGGCGGTGAAGGCGGCGAGACATATGATGAAACAGCTGCTGAAGAAAGTTATCAAGCAAACTGTGCGCAATGTCATGGTGAGAACCTGGAAGGCGCAAGCGGTCCGGAGCTTCCAGGAGGACACTCTGAGGATGAAGTACGCGAAATGATTGATAATGGTGGAGGCGGTATGCCAGCAGACATCATTGAAGGCGAAGAAGCGGATAACGTCGCAGCCTGGGTTGCAGACCAATAATCGGTGTATATGGACCGGAATTTCCGGTCCTGCCCTCTCACGAAATCAAGACTTTTTTCCTACACTTTTTCTTTTTAATTATTACAACCCCTATGCATCATCAAACCCCTTTACTCTCACGATTTCACGACTTTTTTTTATTTCTCATTACCATTGAAACAAAAATGTAATACTTTTATAGCGTTTTTTCGGTTGGAAAGATGATATAATGTTTCAGTGGAAGATGACATAAACTTATCTTTCTTTACTTTTTTCAACAAAAAATTTCAAAACACCGATGACTCACTATATGCTTGGTACTGCCAAGTATCTTTTCATGTAAAAATATGTTCAGGAAGCAGCGGACAAGCACCTTTGTCGACCCAGCTTAGAAATTGTTTGCTTCAGGAAGTGATGAGTATGATAGAAATGATTGATGTGTCGAAAACGTATTCTAATGGTGTGAACGCCTTGAATAATATCGACATTCTGATTGAAAAAGGAGAATTTGTATACGTGGTAGGGCCAAGCGGTGCCGGGAAATCAACGTTTATTAAAATGATTTACCGTGAGGAGAAACCTTCAGAAGGAAGTATTGTGATAAACGGTTCGGACCTTACCACTTTGAAAGAAAAGCATGTACCGTATTTACGCCGTAAAATCGGGGTAGTATTTCAGGATTTTAAACTGCTCCCAAAGTTATCTGTTTTTGAAAATGTTGCTTTTGCACTTGAAGTTATTGAAGAACCACGCGACGTCATAAGAAAACGAGTTATGGAAGTGCTTGATATTGTTAAACTAAAAAATAAAGCACGATTTTTACCGGATGAATTATCAGGAGGCGAACAGCAGAGAGTATCTATAGCGCGTGCTATTGTTAACAAACCGCGTGTGGTGATAGCGGACGAGCCTACTGGAAACCTGGACCCGGATACCTCATGGGAGATTATGGATATCCTTGAGGATATTAACAGCCGGGGAACGACTATTTTAATGGCTACCCATAATCGCGAAATTGTAAACACGATCAAAAAACGGGTTATCGCGATTGATTCCGGCCGAATTGTTCGTGATGAGCTAAGGGGGGACTACGGATATGAAAGGTAGAACCCTTGTACGTCATGGAAAAGAAGGGATGAAAAATCTCGGACGCAATGGCTGGATGAGTTTTGCTTCCATTAGCGCAGTAACGATTATGCTGATGGTAGTTGGTGTCTTTTTAATTCTTATTATGAACATGAATCATTTCATGTCTTCTGTTGAAGAAGACGTAGAAGTTAGGGTTTATGTTGATTTAACAGCAACAGATGAAGACCAAGAAGAATTAGAAGAAGGACTCAAACAGATAGATAACGTAGAGAGTGTTACATATTTGGGAAAAGATGAAGGGCTTGATGAATTAATAGAAAGCCTTGGAGAAGAAGATAGAGAAGCGTTTGAGTCTCTTCGCGATGAAAATCCACTGAATGATGCATTTATTGTACATGCTGCCGATCCGCAGCTGACCGAGCAGGTTGCATCGGAGGCAGAGGAACTGCCTCACATAGACCGGGTCGATTACGGTGAACAGGTAGTTGAACAGCTGTTTAACGTGACCAATGTTCTTCGTACCATAGGCATTGTGCTTGTACTCGGGCTTATGTTTACTGCAATGTTTTTAATTTCAAATACGATCAAGCTGACGATCGTAGCTAGACAAAAAGAAATTCAAATTATGAAACTAGTAGGGGCAACAAACGGCTTTATACGCTGGCCGTTCTTTATAGAAGGCTTGCTGCTCGGTGTACTGGGAGCGGTACTGCCAATAGCCGCTATTATGGCGGGCTACCACTATCTTTATGATAACTTCGCAGATCGTTTGCGGTTGAATTTTGCAGAACTTCTGCCGGTCTATCCGCTGACCTTGCAGGTAACGCTTGTTCTCCTTGGAATAGGAGCGCTGGTCGGCGTTTGGGGAAGTCTTACATCCGTTCGTAAGTTTTTAAAAGTATAACGCTTTTGTTCATGGAAAAGTATAGAGGAGGAAAACTGGGGATGAGGAAACAAATAGTTAGGAGTTTAATTGCATTTGCTGTTATTACTGTCGGCTTTGCGTACGGAACTTCAGATAATACAGCAGATGCCAGCTCTGAACTAAGGCAGAAGCTAAGTGATTTAGAAGAAAAGCGAAACAGCAACAAAGCAGATTCAGAAGAAACAAAGAAAGAAATGGAAGAGCTCGAGGACGAAATAAAAAAAGTAGAAAAAGAGCTTCGCCAGATTGATGAAGAAATGACCGAGACGAACGAAAAAATTTCGGAAAAAGAAGACGAAGTAGAAGATACAGAAGAACGCATTGATGAACTGAAAGACCGCATCAAAGAGCTTGAAAAGCGGATTGAAGAGCGCGATGAGCTGTTAAAAGACCGGGTCCGCGCTATGTATCAAAACGGCGGTTCTGTTGATTATATAGAAGTGCTCATGGGAGCAAAAAGCTTCGGCGATTTTCTTGACCGAGTGTCTGCGCTGAACACCATTGCAGAACAAGATAGAGAAATTTTAGAGGCACATATTAAAGACCAGGAAGAGTTAGAAGAAGCAAAAGAAAAAGTAGAAGAAGAGTTAGCTTCTCTTGAAGAAAGCCTGGATGAATTGGAAAATTTAAAAGAGAAATTAGAAGAACAAAAAGAAGAAAAAAGTGATATTTTAGGCGATCTTGAAGAGGAGGAGGAGCTCTTAGAAGATGCTCTTATTTCGCTTGAGGACGAAGAAGAGCTTCTTAAGAAGCAGGAAGAAGCTGCTGAAAAAGAATTAAAAGCATACGAAAAACGCCAGGAAGAACGGAAGCAGCATGAAAGAGAACAAACCGAGAATTCATCTTTCGGATCCAGCGGCAGCAGCTCAGAAAGCAGTGCCAGTTCCAGCAGTGATGTACCACCAGATAGTGGAAGCGGGAAATTAACAAGACCTGCAACCGGTGCGGTAACTTCTGAATACGGTCCGCGCTGGGGCAGAATGCATCATGGTACGGATATTGGACAGGGCGGCCGTTCGAATGTACCAATTGTTGCAGCAGAGGACGGCACGGTTGTGCAGGCAAAATATATGAACGGCTACGGTAATACGGTGATGATTTCTCACCGCGTCGATGGCAAGCAGGTCACAACGCTTTATGCGCATATGTCGTCAATCAGTGCCTCCGCTGGAGAGAGTGTTTCTAAAGGAGACAAAATTGGCATGATGGGGAATACAGGTGCTTCTCAAGGTCCTCACCTTCACTTTGAAGTTCATGAAGGACCGTGGAACGGATCAAAATCCAACTCGGTAAACCCTCGTAATTACGTAGACTTTTAGAATAATAGAAAAGGAGTGTCTCCCTCGGAGGCACTCCTTTTTTATTGTTTAGGAAATTATGTTTTTACAAGTTGTGGATAACTATCACCATATTGTTTGATCCGCGTCTAACTTCAGCGCCCAGCCTCTCGGGGTTTAATAACCTCCAGTCATGAAAGGCAAAGAGCGCCTTTCATGACTGAAGAACATTTACCTGTCGAGGCTGAACATGGCGCTTGCGCTTTTGTTCCCAATCTATAAAACTTCTTTTAGTCTCTCCATTACAACACGAACATCTTTCTCCTCTGAATAACGCCCAAGGCTGAAACGGACAGCTCCTTTCCCGGTTTCTTCATCAACACCCATAGCTTCCAGCACAGAAGAAAGCTGAACTGTTCCAGAGTGGCAGGCGGCACCAGTGGAAGCGGCAAGCTCAGGAACACGCTCGAGAATTTCTTGTCCTGTGTACCCTATAAAACTGACATTTAATGTATTCGGCAGCCGCTGATTAGGATGGCCATTCAGGTGAACCAGGGAGCCAAATGTTTCTTGCAATTCTACCCAGAATTGATCTCGTAATTCTTTTATTCTTTTTATATTATGATCCTGTTTTGCAGATTCGCATGCTTGGCCGAGCGCTCCTGCAAGAATGACATTTTCCGTACCGGCACGTCTTCCTTGTTCATGTCCTGCCCCATGCATAAATGAAGGAAGTGTGCAGCCGCTTCGCATATACAGCGCTCCAATGCCTTTGGGTGCATAAATTTTATGGCCGGCAATCGTTAGAAAGTCAACACCCAGCTTGTCAACGTTCACTGGGATTTTTCCGAGAGATTGAGACGCATCTGTATGAAAAGGAATGCTGTGCCGACGGGTAATCTCTGCAATTTCTTCAAGCGGCTGAATGGTTCCGGTTTCATTATTGGCATGCATCACTGAAACAAGAATCGTGTTGTCTGTTATGGCTTTTTTTATATCTTCCGGATGAATTTGTCCATAAGTATCCGTATCAATATATGTGACAGAAACACCATGTTTTTTTTCTAGATACCTGCATGGTTCGAGGATGGCAGGATGTTCTGCTTTTGTAGTTACAATATGAGTTTTTTTCCTATGGTTAGCTTCAACAATACCTTTAAGTACATGGTTATTGGATTCGGTGCCGCCGCTTGTGAATATCACTTCTTCTGACGCTGCGCCTATCAAACTTGCAACTTGCTGCCGTGCTTTTTCTACAGCCATTTTAGCTGGAGAGCCGGCCCAGTGAGAAGCAGATGGGTTGCCGTAAGCGCCATCACCCAGATCATTAATAATTTGTTTCACTTCCGGAGCAAGCGGGGTGCTGGCATTAAAATCCATATATATTTTTTTCATTATACCCACCTTCCTTTTCTTTCACTGTACCTTTTTCTTTCAGTGCTGTGCAAATGAAAATAAAAATATAAATAAATTTTTAAAATGTCAGGTGAACGCCTAAATGGCAGCTTATCACTATTTTTAAGAAATAAAGAGAGAATAATGATGGACGTAAAGGAAGCTGTAAAAGCCCTGTCTATTATTATTTTGTTTTTCAATTATAGTATTTGTTGAGTGCATTTTTCATGCTAGAATAAAAGGAAGCAGAATGTATGAAAAAAAAGGAGCGGCGATTCTATTTGCTCTTTTCTCTGCATATAATAACTAGCTTGCAAGATACATGCTATGAAACAGAGCTGGGGTGGATAAACATAATGAAATGGAAAACAAAAGCGGCAGCAGCAGTTACCGGCGCTGTGTTAGTAGCAGGAGCTGGCGGTGTGTTTGCTGGAATGTCAATAAAAGATACAGAAGAAGACCCTTCCCGGTCTGCTTCTAATGCCAATAATCAAGTAGAGAACATTGAGCAAAGTGAAGAGTCGTCAGAAGCTGCAGAAGCAGGAATGGAAAAAATTGAACAAGTGTATCAAATGATTAACGAGCAGTATGTAGAAGATGTTGATGAAAAACAGCTGCTTGAAGGAGCTCTTGAAGGAATGGTAAAAGAGCTGGATGACCCTCATTCGGCTTATATGGATCAAGAAACAGCAAATGAGTTCAGTCAGTCACTTGAATCTTCCTTTGAAGGCATTGGTGCAGAGGTAAGCATGGTAGATGATATAGTGACGATTGTTTCACCATTTCGTGATTCTCCTGCTGAAGAAGCTGGGTTGCAGCCCAATGACCAAATTCTAAAAGTGGACGGCGAAAGTACAGAAGGCGATTCTCTGAATGAAACGGTACTTAAAATCCGCGGAGAAAAAGGATCCAATGTCACTCTCACTGTGCAGAGAGGCTCTTCGGACCCATTTGAGGTAGAAGTAGAACGCGATGAAATTCCAGTAGAAACGGTTCGTTCAGAAACGATAGAAGAAAATGGTCAAACAATCGGCCATCTTGAACTAACTTCTTTTTCTGAGAGCACAGCAGAAGAATTTGAAGAGCATTTAACCAAGCTGGAAGAAGAAGGTATGAATGGATTAATTGTGGATGTGCGCGGCAACCCGGGCGGATTTTTGAACAGTGTTGAAGATATAGGTGATTTAATTATCCCTGGTGGAGAACCAGTGGTTCAAATTGAAGATCCAAATGGAGAAACAGTTCGCTCCATTTCCAAGCTTGATGAAAGAAAAGATTATCCTATTGTCGGCCTTATTGATGAAGGAAGTGTATCTGCCTCTGAGATATTAGCGGCTGCCTTAAAAGAAGCAGGCGGTTATGATTTAGTTGGTGAAACTACTTACGGTAAAGGTACAGTGCAGCAATCGATGCAGCTTGGAGACGGCAGCGAATTGAAACTGTCTATGTTTAAGTGGCTCACTTCGGATGGAAACTGGATCAATGAAGAAGGGGTGGAGCCTACAATTGAAGTCAGGCAGCCAGAATACTTCTATTCAGCAGTTTTGGCGCCTGAGGAAGAATTGAAGCAGGAATCTGTCGGAGAACAAGTGAAAATAGCGCAGCAGATGTTGGAAGGGCTAGGGCACGATCCCGGTCGTACGGATGGCTATTTTGATGAGCAGACAGCTGAAGCTGTGGCATCCTTCCAGGCAGCCGAAGAAGACCTCGATGAAACAGGGATTATAGACGAAGAAACGGTCAGTCGGTTAAATCAGGATCTGCTTGAATTAATTCGTGATCCCGAAAACGATAAACAATTAGAAAAAGCACTAGAAGTAGTCAGCGAACAAACTTCTTAATGAAATGAGCGCTCTGCTGCGCTCATCCGCCCCATTAGAATATAATTTTTAATGTTGCGGTGTTATCTTCTAAGCATACGAAACCGATCCATCTACCATAAAGGAGATGCCGCCATGGATGTTTTTGGCATAGAAGTATTAAAAGGTCTGGGGCGTTTTTTTGCGCATCCGCTTACATATATTATTCCAATCACGATGTTTATACTTGGTTATGTTCGTGTGAAAAGAGAGAGGGCCGCTTTTCATACACGGGTGTATCAAGCGGTATTTGACGTTACCGCACCGCTTTTACCCGGTCTGCTGACTGGGATTGCACTATCTATTGTAATTTTTGCGACGGGTTTAACGGTGCCTTTTGCTTTTCTAGTACTGGTCGGAAGTATCATGTTTCTGTTTATCCTTCTTGGGAGAATCCGCTGGCTTTCTCCTTCCTATACTATTGGGCTGGCTATTATCTTAGCGTTGTTTTTACCGGGGATGGAGAGCGGCTACGGATGGGTGGACAGCTTATTGTCTGAGCTGGGACAAGCCGATTACCGTCCAGCTCTTGTACTCCTTACTGTGCTAATGCTTGCCGAAGGACTGCTCATATGGAGAAATGGCAAGAACCATACCTCTCCTATTGTAGTGAAAAGCTCACGTGGAAAATGGATTGGAGCACACCGGCTCCAGCGTATCTGGTTCATTCCGGCTTTCATTTTTGTTCCGGGCGGTACACTGGAAGCTTTGAACTGGTGGCCTGTGTTATCTATAGGGGATGAAGGTTTATCTCTTTCTCTCGTACCGTTTGCGATTGGAGTTAAATACAGTATATTTTCTACTCTTCCCTCAGCTGCTATGAAATTAGCAGGACAGCGCGTTATGGTACTAGCAATTATCACGGGGATAAGCACGGCAGCAGCTTTTTATGCTCCGGCTATGGTATTATATACAGCCATTTTTGCGGTGGCTGCAAGAGAAATACTCACACTCTGGATAAAAGGAAAAGAACGGTCTCACACCCCTTTTTTCCGATTACGTCAGCATGGTATCTGTATTCTTGGGGTGCTTCCTGAATCGCCCGCAGAAAAAATGGGAATGAAACCTGGCGAAGTAATAATGAAAGTAAACGGCCAGCCTGTAAACAATGAAAGTGAATTTTATGATTCTCTTCAGAAAAATTCTGCTTACTGTAAAGTAGAAGTATGTGATGTTCAAGGAGAAATCAGACATACTCAATCCGCAGTATATGACAATGAGCATCATGAGCTCGGTGTACTATTAGTAAAAGAACAGGATTTTCCGGAAATAATGACAAAAGAAGCGTAATAGAGGGGGAAAAACTAAAACTACTGGTAACTTCTCCTCTATTGAAGTAAAGAAGGACTGATGGTTTGTGGTGACAGTAGTGGGAGCGGTAATTCTCCCGTTTTTTCTTATCCTGGCAGGTGTGAGGCTTACCCACAGTTTTATTGGCGGCGTCTCTGTTGCTCTTATGGTGACAGCAGCATTACAGCCGTGGAACCTAGGGGTGGGAACGATGATTATAGCAGCTGTTTCTCTTGCTGCAGCCATTCCTGTAGGATGGCGAGTATCGAAACATCAGAAAACAGGACCTTAACGACGGAAAAAATTATACCGTCGTTTTTTGCACTTTTTGCACTGTTTAATTATAAAAAAGTTGTTGGGAACGGCCCCTCGTTTTTTTATATTCGTAAAAATGTTAGAAATAGACGGGCACGCGGACCCTTATTCCGTTATTTCATGTGAAATTGATGATTTTCTCAAAAAATACAGCCATTAGCGTAACTGAGGTCCTCAAGCACGTTAAATCAGTAAGAAAAGAAGAAATTAGCGGAACGTGAGTCCGCCTAGCGAACTGCTTACACGATTCAACCGTCCACTGCTTGAGATAAATATTGTTCAGCTCGCGGTCTTTCTGGAAAATAAAAATACGAACATATATTCGTAAAAATCGTTTAAATTGACGTGTTATGTGGTATAATGTATAAGCAGTATTGAAAAGATGTAAGTAGTGATTTAAACGAAGCGAGGGATAGGGCTCATGAATGAAACCTTTGATTTAGTTTCCAAATATGATCCGGAAGGGGATCAGCCTGAGGCAATTAAAGCTTTAACAAAAGGAATAAAAGAAGGCAAAAAACACCAGACATTGCTTGGTGCCACAGGAACGGGTAAAACATTTACTGTGTCCAATGTTATAAAAGAAGTTAATAAGCCAACCCTTGTCATCGCACATAATAAAACCTTGGCAGGACAGCTCTACAGTGAGTTTAAAGAGCTGTTTCCAAATAACGCAGTTGAATATTTTGTCAGCTATTATGACTATTACCAGCCGGAAGCATATATTCCACAGACGGATATGTATATAGAAAAAGACGCCAGTATAAATGATGAAATAGATAAATTGCGACACTCTGCTACGAGCGCATTATTTGAAAGAAATGACGTCATCATTGTCGCCAGTGTATCCTGTATTTATGGTTTAGGTTCGCCGGAAGAGTACCGTGACCTAGTGCTTTCTCTTCGTACAGGCATGGAAATGGAAAGAGATGACGTGCTCCGCGAACTCGTCGATATTCAGTACGAGCGTAATGACATAAATTTTGTGCGCGGGACATTCCGTGTGCGCGGTGATGTCGTAGAAATTTTTCCGGCTTCACGAGACGAACATTGCATTCGAGTGGAGTTTTTCGGTGATGAAATAGACAGAATAACGGAAGTGGACGCTCTTACCGGAGAAATTCTCGGAGAGCGCAATCACGTGGCGATTTTCCCGGCGTCTCACTTTGTTACGAGAGAAGAGAAAATGACGAGGGCAATTAAAAATATTGAAAAAGAACTCGAAGAACAGCTGGCTCATTTTCGGGAAAAAGGCAGAGAGCTGGAAGCCCAGCGCCTTGAACAGCGCACCAATTACGATATCGAAATGATGAAAGAAATGGGTTTTTGCTCCGGCATTGAAAATTATTCCCGCCATCTGACGTTTCGTAAACCAGGTGAATCTCCCTATACGCTCCTTGATTTCTTTCCAGATGATTTTTTAATAGTGGTCGATGAATCCCATGTGACACTTCCGCAGGTCCGTGGCATGTACAATGGAGACCGGGCCCGTAAAAGTGTATTGGTGGATCACGGCTTCCGCCTGCCGTCTGCAATGGACAACCGGCCGCTTCAATTCGAAGAATTTGAAAAACGTGTGCGACAGGCCGTGTATGTATCAGCTACACCTGGACCATATGAGCTTGAGCATTCGCCTGAAATGGTGGAACAAATCATCCGGCCGACCGGACTTCTGGATCCGACGATCGATGTTCGGCCGATTGAAGGGCAGATCGATGACTTAATCGGAGAAATTAATGAACGGAAAGACAGAAAAGAGCGGGTGCTTGTCACGACGTTAACAAAAAAAATGGCAGAAGATTTAACGGCTTATTTAAAAGAAGTTGGTATACGTGTAAAATATTTACATTCCGATATTAAAACATTAGAACGGATTGATATTATACGCCAGCTCCGGCTCGGAGAATTTGACGTACTCGTAGGAATCAACCTGCTCCGTGAAGGACTGGATATCCCGGAAGTTTCTCTCGTTGCTATACTCGATGCGGACAAAGAAGGCTTTCTCCGTGCCGAACGCTCGCTGATCCAGACCATGGGCCGTGCGGCAAGGAACGCTAATGGGCACGTTATTATGTATGCTGATAAAATAACAGATTCAATGGATGTTGCCATCAACGAAACGAACCGCCGCCGTGAAATACAGAAAGCCTATAATGAAAAACATGGTATTACTCCAAAAACCATTCAAAAAGACATTCCTGATTTAATTCAGGCAACGATCGCTTCTGAGGAAGAAGGGGACTTTAACAAGCCGGCCCTTGAAAAAATGAGCAAGAAGGAACGTCAAAAAGTAATAGACGAATTAGAAGCAGAAATGAAGCAGGCAGCCAGAGATCTTCAGTTTGAACGGGCTGCAGAGCTTCGTGATATGGTACTTGAATTAAAAGCGGAAGGATGACCTCTATGGCTCTTGAAAACTTACGAATAAAAGGTGCTCGTTCCCACAATTTAAAAGATATTGATGTGACAATCCCGCGAGATAAGCTGGTCGTTTTTACAGGGCTGTCTGGTTCGGGTAAATCATCGCTTGCATTTGATACGATTTACGCTGAAGGCCAGCGCCGCTATGTCGAGTCCTTATCTGCGTATGCCCGGCAGTTTCTAGGGCAAATGGATAAACCAGATGTCGATTCGATTGAAGGGCTGTCTCCAGCCATTTCTATTGACCAAAAAACAACAAGCCGTAATCCCCGCTCCACGGTGGGCACGGTAACGGAGATATATGATTACTTACGGCTTTTGTTTGCAAGAATAGGCCGGCCTGTCTGTCCGAAGCATAATGTTGAGATCTCGTCTCAAACGGTGCAGCAGATGGTGGACCGTATGCTTGCTTACCCGGAGCGTACCAAAATGCAGATTCTCTCTCCGCTTGTGTCAGGGCGGAAAGGAGAGCATGTGAAGGTTCTTGAAGACCTGAAACAAAGAGGGTTTGTCCGTGTCCGGGTTGATGGTGAAATGCGGGAAGTCAGTGAAGAATTTAATCTTGAGAAAAATAAAAAGCATGACATCGAAGCAGTTGTGGATCGCATCGTAATTAAAGATGGCGTAGAAACCCGTCTTGCTGACTCTCTGGAAACTGCTCTTGATTTAAGCGGAGGAAAAGGGCTAATAGATGTAATTGGAGAAGAGGAACTGCTGTTTAACCAGCACCACGCTTGTCCATATTGCGGCTTTTCTATAGGAGAGCTTGAGCCGCGTTTGTTTTCTTTTAACAGTCCGTATGGCGCGTGCCCAACGTGTGATGGTCTTGGCAGCAAACTTGAAGTGGACGAAGAGCTTGTTATTCCGGATTGGGAGCGGACGATTAGAAACCATGCGATCGCTGCCTGGGAGCCGACCAGCTCTCAATATTATCCGCAGCTCTTAGAATCCGTTTGTCACCACTTTGGCATCGACATGGACGTGCCTGTTAAAGATATTCCGAAGCAGCAAATGGACATTATTTTACACGGAAGCGGCAGAGAAAAGGTTACTTTCCGGTATGAAAATGACCGGGGCACTGTAAAAGAACGGCAGATTTATTTTGAGGGAGTATTACGGAATATATCCAGACGCTATCACGAAACAGTATCTGATTATATCCGCGAGCAAATGGAACAATATATGGCACGCAATCCGTGTCCGACTTGTAAAGGCTACCGCCTCCGCAAAGAAAGTTTAGCCGTGAAAGTAGCGGGCAGTCATATCGGCCAAACGACAGAGCTTTCTGTGAAAGATGCAAAGAGTTTCTTTGAAAACCTGGAACTAACCGAGAAAGAACTCGCGATTGCTCGCTTAATCCTGCGTGAAATTGAAGAAAGGCTCAGCTTTTTAGTAAATGTCGGGCTTGATTATTTAACCTTAAGCCGTTCAGCCGGCACACTGTCCGGAGGAGAAGCGCAGCGAATAAGGCTTGCCACCCAAATAGGTTCCTCTTTAATGGGCGTACTTTATATACTGGATGAGCCTTCAATTGGGCTTCACCAGCGCGATAATAATCGTTTAATCCGTACGCTTGAGAGAATGAGAGACCTTGGTAATACTTTGATTGTCGTGGAGCATGATGAAGACACAATGCTGGCGGCTGACCACATTGTAGATATCGGACCGGGGGCAGGTGTGCACGGGGGCTATATCACCTCTGAAGGAACCCCGGACGAAATAAAAGAAGACGAGAAGTCCTTAACCGGACAGTATTTATCCGGCAAAAAATTCATCCCGCTTCCAGCAGAACGCAGGGAGCCGCAAGGACGCTGGCTTAAAATAAAAGGAGCAAAAGAAAACAACCTTAAAAATACCAATGTAGATATCCCGCTCGGTCTGTTTACTGCTATCACCGGTGTTTCAGGTTCCGGAAAAAGTACATTAATCAATGACATCTTATACAAATCTTTGTCTCAAAAGCTGCACCGCGGCAAAGAAAAGCCGGGGAACCACAAAAAAATTGAAGGAATTGATCAGCTTGAGAAAGTGATCGATATTGACCAGTCCCCTATCGGCCGAACGCCGCGTTCTAATCCGGCGACATATACCGGAGTTTTCGATAATATTCGTGAAGTATTTGCGATGACGAACGAAGCAAAAATGCGCGGTTATCAAAAGGGACGCTTTAGCTTTAATGTAAGAGGCGGCCGTTGTGAAGCATGTAAAGGAGACGGCATTATAAAAATTGAAATGCATTTTCTGCCGGATGTATACGTCCCATGCGAAGAATGCGGCGGAAAAAGGTATAATCGTGATACTTTAGACATACGGTACAAAGGGAAGAATATCGCTGATGTGCTCGCTATGACAGTAGAAGAAGCACTCACATTTTTTGAAAATATCCCGAAAATTAAACGTAAAATCCAGACGCTCTTTGACGTAGGACTCGGTTATATTAAACTTGGCCAGCCTGCAACGACCCTTTCCGGAGGAGAAGCACAGCGGGTGAAATTGGCCAGTCAGCTGCACCGCCGCTCTACTGGTAAATCACTGTATATTCTGGATGAACCGACAACTGGTCTCCATATAGACGATATTGACAGACTTTTGACGGTGCTTCAGCGTCTTGTAGAAAATGGAGATACCGTTCTTGTTATTGAGCATAATTTGGACGTTATTAAAACAGTAGACTATATCATCGACCTTGGTCCGGAAGGCGGTGACAAAGGCGGGAAACTTGTGGCAAATGGACCGCCTGAAGAAGTCGTGAAAGTAAAAGAATCTTACACGGGCTATTATTTAGAGCCGATTCTAGAAAGAGAACAAAAACGAATGGAAGAAAAGCTATTACAAGCCGAGCAGGTAGCTGAGCCATCGTCTTCTTAATAATAAGCTGTCTCAAAAGCGCAAGAAATATGAGGTTGCCGTACAAACTGTAATGGAAAACCAGCTATTTCTCCTGTGCCTTTGAGGCAGCTTTTTTCATCATTTCATCATAGAAAGGAGACAAAAAACAGACAGCAGGGGGAGTGGAAATCCGTCTCCAGTCGGAAGAAATGTTGAAACGAAAACGATATCTTAAACGTAAGAGTTACTACCGAACAATGATTTTAAAACGTATTAGTAACACATTATAAGTTAACAAAGCCTGCGTTAAGCCTTGTACTTGGCGGAAGTCTTATTTGAGACCAGTTTTGTCTATATTAACTTGGCATGATCCAAGTTTTGAAAAAGGAAGGGATGAACGATGGAAGAAGAACGCAAGCTAATTTTAAAGATGGTAGAAGAAGAAAAAATTTCACCGGAAGACGGCGCAAAATTACTAAAAGCGCTGAACCAGGAAAATAAAACAGAAAATGCAGACGCTGCCTCTGTTACCGGTACACAAAAACAACCGGAGACACGCACCTCGGAAGAAAAAAGCGATCCGGGTGTTACTGGCCCAGAGTCGTCGAACAGTCTTTCAACGAAGGTGAACTGGGAAGAAGGAAATAAGCGGTTTGAAGATTGGGAGAAAGAAAAACGGAAAAAAGCAGATGCTACGACAAGCTTTACCGATTTCATCGACAGCGCCATTCAAAAAATCAAAGAATTGGATCTCGATTTTAATTTCGGAACGTATCAAAACGTCCATCATATTTTTCAACATAAAAATATGGAACAAACGGCGCTGGATATTTCTTTGGAAAACGGTTCTATTGAATTAAAGCCGTGGAATGAAAATGATGTAAAAATGGATTGCCAGGCCAGAGTTTATAAAGGAAAAAATCAAGAAGAAGCCCGACAGGAGTTTTTAAACGAAACGGCTTTTGAAGTGGATGGAAATCTGCTCAGCTTTTATACGAGAACCAAATCTATCAAAGTGAATGCCGTAATGTATCTGCCGCGCAAAACGTATGAACGCGTGCAGCTCTACACGTTTAATGGCCATTTGAAAGGGGAACTAATAAAAGCGGACAGCTTTTCAGGAAAAGCTGTAAACGGAAGTTTAACCATCGAAGCCCCGGATCATATGAAATTCAGCGGGGAAACTGTAAATGGTCCAATTAAAATAAGCCGAGGAAAACTTGATATTGCTGATATTAAAACCATGAATGGAACGATTGAATTAGATACCGACATCCGTGATTTAGAAGCAGAATCGGTTAATGGTACGATTGATAGTAAGCTTTCTATCAGCCAAGATGCACGAGCCAATCTTTCTGCCACTACTGGAAGTATTTTCATTACTATCCCTGAGCATATTCGCACTGAAGGTCAGCTGAGAACCAATGTAGGAAACTATAATTATTCGTTAAGCGATATGGAAATTACAGAAGAGAAAAAAGATTTTATCCAGAAATCATTACGGTTTACTTCGAACCATGCAGCATCTCCGCGTTTACGTTTAGATGCAAGCACGAAAACAGGATCCATTTCAATAAAACCGAAACATGTCTGAGGAGGAAAAGAAAATGAAAAAATTACATCGCAGCCAGCATAACCGCATGCTTGCAGGGGTATGCGGAGGAATTGCTAATTATTTTAATGTAGATCCAACGTTAATCCGTATCGTAACTGTATTATTAGCTATTATTACTTGGGGCCTTCCTGTACCGATCGCTTACATTGTCTTAGCTATTATTATGCCGAATGAAGGAGATATGGTCGAGTAATGGGCTGTATTGTTCCGTTTATTGTAAACGCGGTAACGCTTATGGTAGTGGCAGGTTTTTTCAGCGGGTTTGAACTCCAGGGGATCGGCGCAGCCGTGTTGGCTAGTATTATTTTGACTGTTATTAACATGCTGATCCGTCCGCTCTTAGTAGTGCTCACTCTTCCAATTACTGTGTTTACACTCGGATTTTTTATCTTCATTATTAATGCGGCCTTATTAATGCTCACTGCTGGGTTAATGGGAGATGCCTTTGAAATTTCAGGATTTGGCATGGCGCTATTGGCTGCCATTATTATTGCCATATTAAATGTGTTCATTAATAATTTTATCGTTGATCCTCTGCGAAGAAAGTAACGGATCGACGCAAGGTACGTGGAAGGTTATCTGTGTTCCGTTAACTTGTTTGAAGGTTTTTCGGCCCCCGCGTTCCATCATAAGAATTTTAGCAACCTCTGTCTGTGAAAGTCCTTTATAAAAAAAGAATTACATCAGAACCTCAGAAATACCGAATTCTATGTACGTTTCACGTACTGTGTGAACGGAACATCTTCGTCTCAAATGCTGTCTCTTCATATATGAGGCAGCTTTTTTAGGTTTTCCTAAACTCTCCAATCAAAGCTTCTCTCGAAATTTCCACATTCTGAAGAAATCATGCTACAATGAAAAAAGTGCACAAAATACTGAGTATTCCAACCGGGCAAACAGCCTGATTGTGGAAATGGTTGGAGGGTTGAAAAAATGGCAAAAGTAACGGCAAATGATTTAGTCAAACGTTTTAACCTTGAAGTACTGTCTGGGGAAGATGGGGTTCACCGAGCGATAACCACAAGTGATATCTCCCGGCCGGGTATAGAAATGGCTGGTTTTTTTACCTATTATCCAGCTAAACGTCTGCAGCTGTTCGGACGTACCGAGTTATCTTTTTTTCAGCAGTTAAGTGATGATGAAAAAAAAGAACGTATGGAAAAATTATGTACATATGACACACCGGGAATTATCATTTCCCGCGGGTTAGCTGCACCACCGGAACTTATAGAAAGTGCAGAAAAAACTGGAGTGCCTATTTTACGTTCTGATGTAACTACCACCCGTTTGAGCAGTCAGCTTACTAATTTTCTTGAAGCTCAACTGGCTAAAGCGACCGCTGTACATGGGGTCCTCGTGGACATTTATGGCATAGGTGTTCTATTGACAGGGGCGAGCGGTGTCGGTAAAAGTGAGACAGCTTTGGATTTGGTCCGACGTGGCCATCGGCTTGTCGCAGATGATTCGGTTGAAATTCGTCAGCAGCATGGAGACACGCTTGTCGGACGGCCGCCTGAATTGATTCAGCACCTTCTTGAAATTCGAGGGTTGGGCATCATTGATGTCATGACACTGTTTGGGGCGGGAGCGGTTCGCCCGTTCAAACGGATTGCCCTTACCATTCACTTAGAATTATGGGATGAAACGAAAGCGTATGATCGGTTAGGGATAGAAGAGGAAAAATTAAAAATCATTGATACGGAAATTCCGAAATACACTATTCCTGTGCGTCCCGGCCGGAATCTTGCTGTTATTGTGGAGGTAGCGGCAATGAATTTCCGTTTGAAACGTATGGGTATTAATACCGCACAGCAGTTTTCTGATCGTCTTACCGATGTGATTGAAGACGGAGACCGGGAAGAATTTTAGGATAAGATTGGAGAGAAAGCTGTTATGTTATATTCAATACAGCCTATTGACAGAGTTGCGTTTGAAATAGGGCCACTCACCGTCTATTGGTACGGCATAATTATCGGTTTAGGTGCTTTTCTCGGCTTTATTATTGCGAACCGGGAAGCGGACAAGCGAGGAATGCCGAAAGATATTTTTGCAGATTTGCTCATTTTCGCCATACCTATTTCTATCCTTTGCGCAAGGCTTTATTACGTGATTTTTAGATGGGAGTATTATTCTCAGTTCCCAAGGGAAATTCTCGCCATTTGGCAAGGCGGTCTGGCTATCCATGGTGGATTGATTGGAGCTGTTTTAACTACGTATGTTTTTGCTCAAAAAAAAGGAATTTCGTTTTGGAAGCTGCTAGATATAGCGGCTCCAAGTATCATTCTCGGTCAGGCAATTGGCCGCTGGGGCAACTTTATGAATCAGGAAGCACACGGCGGTCCGGTGTCCCGGGGATTTCTGGAAAGCTTGCAGCTCCCTGAATTCATTATTAATCAAATGTTCATTGATGGGACCTATTACCATCCTACGTTTTTATATGAATCGATATGGAATCTGTTGGGTTTTGCACTTTTGATGTATCTACGCCGCGTTAATTTACGCCGCGGAGAGCTGTTTTTAAGTTATATTATTTGGTATTCTATCGGCCGTTTCTTTGTGGAAGGCATGCGCACAGACAGCTTAATGATAGGTGACATGCTGAGAGCTGCTCAAGTACTGTCTTTACTGCTGGTCGTTGGCGCCATTGCGTTGTGGATATATCGCCGAAAAATGGGCCTTGTTCATGCGCATTACTTAGATGAAGATGGAGGCGGGCTTCCGCCAAACAAACAAAGAAAGATCCACCACAATAAAAAGACAGGTAAAAAAAAGAGATAAAATAATTAAGAGTATGAAAAGGGCGGGGATGAGATGGATACGCTGAAAAAAGGGCTTAAAGTAGGTCTGCAAACGACCTGGACCCTGGGGAAAATTATTTTTCCGGTAACATTAATAGTCACCGTGCTGGGTTATACTCCTTTTCTTGATTGGCTGGCGGGACTGCTTGCACCGCTCATGGGATGGATTGGTCTGCCTGGAGAGGCCGCCATTCCTCTTGTACTTGGAAATGTACTGAACTTATACGCAGCTATCGGGGCTATATTATCGATGGATCTAGCTGTAAAAGAAGTATTTATTTTAGCAGTGATGCTTTCTTTTTCCCATAATTTATTCGTAGAATCAGCTGTTGCGGTAAAAGTAGGCGTGCGTATGTCTGTGGTGCTTGCCGTACGCCTTGGGCTTGCTTTCTTTTCCGCTTTGATGATCCATTGGCTGTGGCAGGGAGGTTCAAGTCAGGCTCAATACGGATTTGTATCACAGGATGCCCAGGCCGCAGTGAGCGGCTGGGAAGGTGTGTTATGGGAAGGTATATCAAGTGCATTTATGGGCGTGCTCCAGATCGCACTGGTGGTCATTCCGATTATGGTATTTATTCAAATAATGAAAGACTTAAATTGGCTGCAGGTATTTTCAAAATGGATGTCTCCGTTTACAAAAATGCTTGGCATTCGGGAAAATACGTCTACTACACTCGCATCTGGTATCGTTTTTGGCCTGGCTTTTGGAGCTGGGGTTATGATTCAAGCGATAAAAGAAGATAATGTTAAGAAAAAGGATTTATATCTTGTATTTATATTTCTTGTGGCCTGTCATGCTGTTATAGAAGATACACTTATTTTTATCCCGCTTGGCATTCCGGTTATTCCATTATTAATTATCCGGCTTGTAACGGCTGTTCTTTTAACGATGCTGATCGCTTATATCTGGAACAAATCGGAAAAAAGTGAATACGCCCGTAAGGAGGCAACCTATGACTATTAATACCGTCTTGTTTGATTTTGATGGAACGCTTGTAAACACAAATGAACTGATTATCGCATCTTTTCAGCACGCCCTGGACAGCTATGCACCCGGGCGTTACACGAGGGAAGATATTGTCTGTTATATCGGACTTCCTCTAACAGAAAGCTTTCGAAAAATTGACCCGGACCGGGCAGAGGAACTTATTGAAATTTATCAAAAACATAACCTTGCCCATCATGATGAGCTGATTGAAGAATATGAAGGAGTAAAAGAAACCATTCAAGAGCTTCATAAGCAAGGATTTAAGCTCGCTATTGTGACGACGAAAAGAAAACATACCGCAAAGCTCGGACTCGAAGTTTCTGGCCTGCTCCCTTATTTTTCTTCTGTTGTTACATTTAATGATGTGGATAAGGTGAAACCAGATTCAGAACCGTTGGATAAAGCGATGAAGGAATTGGGATCACGCCCTGAGGAAACGATGATGGTTGGTGACAGTCAGTATGATATTCTCGGCGGAAAAAATGCCGGCGTGAGAACAGCCGGAGTCGCATGGACGATAAAAGGGGAAGATTACCTCCGGACATTCGAACCGGATATTATGTTAAATAAAATGCCCGATCTGCTTGATCACCTTGGAGTGAAGACAACATGAGACGGATGGAGCGGTTTCCGGTTGACTCCGCCAATTCGCTCTGGCACATTTACAAAACAGTACCTTTCTGGAAAGTAGTGAAAAACTTTATTATTATTCACATGGCGCGCTACACCCCGTTTTTGCCATTAAAAAACTGGCTGTACCGAACTTTTTTAAGAATGAAGGTAGGGGAAACCACCGCGTTTGCGCTGATGGTGATGCCAGATATTATGTTTCCTGAAAAAATCAGTGTTGGTCGAAATAGCGTCATTGGCTACAATACAACGATTCTTGCGCATGAATATTTAATCAAAGAGTACCGCATCGGCAGGGTAGAAATAGGTGATGATGTCTTAATTGGGGCAAATACCACTATTCTGCCCGGTGTAACGATTGGCAGCAGAGCCGTTGTCGCTGCAGGCTCCGTTGTGCATAAGGACGTGGCTCCGGGCAGTTTTGTAGGAGGCAATCCGCTGCGGGTCATTCGAGAACTAGATAATAAAGACGATTCCTTCCCGACGTAGAGGGCTCTCTCTGCATCGGGATCTTTTAGTTGAAAATAATGTAACGGATGTTTTGTTTAAGCAAACACCTCCCCTAAAAATAATGCTAATATTCCAAAAATATTGAAGATAATTAATGATTTCTTTTATCTCCTATCATGATAGAATTTTTAATGAAAGCGCTGACTTTAATCCAAATAAAGGAGATGTTATTAGGTTATTTCAAAAATCATAAAGTAAGGAGGAAAAAATGATTATAAAAAAGAGCATCACACTGTTTTTTGCATTTGCTTTAGTAATGCTTTTGGTCTCAACCGTATGGGCTGATTCTTCCGAACGTTCAGGGAGGAATAATAAATTAAAAACATCTGTTAGCTCACCTGATGGGAAGGTGAACCTTGAATTTGATCTCACTGAGAAAGGTGAGCCTCAATATCGACTATCTTTTGAATACACTACTCTTATAGAACCTTCATCATTAGGGTTCGAATTTAAAGAACAGGCCCCTTTAGACAGAAGTTTCAAAGTGGTGGATACATCTATCGAAAATTATAATGACCATTGGGAACCCGTATGGGGAGAAAAAGATAAAATTAAAAACCATTATAAACAACTAATGGTTTATTTACAGGAAAAAGACGCTCCTCATCGGAAAATGAACCTGGAATTTCGGGTTTATAACGATGGTGTAGGATTTAGATACGTTCTACCAGAGCAGGAGAACCTAGATAAAAACCTACAAATCACTTCTGAAAATACTGAATTTAAATTTTCAAGTGATAATACGTCCTGGTGGATCCCTAATGACTGGAATAGTTATGAATATAACTATACGGAAACTCCATTAAGTGAAGTAGAGGAGGTAAGCACTCCTTTCACAATGAAAACTCCCGAGGGGATACATCTTTCCGTTCATGAGGCAGCATTAATTGATTACGCGGAGATGGCCCTTAAAGCTGAAGAAGAAGAAAATACGTTTAAGAGTTACCTAGCTCCATGGCCGAATAGTGATGTGAAAGTGAAGAAAGACGAGTTTCCTATCGAAACGCCATGGAGAACGATCCAAATTGGAGAAGACGCCGGAGATCTTGTTGAATCGGATCTGATTCTGAATTTAAACGAACCAAATGCACTAGAGGATACGTCATGGATTAACCCGATGAAATATGTAGGCATTTGGTGGGAAATGCACATCGATAAATCAACATGGGAATCTGGCCCCGATCACGGCGCCTCAACAGAAAATGCGAAAGATTATATCGATTTTGCACATGAATACTTGGATAGTGAAAATCAAGAAATTGGCCTATTAGTAGAAGGATGGAATACAGGATGGGATGGAAATTGGACAGAAAATGGTGCTTTATTTAGCTTCACAGAATCTTATCCTGACTTTGACCTAGAAGAAGTTGTAAACTACGGGAAAGAACACGGCGTCGAATATATCATGCATAATGAAACAAGCGGAGACATCATAAACTACGAAGAACAAATGGATGAAGCGTACAGGCTATATGAAGATTTAGGCATTCACGCCATTAAGAATGGGTATGTAGCAGATGACGGTATTAAAAACCCGGAAGGTCACAACCACCATGGTCAGTATATGGTGAATCATTATTTGGAAGCCGTAAAGAAAGCAGCAGACCATAAAATAATGATTAATACCCATGAACCAATTAAAGACACAGGGCTTTATCGTACGTATCCGAACTGGATGAGCCGTGAAGGAGTCATGGGGATGGAGTATAATGCCTGGAGTGAAGGCAGTCCTCCAGATCATTTAACGATTCTTCCATTCACGAGAATGCTAGCTGGTCCGATAGATTATACCCCTGGTATCTTTGACGTTGAAATTGAAAATAAGCCTGATAATCGCGTTCATACAACGCGCGCCCACCAAATTGCTCAATATGTTAACATTACTAGCGGCGTACAGATGGTTACGGATTTACCAGAAAACTATAAAGATGAAGATGGAAACATTCTGCCAGAGTTTAAGTTCATAAAAGATGTACCCGTAACCTGGGATGACATTATGGTCCCTAATAGTGAAATAGGAGATTATATTACTGTGGTCCGTCGCAGCGGGGAAGAATGGTATATTGCAAGTACCACAGACGAAGAAGTGCGCGACTTGGATGTAGAACTAGATTTCTTAGACAACGGTCAAAGATATGTAGCTGAAATTTATTCCGATGGGCCAGAAACAGATTGGGAGACAAACCCTACTCCTGTTTCTATTGATAAAGTTATTGTTGATTCTAAGGATACACTGGTAGCTTCACTAGCAGCTGGTGGAGGCCAAGCAGTCAGGCTCTATCCTGCAGCGAAAGAAGAAGTCAAGGAACTGCCCGGATATTAAGCCCCGAAAGCGGAGATGTCTTATACGGAAGTTCCAGATACAATTCAATCCAATGATACCTTCGAGGTTAAAGTAAATGTTAAAAATGAAGGTGATGTAACCGTTGGAAAAAAATTAGAGCTTCAAATTGATGGACAAACCACAGCAGCAGAAAATGTTAGAGTCGGTCCAGGGGATACAAAAGAAGTCAGCTTAAGTTATGATAAGTTATTTGAAACAGGTGACTATGAAGTAAGTATTAACGATCTCAATAGTAAAACTATTACGGTAACAGAAAAAAAACCAACTTTTGAATACAGCGACCTGGAGGTTACACCAGCCGATCAGGCAATCTCAGCGACAGCTACGGTAACGAACTACGGAACCTATGAAGGAACAGCACACGTACCGTTATCTATTAATGGGGAAACAGTTGATAGTAAACAAGTTGAGGTTTCTGCAGAAGCCGGAGGGGGCAGCAAAGAAGTCACCTTTACGTATCAAACTCCTGATGAAGCTGGCGTTTATGAAACAACAATCGGAGACCTAGAAGAACAATTAGCTGCATTGCCAGCCATCGACCTTTCAGGAACCTGGTTATTTAAAAAAGGAGATGATTCACGCTGGAAAGATGTCGACTTTGATGACAGCGAATGGCAGGAAGTAATACTTCCATCTAGTTGGGAAGATCACTCTGATTACACGGAAGATTATGTTTACGGTTGGTACCGGAAAACGATTGATATTCCTGCAGAGTGGGAAGGGTATTCCCTTAAAGTAAAGCTTGGAAAAATTGATGATGTAGATGCGACCTATTTTAACGGAGAAAAAATTGCTCAATCTGGAGAATTTCCAACCGGTGAAGGCGAAGATGGTATGCTTTCAGCCTGGGATTGGGAACGGGAATATGAGATTCCCGCAGATGCTATTGAGTTTGGCCAGGAAAACGTTATAAGCATCCGGGTTTTTGACGCTTCTGGCGGAGGCGGACTGTATGAAGGTCCTCTTGATCCTATTGAAGTAGTGAAGAAACAATAGAACCTTTTGAAAGTCTCCTTCCTTATTGCTGTATAATGGGGAAGGAGACTTTTTTACATATATGCTAATCTTAAAAAAAATATAAATCACAGAGAAGCATTCTGTTTAAAAGGTTATATATTACTGCTTCTTATGCTTGATTTATGAAACTATTGACGGGGAGGAGGAACCCGTGTAAACTACACGGTATATTCTTTATCTCATTAGTACATTAGCATACTAAAGTAAAGTTGTATATTTAATAATAAACATAATTGATCAATGGTATGTGGAAAGCAGTACGAAAGGAGCATTTACGTCATGAGTAAACCCTTTATGTTTGAAAAACCAGTAGGGATGAGAGACACCTTGCCATCCTATTATCAAACGAAAAATAAAGTAAGAGAATGCATGGAAAAAGAAATAGACAGCTGGGGGTATCTTCCTATTGAGACCCCTGCTTTGGAATATTACGACACTGTTGGTACTGCTTCAGCGATTTTGGATCAGCAGCTTTTCAAACTACTAGATCAGCAAGGAAATACGCTCGTCCTGCGTCCAGATATGACAGCGCCAATTGCCCGGGTCGCAGCGTCAAGTCTAAAGGATCAAGCTTTTCCTCTCCGTCTTTCTTATCACAGTCCATTATTTAGAGCACAGCAAAGAGAGGGCGGCCGGCCGGCTGAATTCGAACAAATGGGAGTGGAGCTTGTTGGAGACGGAACGGCAAGCGCAGACGGTGAAGTGATTGCATTGATGGCCGCTGCATTAAGAAAAGCGGGGCTGCAGGATTTTCAAATAGCAATCGGTCATATCGGCTATGTAAATGCTCTACTTCTTGATGTGGTAGGAAGTGAAGAAAGAGCGAATACACTGCGCCGGTATTTATATGAAAAAAATTATGTCGGATTTAAACAGCACGTGAAGAGCCTTCCACTATCCTCTATTGACGAAAGACGTTTATTAGGATTGCTGAAACTAAGAGGCGGAGAGGAAAAGTTAAACGAGGCGGAAGAGCTTGTCCAAAATGAAGAAGCAGCAAAAGCAATCAATGACCTGCGTCAGCTGTGGGATGTCCTGGAAGGATACGGTGTCAGCGAGCATATTAAGCTCGATTTGAACCTGGTGATGCATATGAGCTATTACACGGGAGTGGTTTTTGAAGGATATGGCAGCAAGCTTGGATTCCCATTATCAAGCGGAGGCCGTTATGATGAACTCCTTCAAAAATTTAACCGTCCTGGCCAGGCCACCGGTTTTGGTATCCGCCTGGATCTGCTGGTTGAAGCGCTTGGTGATACGGAAGAATTGCCTCAGCAGACATGTATCCTTTTTAGTAAAGAACGCAGAAAAGAAGCGATCCAAGAAGCAGCGCAGCTTCGCGAAAGCGGGCATAAGGTTGTACTGCAAGACTTGCAAGGGGTCGAGAACGTAGATGAATTGAGCGAAGCCTTTAGAGATGTACAATATTTTATAGGAAAGAAGCAAGGAGGCGGCAGCAATGAGTGAACCGTTGACATTAGCGATGCCTAAGGGACGAATTTTTGAAGAAGCAGCATATCTTCTTCGAGAAGCAGATTTTCCGCTTCCGCCGGAATTTGATGACTCTCGTAAATTAATTGTAGATGCGCCGGAAGCCGATCTTCGTTTTATTTTAGCCAAACCGATGGACGTACCCACCTATGTAGAGCACGGAGTGGCAGACTTAGGAGTAGCTGGGAAAGATACGATGATCGAAGAAGAGCGCGACGTCTATGAAGTTCTTGATCTGAACATTAGCGAATGCTACCTTGCTGTTGCCGGTCTGCCTGGTTACGAAAAAACGGATATCAATCCGAAGGTAGCTTCTAAATACCCGAACCTCGCCACACAATATTTTAAAGAACAAGGTGAACAAGTAGAAATCATTAAACTGAACGGGTCGATCGAGCTCGCACCACTTGTCGGACTGGCTGATCGAATAGTGGACATTGTATCTACCGGCCGTACATTAAGAGAAAACGGTCTGGTAGAGTTAGAAACGATCGTTCCGATTACATCAAGATTGATTGTTAACCCGGTCAGCTACCGCATGAAAGATGCCCGCATTGATGATTTGGTTGAACGTCTTGCAAGAGTGGTAGAGGAGGATGAAGCGTGAAAATTATAGAGCTTACAGAGGATGTCAGCCTGACTCGAGACATTGAAACAGGGACCGAAAAGCAGCGGAAATCCGTCGGAGCCATTATTAATCAGGTTCGTCAAAACGGAGACAGTGCACTGAAAGATCTAACTGAAATGTATGACGGCGTCCGTCTGGAAAATCTTTTTGTTACCGAAAAAGAAATGAAAGAAGCGTATGACGATATCAACGAGCAAACATTGAAAGCATTGCGCCGGGCTATAAAAAACATACGTTCTTTCCACGAACGCCAAACTCGACAGTCATGGGTGACAACAAATGAAGACGGCACGATGCTCGGCCAAAAAATTACGCCGTTGGATTCAGCCGGCGTTTATGTTCCAGGAGGCAAGGCTGCTTACCCTTCTACAATTATGATGAATGTGATTCCAGCACAGGTAGCCGGTGTTAGAAACATCATCATGACATCCCCGCCGGATAAAGAAGGCAAGCTTGCTCCGGCAGTTCTTGTGACAGCAGCAGAACTTGGAGTAACTTCCATCTTAAAAGCTGGAGGAGCTCAGGCAGTCGCAGCGCTTACTTATGGAACAGAATCCGTTCCAGCTGTCGATAAAATTACAGGTCCAGGCAACATTTTTGTCGCTCTTGCTAAACGGGAAGTGTTTGGTCAAGTCGATATTGATATGATTGCCGGTCCGAGTGAAATTGTCGTGCTTGCTGATGACACGGCTCGTCCCGATTATACGGCGGCAGACCTTTTGTCTCAAGCGGAACATGATGAAATGTCCTCTGCAGTATTAGTGACGACGTCAAAAGAGTTAGCAGAAAACGTACAAACAGAAATAGAAAAACAGCTTGCCGACCTGCCAAGAAAAGAAATTGCATCTGCTTCTATTAATGACCACGGTGCAATTTATACAGCAGCTACACTTGATGAAGCGGTGGACGCCGTGAACCAGCTCGCTCCCGAGCATTTAGAAATCATGACGGGAAACCCTAACGAACTGTTAGGTAAAATTCGCCACGCGGGAGCTATTTTTCTCGGTCCGTTAAGCGCTGAACCGGTCGGAGATTATTTTGCCGGCCCGAATCATGTACTTCCAACCAATGGAACAGCCCGTTTTTCAAGTCCTTTAAATGTAGATGATTTCACGAAAAAATCAAGCATTATTTCATACAGCCAAACAGCATTTGAGCGGGATGCAGAAAATATAGCAGCCATTGCTAGATTGGAAGGATTAGAAGGCCACGCCCGCTCTATAGAGGTTCGGAAAAAGGGGGAAAACTAATGGCAGAACGTACAAGCGCTGTTGAAAGAAACACCGGAGAAACGCAGATTCGTTTAGAAATGAATATTGATGGAGAAGGACAAAGCAATATTTCAACCGGTGTCCCTTTCATGACGCATATGCTCGATTTATTTACCAAACACGGACATTTTGATGTAACGATTGACGCCAAAGGGGATACCGAAGTAGATGATCATCATACGACCGAGGATATCGGGATTTGCCTTGGCCAGGTTTTTAAAGAAGCTCTCGGTGACAAAAAAGGAATACGCCGCTATGGAAATGCGTTTGTTCCGATGGATGAAACGTTGGCGCAAGTAGTAGTAGACTTAAGCAACCGCCCCCATCTTGAATACTGTGCAGAATTGCCAAGTCAAAAAGTCGGAACGTTTGATACAGAACTAGTACATGAATTTTTGTGGAAGTTTGCGCTTGAAGCCCGCATGAATCTTCATGTGATTGTTCATTATGGCCATAACACACATCACATTATTGAAGCGGTCTTTAAAGCAATGGCGCGTGCTCTTGATGAGGCGACGCAAATAGACGAGCGCGTAAAAGGTGTGCCTTCTAGCAAGGGAATGCTGTAAAGTAGCGACGAGGAGGTAAAGTGCTGAACCAAGGCGGAGAAGAGCTGAATTGAGTGAGCGAAGAGCTGAAATCGTTGGGAGCAGAGCTAAATAAGGAAAGCAAAGCACTGAATGTATCAGATAGATGCTGAAACTTCTCACCGAAGCGCAGTCCCACCTCCTGATCACTTAAACACACGGCTAAAAACGGAAGCCGGACCAGAAAAAACAATAAAGAAAGGAATGAGTTGGGCATGATCGGAATTATCGACTACGGCATGGGAAATCTGCACAGTGTCAGCAAAGCACTAGAACGGCTCGACCTTTCTTATTTCTTATCCGAAGAACCAGAAGAGCTTGAAAAAGCAGATGGATTGATTTTACCGGGGGTAGGTTCCTTTCGGGATGCAATGACACTTCTTAAAGAAAAGCAGCAAGAAGAATTTATTAAAACGTGGGCAGCCGATGGAAAACCGCTTCTTGGCATATGTCTTGGCATGCAGTTATTATTTGAAGGCAGTGAAGAAAACGGCGATACCGAGGGACTTGGATTTCTGCCGGGCTATGCGAAACAATTTTCCGGGAAAAGTGAAGCAGGTGAGGCGTACAAAGTACCGCATATGGGCTGGAATAAACTAAACTTTCAGCAGCCGAATCATGACATGCTGTATGATACAGAGGAAGGCCATGTATATTTCGTTCACTCCTATATAATTGAAACCCAGGATAAAGACGTGCTCGTTGCGACAAGCGATTACTATCAAGAAGTGCCTGCCGTTGTTGGGAGGGGACTCGTAATGGGGACCCAGTTCCATCCGGAAAAAAGCAGCTGCCTCGGCATGAAAATGCTAGAAAACTTCGGAAAAATTGTGGCAGAAGGGAGCCGAACCTATGAGTGAGTTTAACATTTATCCAGCCATCGATATCCGCGGCGGGAAATGTGTCCGGCTGCTGCAAGGAGATTATGATAAAGAAACGGTTTATGGAGACTCACCAGTAGATATGGCCGCGCGCTTTGAAAAAGCCGGGGCTTCCTGGATACATATGGTCGATTTAGATGGAGCAAAAGAAAAAAAGCGTGTAAATGATGAGTTTGTTGTAAAAGCCGCTAAAGAACTAACCGCTAAAATTCAGGTAGGCGGAGGGATCCGAACGGCCGAAGACGTGGCGTATTATCTTGAGAACGGTGTCGATCGTGTAATTTTAGGAAGTGTCGCTGTTCAGCACCCTGATTTTGCTAAAGAAATGCTTGCTAAATATAAAGAAAAAATTGCAATCGGCCTTGATGCAAGAGAAGGTTATGTGGCGGTAAACGGATGGCTGGAAACGTCTGAAGTTACAGCTGTAGAGCTTGGTCAGAAAATGGCAGAGTACGGAGCGGAAACATTTATTTTTACGGATATTGCAAAAGACGGCATGCTATCTGGTCCTAACGTCGAAGCCATTTCACAACTGGCAAAAGCAACGGGGAAAAAAGTAATCGCCTCTGGAGGAGTCAGCAAGCTTGACGACTTAAAAGAGCTGGCCTTTTACCGAAATGAGGGCGTAGCAGGAGCGATTGTAGGTAAAGCGATTTATACGGAAAAAGTAGATCTCGAACAAGCGCTCACGGAGGTGGATCAATAAATGCTTACAAAGCGAATCATCCCATGTCTAGATGTAAAAGAGGGCCGAGTCGTGAAAGGAGTCCAGTTCGTTGACCTTCGTGATGCTGGGGACCCGGTAGAGCTTGCTGCTTTTTATGATGAGCAAGGTGCTGATGAACTTGTATTTCTTGATATTTCAGCCTCTCATGAAGGACGCAAGACGATGGTCGAGGTAGTAAAAGAAGTGGCGGGTACCCTTGCCATTCCATTTACTGTAGGTGGTGGCATCAATTCTTTAGATGACATGCGTACTATTTTACGGGCAGGGGCAGATAAAGTGTCTCTGAACACAGCCGCTGTTAAGCGCCCGGAACTTATTACGGAAGGCTCTGATTATTTCGGTTCACAATGTATTGTGGTTGCGATTGATGCAAAATATGAAGAAGAGCTCGGCTCTTGGAGAATATATACCCACGGCGGACGAACCCCTACTGATTGGGAAGTATCTGACTGGGCTAAAGAAGTAGTCCGCCGGGGCGCCGGAGAAATTCTTTTAACAAGCATGGATCAGGACGGGGCTAAAACGGGATTTGACCTGGCCCTTACGGATAAAGTAAATGAAGCAGTTACGGTTCCGATTATTGCTTCCGGAGGAGCAGGAGCAAAAGAACACTTTGTTGATGTATTTGAAGACGCAGAAGCAGATGCTGCTTTAGCAGCTTCCATTTTTCATTACAAAGAAACGTCTGTCGAGGAAGTGAAAGCATACTTGCGTGAGAAAGGGGTACGGGTCCGATGAACATAGAAGAGCTGACATTCGATGAAAAAGGCTTGATTCCTGCGATTGTTCAGGATGCTGTTAGTAAAGAAGTACTGACTCTCGCTTATATGAACAAAGAATCTGTTCAAAAAACATTAGAGACAAAAGAGACCTGGTTTTACAGCCGCTCGAGACAGGAGCTTTGGCATAAAGGAGAAACATCAGGAAATACCCAGCATGTAACCGATATCCACTATGATTGTGATCAGGACGCCCTGGTTGTGAAAGTCACACCGAATGGCCCTGCGTGCCATAAAGGCAAATACAGCTGTTTCAGCCAATCTCTTCTTGAAAAAGATCCAGATTCTACTAGCGGACGTTTTGCTATTTTAAACCAGCTCGAGCAAACCATTGCTGAAAGAGAAGCGGAAATGCCTGAAGGGGCATATACCACTTATTTGTTTACCGAAGGTGTCGACAAAATTTTAAAGAAAGTCGGCGAAGAAGCAAGTGAAGTAATTATTGCTTCAAAAAATCGAGACGCTGAAGAACTGAAATGGGAAAGTGCCGATCTGCTGTATCACCTATTTGTTCTGCTTCGTGAACAAAAGATGCCCCTTGATGAAGTACTAGGTGTGCTCGATGAACGACACGGCAGTAAGAAGTAATCATCTGTTTAAGCTGTTCAAAAAGGGGGAAATTCCCTTGATGAACAGCTTTTTTTCCTTTCTAAGTGATGATATACTAGGCATATTGCAACGGTGCTCCTAATGGAGAGGGGAAGGAAGTAATGAAAATTCAAGATGATCAAAAACAGGGACAAGTGATTCCTTTTATACAAAACGGGGAATACTTTTTTAAACGGGGCGTCACGGCTTATCAAAAAAAGGAGCTGACACGCGCCGTTAAATATTTACGGCGGGCGATTGAATTAAACCCGGATCAGGGTGTTTTCCGGTGCCAGCTGGCAGCCATTTATGCCGACATGGCTGAGTACGAAAAATCAAATGAATTGCTGCTCTATGTGCTCGATAAACTAGATGAAACCTTGTATGAGTGCTACTTTTTCCTGGCCAACAATTATGCTTATCAAGGGCTGTTCGACCGGGCAAAAGATACAGCAAGACTTTATTTGCGGTTTGCCCCGGAAGGTGATTTTTCCGCTGACGCTGAGGACTTACTTGAGCTTTTGAAGTTCGAAGACGAAGAGGCAGAACAGGAAGAAGAGTTTTCTAAGACCGGAGATGAACTAATCATAACCTATGAAAAAGCTGTACGTATGATAGAAGAAGAAAGATATTATGAGGCGGAAACGCTTCTTGAGAATATAATTACTGATTATCCGTCATACTGGCCTGCGCAAAGTCAGCTGGCACGAGTTCTTCACTTAAAAGGCCAGACAGAAGAGGCGTTAGCTTATATAAAAGAATTGTTAGAAGAAAATTCATATTTGCCAGCCGTTTGTCAGTTAGCTATTTTATATAAAGAAATGGGACGAGAAAAAAAAGCTGCCGAAACAGCGGAAATGTTAAAGAGAACGGTGCCGATGGATAAAGATCATTTGCAGAGGATCGCTTCCACGTTATGCAGGTTAAGAGAATATGAAGATGCATACTATTTTTTCCGGATGTTAGCTCAGCGCTTTTCTCCAGAAGATGAAAACTTCTATTTTCAATACGGTGTAGCTTCTTATCAAACCAACCGTTATAATCAAGCCGAAAAATGGTGGAAACAAGCAGAAATAAGGAACCATCAGGGAGCTTCTATACTATTAGAAAAGATGCAGCATGGGCTGCTGACAGCCAGCGATGTTCATCATGAATCTTATCAATACCACCAAATGTAGCACTATTTTTTCACTATACTATTTCATTCAAGCAGAATATTGGACTTATTCGCCGGACTTATTTACGATAAGGCATGAATAATACAAATCAAAATGTATCGCTAAAGCTTTACAGGGGATATTATGGATATGAAAGAGGAGTGAATCACCATGTCAGAAGAAAAAATTTATGATGTTATCATTGCTGGTGCCGGCCCAGCAGGTATGACAGCAGCTGTTTACACGTCCCGCGCTGAAATGGATACGCTTATGCTTGAACGCGGCGTACCAGGCGGACAAATGGCCAACACAGAAGATGTAGAGAACTATCCAGGGTTCGATCATATTCTTGGTCCGGACCTTTCTAATAAAATGTTTGAACACGCAAGAAAATTTGGTGCAGAGTACGCTTACGGTGATGTGAAAGAAATCGTAGACGGAAAAGAATATAAAATCGTCAAAGCGGGCGGCAAAGAATACAAAACCCGTTCCGTTATAGTAGCAACCGGAGCAGAATACAAGCAGCTTGGAGTGCCGGGTGAAAAAGAGTTAGGCGGACGCGGTGTTTCATATTGTGCGGTTTGTGATGGAGCTTTCTTTAGAGATAAAGAGATTGTTGTCGTTGGCGGAGGAGATTCAGCTGTGGAAGAAGCGGTTTACCTGACTCGTTTTGCTTCAAAAGTCACAGTAGTACACCGCCGCGATCAGCTCCGTGCACAAAAGATCCTGCAGCAGCGCGCATTTGTAAATGATAAGATTGAGTTTAAATGGGACACTGTTGTAAAAGAAATCAATGAAAACAACGGAAAAGTTGGGAGTGTCACACTCACTGACTTGAAATCCGGAGAAGATTATGAGTTTGAAACAGAGGGTGTCTTTATCTATATCGGGATGCTTCCTTTAAATGATGCAGTAAAAGGATTGGACATTCTAAACGAAGAGGGCTACGTTGTAACCAATGAAGAAATGGAAACAAAAATCCCTGGAATTTTTGCAGCTGGAGATCTTCGTGAAAAATCACTTCGTCAAATAGTTACAGCTACGGGTGACGGTTCCCTGGCAGCTCAAACTGCCCAGCATTATGTCGAAGAATTAAAAAATGCTGTTGAAGCGTAATGCGACGAAAATTGTTCATTTTAAATCGTTTTTAACGATTTTGTAACAAACATGAAATAAAAAAAGAGTAAAATTAATTTAGTAATTGACCCCCTTTTTATATATCCTGGTGCAGCACAGGCAGAGGCCTGTGCTCTTTTTTTGCATGGTTAAGTATAAAAATTTTTTGATGAACAGGATAAGTAAAATTTTGGCATTCAGCTACTGGACGCACTTATGCCGCCGGTGCCACAGGACATAGCGCCTTTAGGGACCTTTAAAACACGCTGATCCGAACTTCTCTAATTATTTTACGAACAAATGTGAAAAAATTGAGCAAAACCCCTCACAAATAGTATACTAATAAGAGTAAATGTGAGGTGATGAACATGCAGCGTGTCACAAATTGTGTGTTAACCCATAATGACCAACTACTTATGCTCCAAAAGCCCAGCAAAAATTGGTGGGTGGCACCTGGTGGAAAAATGGAACCAGGAGAATCTGTCCGTGATTCTGTTGTCCGTGAATTTTGGGAAGAGACAGGAATCACGGTGAAAAATCCAGTTATACGCGGTATTTTCACTTTTTTAATCATAGAAAATGATAAAGTAATTTCAGAATGGATGATGTTTACGTTTCAGGCCGAAAAGTGGGAAGGAAACCTGCTGAAAGAATCTCCAGAGGGACATCTTTCCTGGCAGCCAAAAGAAAAAGTAAACACATTATCTATGGCAGAAGGAGACCAGCGGATTTTACAGCACATTTTAGAAGACAGCGGTGTATTGTATGGCACCTTCCGTTATACTCCAACCTACCAATTAATATCCTGCGAACTGCAAAGTGAAGAAACATTCGAATAAGATAGAGAGAAGGGAAGGATGCAGTCATGGGTCAGCCAAATGAAGATATTCAGGTAGTAATCATTACCGGAATGTCAGGGGCTGGTAAAACAGTAGCCATGCAAAGCTTTGAGGATTTAGGGTATTATTGTGTCGATAATCTACCTCCAGCATTAATTCCCACATTTATCGAATTAATCGAAAACTCCGGCGGTAAAATGAATAAAGTAGCATTAGTTATTGATCTGCGGGGCCGTGAGTTTTTTGATCATTTGTTTGAAGCTGTTGATCAATTACGGCTGCAGTCCAATTTGAGCACTCATATATTATTTTTAGACGCTAAAGATAATATACTTGTACAGCGGTATAAAGAAACACGCCGTTCTCATCCGCTGGCTGCTGAAGAAGCGCCTCTTGAAGGTATTCAGCACGAAAGAGAGATACTAGAGGATTTAAAAGGAAGAGCCCGGCAAATTATTGATACGAGTGATTTAAAACCGAAACAGCTGCGCGAACGCATTATCCAATATTTTTCAGGACCTGAAAAAGACGCTTTTTCTGTCAATGTTATGTCCTTTGGTTTTAAATATGGTCTTCCTATCGATGCTGATCTCGTGTTTGATGTACGCTTTTTGCCAAATCCTCATTATATTGACCACCTTCAGCCGAAGACCGGTCTAGAAGAGGAAGTTTCTTCGTATGTGTTAAAATGGTCAGAGACAAAGGAATTTATAAAAAAACTGATTGATATGCTCGAGTATATGCTTCCTCAATATAAACGGGAAGGAAAAAGCCAGCTTATTATAGCCATTGGCTGCACAGGAGGAAAACACCGTTCGGTGACCCTCGCTGAGTATATAGGCGATTATTTTGCCGGGGACTATGCGACGCATAAAAGTCACCGGGATTTAGAGAAAGGAAAGAAATACAATCGTGGATAAGCCTAACATCGTAGTCATCGGCGGGGGAACAGGGCTTTCCGTACTGTTGCGGGGACTAAAAACCTTTTCGGTTGATATTACAGCTATCGTAACCGTTGCTGATGATGGTGGCAGTTCAGGAAGGCTTCGTAAAGAATTTAATATTCCTCCCCCAGGGGATGTCCGTAACGTTTTAGTAGCTCTTGCTGAAGTAGAACCGATGATTGAACAATTATTTCAGCATCGCTTTGAAAATGGAAACGGTTTAACCGGACATTCGTTAGGAAACTTGCTACTTGCCGGCATGACTTCCATTACCGGTGATTTTGCCAGAGGAATAAGTGAATTGAGTACAGTGCTGAATGTGCGGGGAAAAGTATTCCCGGCCGCTAATCAAAGCATAGAACTGCATGCAGAAATGCTGGACGGCACCTTTGTTAAAGGAGAGTCAAGCATACCGAAGTCAGGAAAGCGAATTAAAAGAGTATTTTTGTCACCATCTACGGTTCAGCCTCTTCCTGAGAGTCTTGAAGCAATTCAAAAAGCAGATCTGATTGTTTTAGGTCCGGGTAGTCTTTATACAAGTGTTATTCCAAATCTGCTTGTGCCAGGCATTACGGATGCTATACGGGAAGCAGCAGCGAGAAAAGTTTATATATGCAACGGCATGACGCAAGCAGGAGAGACGGACCATTTCTCAGCAGCTGATCATGTAGAAGCCATTTATCATCACACTGGCAAAGGAGTTATAGATACAGTGCTAGTGAATAATGGGGACATACCAGAGCAAATTATTAAACGATATGCAGAGGAAGACGCTGTACCTGTTCTATGTGATGAAAACAGAATAGGAAAACTGGGATTGAGAGTTATTAAAGATGAGTTTATGCAATTTAAAGATAATCTTTTACGCCACAATGCTGTAAAAGTATCGCAATCTTTATTAACTGAACTTTAAATATTGGTTAGGGAAGGCCGCTTCTGTAAAGATACGGCCCGAAAGAGTAAAGGGCGGTGAGCCAACATGTCATCCTTTGCGGCTATGACAAAAAAAGAATTAACTCAGCTTGAAACAGATGATTGCTGTGCAAAAGCTGAACTTGCTGCATTAATAAGAATGAATGGCTCTATTTCTTTTGGAAACAAAGAAATGCTTTTAGACGTTTCTACAGAAAATGCAGCGATAGCAAGACGTATTTATATGTTGATCAAAAAAGTGTACAAAGGAACCGTTGTGGAATTAATGGTAAGAAAAAAGATGCGGCTGAAAAAAAACAACGTTTATTTAGTCCGTATCTCAGAAGATGCACGGGAGCTTTTAAGTGATTTAAGCATTATGGAAGATGGATACCGTTTTATCCGGTCAATATCATCCGACATAATCAAAATGAATTGCTGCAAACGCGCATATTTACGAGGCGCTTTTTTGGCAGGAGGATCCGTGAATCACCCCGAAACGTCTTCTTACCATTTAGAAATTTTCTCGTTTTATGAAGAACATAATAAAGCATTACGTGACTTATTAAATGAATTTCACCTTCCTTCTAAAAGTTTAGAAAGAAAAAAAGGATTCATCTTGTACATTAAAGAAAGTGAAAAAATAACAGAGTTTCTAAACGTGGTAGGTGCTCATCAGGCGCTGCTTTATTTTGAAGATGTCCGCATAATGAAAGATATGAGAAACTCCGTCAACCGGCTGGTTAATTGTGAAACCGCCAACTTAAACAAAACAGTTGGTGCTGCATTAAGACAGGTAGAAAATATTCAGCTCGTTGATAATGAAATCGGACTTCAAAATTTGCCAGAGAAAGTAAGAGAAATTGCAGAGCTTCGAGTAAAACATCAAGATGTCACCTTAAAAGAATTGGGAGAAATGGTCCCTAACGGCCCGGTTAGTAAGTCAGGGGTAAATCACCGCCTACGAAAAATTGATCAATTAGCAGAAAAAATTCGAAAAGGTGAGACGGTACAGCTTGAAAAAACGTAAGTATTGATAATCTTGGATGGAGGAGATGTGAGTGGTAGAAAAAACGGCTGAAGTAAAATTGAAAACAGGATTGCAAGCAAGACCCGCAGCATTATTCGTACAGGAAGCTAACCGCTTTCAATCGGATATCTTTCTAGAAAGAGATGAGAAGAAAGTGAACGCCAAAAGTATTATGGGCGTCATGAGCCTTGCTGTTCGAACGGGCGGCAAGATTCAAATCATTACCGATGGTACGGATGAAGAAGAAGCAATGCAGGCACTCATTGAATTTGTAGAAAAAGAAGAATAAAAAAGCTCCGGCCCTTTTAAGAGGTGCCGGAGCTTTTTTGTTTACTTATACAGTACTTCGTCAATCAAGCCATATTTTTTAGAGTCTTCGGCTGACATGAAGTTGTCGCGGTCCGTATCTTTTTCAATCACTTCAAGTGGCTGGCCAGTACGCTCTGCAAGAATTTTGTTGAGCTTTTCGCGCATTTCAAGGATGCGGCGGGCATGAATTTCAATATCGGCTGCCTGCCCTTGTGTTCCGCCGAGCGGCTGGTGAATCATGACCTCACTGTTTGGAAGAGCAAAACGTTTGCCAGGTTCGCCGGCAGTGAGCAAAAACGCGCCCATTGATGCAGCCATACCGACACAGATGGTGGATACTTGGGGTTTGATGTGCTGCATCGTATCGTAGATTGCCATTCCGGCAGTAATGGAACCACCCGGGCTGTTAATGTAAAGAGAGATATCTTTTTCAGGATCATCCGCAGCAAGGAAAAGAAGCTGTGCTACTACGGAATTGGCGATATTATCATCAATTCCTGAACCCAGCATAATTATGCGGTCTTTCAATAGACGGGAATAAATGTCATAGGCGCGTTCCCCGCGGTTAGTTTGTTCAATTACTGTAGGTATTAGATTCATGTTTATACATCCTCCTATCATATAATACATCCAGCGCTTATCATTGCTGTTGAATCCATGATAACTTAATGGTCAATAATGGTCAAATGATAAGACAGTCCGCTAAGATTAATATGTAAAACCTGGCTGTACTGTTCACCATTATACAGAAAAGATCAGTATATTCCCACCAAACTGATCTTCTCCTGTATTTCGATAAAAATATGATAAACCCTGCATGTATCTTATCCTTTTTTTCTTTATTTCAAACCAAATCCTCTCAACCTTTTTCATTCATTCAAAAGTAAGATATAATAGAAGCAATACTATGATTAACAGAGGGGGAAGAGTGTTATGTTTGGTCAGGAACGCCTTGGAGAAGATATTCGGTTCGAAAAAGAAAACCGGTCTACATTAGAAGAAGCAGCTCTACATTTAGAAGAGATAGCAGCCTCTTTAAGAAAACAAGGAAAAACGACCGTGGAGAATGGAAAGGAGCAAATCACCTTATCTCCTTCTAAAGACGTGCGAGTTTCCTTAGAGTATGTGAAAAAAGGAAAACATCATAAAACTGGATTTTATTTAGAATGGAAAGATTAAATATTTCATTAAATAAATATAATAAATTTTTTGATTTTTCTGTCTTAAATAAAAGTTCAGAGGAAAAAGTACGTGCCGTATATCATATGATATAATAAATATAGAAACCGCTTACAAACGAGAGGAGGAAGCGGCGTGAATCTGGAAATGGGACTGTTTCAACAGCAGACAATGAAGCTTGTTATGACGCAAGAATTACGCCAGGCGATCTCCTTACTGCAGTTTTCTACCCTTGAACTGTCCGAATATTTAGAAGAACAGGCGTTAGAAAACCCAATGATGGAAATTGAAGAACGGAATACTGATTTAAAAGATGAACCTGTATATAATATGCCGGTAATGTGGAATGACGAGCCTTCTGAGATACAAGAGAAAGAAGATCAGGAAATGTCTTCGCCTTTTGATCGAATTAAAGATGACAGAGAAAGGATTTCCGATTATTTAATTCAACAAATCCGCTTTTTGCCAGGCGATGATGATGAAAAAAGAGTGTTAAAACACTTAGCCAGAAACGTTAGTGACAGCGGCTATTTAGAAGGGACATATGAAGAAACAGCTGCTTTGTTTGCTGTTTCGGAGGAACAGTACGAAGCGTGCGTTTCAAAACTGCAAAGCCTAGAACCATCGGGTATTGGAGCTCGCTCATTAAAAGAATGCCTGCTGCTGCAGCTGCAGCGCCAGACTTCAAGAAATCCTTTTGCTGAAACAATCGTAAATGATCATTTGGAAGAGCTGGCCGCCAGAAAATGGAAGAAGATCGCCAAATGTCTTGGCACCTCTTTAGAAGAGGTCCAGCAAGTGTATGATGATGTACAGCGGCTTGATCCACACCCAGGAGCAAGTTTTGGCGGAGGAGACCATCCCGGTCATTTGCTGCCTGATGTTTATGTGGAAAGAGACGGAGAAGACTTCATCGTCCGCTTAAATAATGATGGTCTGCCTAAAATTAGAATGAACCGTCAGTACCGCCACCTTCTTGAAAACAAGGAAGAAGGGGAAGCTGCAGAGTACGCGCAGAAAAAATATAAGCAGCTTGTCTGGCTGCTGAAAAGTATTGACCAGCGTCAACAGACCATTCGAAACATAACAGAAGCGATCGTCCGATTTCAGCATGATTTTTTCAAAAAAGGTCCTTCAGCTATCAAACCCCTTACCTTAAAGGATGTAGCGGAAGCTGCAGATGTTCATGAATCAACTGTGTCGAGGACGACAAATCAGAAATACGTTCAAACGCCTCACGGGTTGTTTGAGTTAAAATACTTTTTCTCAGCGGGGATGAATAACAGCACAGGCGAACAGACTTCAACTTTTGTTATAAAATCGATGATAAAAGAGTTGGTCGTACAAGAAAACAAACAAAAACCTTTGTCTGATCAAAAAATAGCAGAATTTATAAAAGAGGAACACGACATTGCTATATCACGCCGGGCTATAGCAAAATACAGAGGAGAATTGAATATACCTTCATCTTCTAAGAGAAAACGGTATTAACAAAAAGAGGCTGCTTCTAAAAGGAGGCAGCCCTTTTCCTGTTTATTACAAACATCGACTTGCCGCCAAAGATGGGTGCTGTGGCGGAACCATACTTTGTTGCGTTGCATAAAATAGAAAATATGATCGATCTGTAAAAAGGCTGAATCTATGTTAATTGCAGCGAAAAAGGAATCTCCAGCCGCCTTTCCTTTGAACTTTCTAATGTTTAGAAATATAAATACAGGGGCAATATAAAAAATAGATTGTTGCGAACCCAAACATTTATTGTTATGATAAAACAGGAAATTGAAACAAACCTTTTTTTATACCGATGGTGGGACTTAAAATGTCACAGTGGGACAAAAAACGACCCGGTCGAAATTCTGGTGATGGATACATATGAGAAATTTGATTGAATTACAAAAGAAGTTGCAGCCGGACATCCTGGAAGCAATGGAAAAACGTTATCAGATTTTACAATATCTCCGCTTAAAGCAGCCTGTTGGCAGACGGACACTGGCTGGCAGTCTTGACGTTTCTGAACGCGTTCTTCGTGGAGAGGTTATGTTTCTAAAAGAGCAGGGCCTTGTCTATATTGGAAGCGGAGGAATGACGTTAACAGAAGAAGGGGAAGATCTTCTTGAAGGGCTCGAAGAAGTAATGAAATCTGTGTCAGGGCTGACAGATATGGAAGAACGTCTTGCCCGTACGCTCCGTGTCAGTCGAACAATTATTGTATCCGGGAATAGCGATCGTTATTCATGGGTAAAAAAAGAAATGGGAAGAGCATGCGTTCAGCAAATGAAAGAAAAGCTTGCTTCTAAAGATATTGTAGCTGTGGCAGGTGGAACTACACTTGCAGCAGTAGCCGATATGATGACACCAGATTCGAACTTAGATGAAGTGTCATTTGTTCCTGCTCGCGGCGGTTTGGGTGAGAAAGTGGAAATTCAATCGAATACCATCAGTTCGACGATGGCCATGAAAGCCCGCGGGAAGTATAGATTATTGCATGTGCCGGATCAATTAAGTGATGAAACAAGAGAATCATTAATTCTGGAACCCGGCATTAAGGAACTTCTTAAGATAATCCGACAGGCAAAAATGGTCGTCCATGGTGTTGGAGAAGCAGAAACAATGGCTGCAAGAAGGGAAACTAAAGCAGAAACATTAGGATCCTTAAAAAATAAAGAAGCTGTGGCGGAAGCGTTTGGTTATTATTTTGACCGAACAGGCAAAATTGTTCATAAGGAAAAAACAATTGGCCTACAGCTAGATGATCTAACAAGTGAACAGATTGTAATAACAGTAGCTGGCGGAGCCTCCAAAGCAGAAGCCATCACCGCTTATATGAAGTATCGTCCAAGTGACGTTCTAATCACAGATGAAGGGGCAGCTCAAGCAATATTGAATCTATAAAAAATGCCCTGGATAAACATTGGCAAAACCCTGCAGTAGAGACCGTTTTTTGGACGGGATCCCTGCCGGTTTTTATATAAGTATTAAAGCATTATTTTACTTCAAGGAGGAAATTTTCTTATGGCAACTAAAATTGGTATCAATGGTTTTGGAAGAATCGGTCGTGTTGTATTCCGTGCTGCTTTGAAAAATGACGATGTTGAGGTAGTAGCAATCAACGATTTAACAGACGCTGAAATGCTTGCTCACTTGTTGAAGTATGATTCTGTACATGGCAAACTTGAAGAGGAAGTTTCTGTTAATGGAGAAAACTTAGTAGTAGGCGGAAAAGAAATCCGTGTAACAGCTGAAAGAAACCCTGCTGACATTGGCTGGGGAGACGCTGGCGTTGAACTTGTAGTAGAATCCACTGGCCGCTTTGTACAACGTGACGACGCTGCAAAGCACTTAGAAGCAGGAGCAAAGAAAGTTATTATTTCTGCACCTGGTAAAGACGTTGATGCTACATTTGTTATGGGCGTTAACGAAAACACGTATGACCCATCCAAGCATGACATTGTATCTAATGCTTCTTGTACGACAAACTGCCTCGCTCCTTACGCTAAAGTCTTAAACGATAAGTTTGGTTTGAAGCGCGGTATGATGACTACTGTTCACTCTTACACAAACGATCAGCAAATTCTTGACCTTCCGCATAAAGACTACCGCCGTGCACGTGCTGCAGCAGAAAACATCATCCCTACTTCCACAGGGGCTGCAAAAGCAGTTGCACTTGTGCTTCCTGAACTGGAAGGCAAACTGAACGGAGGAGCAATGCGTGTTCCAACTCCAAACGTTTCACTTGTTGACCTTGTGGCAGAGCTTGAGGAAAACGTAACTGCAGATGATGTGAATAATGCATTAAAAGAAGCGGCAGAAGGCGAACTTAAAGGTATTCTTGGCTACAGCGAAGAGCCTCTCGTTTCTGGCGACTACAACGGTAATGCTAACTCTTCCACAATCGATGCCCTTTCCACCATGGTAATGGAAGATAATATGGTTAAAGTAATTTCCTGGTATGACAACGAGTTTGGATATTCTAATCGTGTTGTAGACCTTGCCGCATATATGGCAAAACAACAATAATAAACACTTATCAGGAAATAGAGATAAAAAGGGGAGAAGGAAGTTATTTTTCTTACTCCCCTTTTTAATGAAAAGACCGTACTGGCTTGTTTTATTAAGATATTTGACAATTTCAAAAACATACAGCGGAAGAAAGTGTTTGTACACTTTGTAATGGGAAACGATATAATGGAGCTGCGGAAAAGGAAAGGGAGGTTCATCATCAATGAATAAAAAATCTATTCGTGACGTGGATTTAAAAGGGAAGACAGTATTTTGCCGGGTTGATTTTAACGTACCAATGAGTGATGGAAAAGTAACGGATGACACTCGTATTCGAGCGGCCCTTCCAACCATTGAGTATATGATCGATCAAGGAGCTAAGATCATTCTGGGAAGCCACCTTGGCCGCCCAAAAGGAGAAGCTTCCAATGAACTTCGCCTTGGTCCGGTTGCAGTGCGCCTTGGTGAACTGCTGCACAAAGACGTAAAAAAAGTAGATGAAGTATTTGGAGAAGAAGCTAAACATGAAGCAGCACACCTGGCAGAAGGGGAAGTCATCTTATTAGAGAACCTTCGCTTTGAACCTGGAGAAGAAAAAAATGATGAAGAATTATCCAAAAACATCGCTTCTTTAGCTGACTTTTATGTAAACGATGCGTTTGGTGCAGCTCATCGTGCTCATGCTTCTACAGAAGGAGTAGCTCGTTATCTTCCTTCTGCTGCCGGCCTGTTAATGGAAAAAGAGCTCGAAGTTCTAGGCAATGCTCTGTCAGACCCAGAGCGTCCGTTTACTGCTATTATCGGCGGCGCAAAAGTAAAAGATAAAATCGGTGTGATTGATAATCTGCTTGATAAAGTCGATAACCTAATTATCGGCGGCGGGTTAGCTTATACGTTTGTAAAGGCAAAAGGCTATGAAATCGGCAAATCTCTTTTAGAAGAAGATAAAATTGATCTCGCCAAAGATTTTATGAAAAAAGCAGAAGACAAAGGCGTCAATTTTTATATGCCGCTTGATGTGAAAGTGGCAGATGACTTTGGAAATGATGCGAACACCAAAGTAGTAAACATTGATAATATCCCAGCTAATTGGGAAGCTCTTGATATTGGTCCGAAAACGATGGATGCATATAAAGATGTAATTAATACATCCAAACTAGTTATTTGGAACGGACCGATGGGCGTGTTTGAACTAGAAGCATTCGCAAATGGAACAAAAGCGATCGGAGAAGCTCTGGCTAACGCTTCTGAAACATATTCTGTTATTGGCGGAGGAGATTCCGCAGCAGCTGTTGAAAAATTCGGCTTTGCAGAGAAAATGAGCCATATTTCTACCGGCGGTGGTGCATCGCTTGAATTTATGGAAGGAAAAGTTCTTCCTGGAGTAGCCGCACTGGACGAAAAATAGCGAGAGTTAGCATATAAAAGGTTGAGGTGAGAAGACTGATGAGAAAACCAATTATTGCAGGAAACTGGAAAATGAATAAAACACACGGGGAAGCTGTTTCTTTTATGGAAGAAATAAAAGGAAAAACTCCAGCTAAAAACGAAGTAGAAACAGTCGTTTGTGCTCCGGCATTATTTTTAAAAGAAATGAATGACAAAGCCAAAGGAAGCGAGGCAGAAGTTGGCGCGCAAACCATGCATTTTGAAGAAAACGGGGCGTTCACCGGAGAAATCAGTCCAGCTGCTCTTGCAGATTTAGGCATCAAGTACTCGATCATCGGACATTCCGAACGCCGGGAAATGTTTAACGAAACGGACGAGTCGGTTAACCAAAAGCTTCATGCTGCATTTAATCACGGCATCACTCCAATTATGTGCTGCGGCGAAACGTTAGAAGAGCGGGAAAGCAATAAAACAGAGCAAGTGGTTCGTACCCAAGTAGAAAAAGGTTTTCAAGGATTAAGTAGAGAGCAGGCGAAGCAAGTAGTTATAGCTTATGAGCCAATCTGGGCAATCGGAACTGGAAAATCCTCTTCAGCAGAAGATGCGAATGAAACATGCGGTACCGTGCGTAAAGTTTTAGCAGAGCTGTACGATGAAGAAACAGCAGAAGCCGTTCGGATTCAATATGGCGGTAGTGTTAAGCCGGAAAACATTGATGGATATATGGCTCAAGAACACATTGACGGTGCTCTTGTCGGCGGAGCAAGCTTAAAACCAGACGCTTTTCTGCAGCTGGCGGAGGCTGGAAAAAATGAGTAAGTCGCCTGTTGCATTAATTATTCTGGACGGCTACGCTCTAAGGGATGAACAAAAAGGAAATGCCGTGACCCAAGCTGATACCCCTAACTTCGACCGTTACTGGGATAAATATCCACACACTACGCTGCAAGCATGCGGCGAAGCGGTCGGGCTTCCAGAAGGCCAGATGGGCAACTCGGAAGTAGGGCATTTAAACATTGGTGCCGGCCGCGTTGTTTATCAAAGTCTTACGCGCATAAATAAAGGAATTGAAGAAGGGACATTCCGTGAAAATAAGGCTCTTATCGGAGCTTGCGAACACGTAAAGGAAAACGACAGCAGCCTGCATGTTTATGGACTTCTCTCTGATGGCGGCGTACACAGTCACATTAAGCATTTGTTTGCACTGCTTGATTTGGCACAAGAAAAAGGAATCGAGAAAGTATACGTACATGGCTTTTTAGATGGAAGAGATGTAGGGCCTACAACGGCGAAAACTTACATCGAAGAGCTGGAAAATAAAATGAAGGAAAGCGGAACAGGCCGCCTGGCAACTTTGCACGGACGCTATTACTCCATGGACCGCGATCGCCGCTGGGAGCGTCTGGAGAAATCTTACCGGGCGATGGTATATGGAGAAGGACCTTCCTTTAACAGCCCGGAGGAAGCCATAGAACACTCTTATAATGAAGAAGTGTGGGATGAATTCTTAGTCCCTGCTGTATTAAAAGATGAAGCGGGCGAACCGGTAGCAACGATTAAAGATAATGACGCCGTCGTTTTCTTTAACTTCCGCCCCGACCGTGCTATTCAGCTTTCTGAAGTATTTACCAATAAGGAATTCAGCGGTTTTGAAGTAGGAGATCGTTTTCCTGAAAATCTTCATTACGTCACGATGACTGCCTACAGTGATACTGTGCAGGCGGAAGTCGCATACCCGCCCCAGGAATTAGTTAACACCATGGGAGAAACGGTTTTTAAGGCCGGCCTGAAACAGCTTCGAATTGCTGAAACCGAAAAGTACCCTCATGTGACGTTTTTCTTCAGCGGCGGACAGGAACAGGAATACGAAGGAGAGCAGCGGATTTTGATCGACTCTCCGAAAGTCGCTACGTATGATCTGAAGCCTGAAATGAGTGCATATGAAGTGACAGAGGAACTTGTTAAAGAAATTGAGGCAGAAAATCATGATTTTATCGTCTTGAATTTTGCCAATCCAGATATGGTTGGCCATTCCGGTAAACTGGATGCTACCATTCAGGCAGTAGAAGCTGTTGATGAATGTTTAGGAAAAGTCGTAGATACTCTCCATGAAAAAGGCGGACATGCTATCATTACAGCAGATCATGGTAATGCAGATGAAGTAGTAACAATGGATGATGAACCGATGACGGCTCACACGACAAATCCGGTTCCCGTCATCGTGACCAAAGAGGACGCAGTTCTTCGAGAAGGCGGCATTCTGGCTGATCTTTCTCCAACCGCGATTGATCTTCTTCAAATTAAAAAACCAGCTGAAATGACAGGTACATCATTAATTAAATAGAGAAAAGGAGTTTTAACCTATGAGTATGATTACAGATGTTTACGGCCGTGAAGTCCTTGATTCCCGCGGCAACCCAACGGTAGAAGTAGAAGTATTTACAGAAACAGGAGCTTTCGGGCGTGCTCTCGTACCAAGCGGTGCCTCCACTGGTGAATACGAAGCCGTAGAGCTTCGCGACGGCGGCGACCGTTTTATGGGCAAAGGAGTACTGCAGGCAGTTGACCATGTTAATGAAGAAATTGCTCCAGATGTAGTGGGAATGGATGTTACAGATCAAACTGGCATTGACGAATTACTGCTTGATCTTGATGGCACAGATAACAAAGAAAAATTAGGTGCAAATGCTATTTTAGGTGTGTCCATGGCTGTCGCACACGCAGCAGCAAATGACCTTGGCATTCCGCTTTACGAATACTTGGGCGGATTTAATGCTAAAACACTTCCGGTGCCGATGATGAATATTTTAAACGGCGGCGAACATGCGGATAACAACGTAGATATTCAAGAATTTATGGTTATGCCGGTAGGAGCAGAAGACTTCCCGCAAGCGATTCGCATAGGGGCAGAAATTTTCCATAACCTTAAAAAGGTCTTAAAAGATAAAGGATACAATACAGCAGTAGGTGATGAGGGCGGGTTTGCTCCAAACCTGGGCTCCAATGAAGAAGCACTGCAAACCATTGTGGAAGCTATTGAAAAAGCCGGTTATAAACCTGGTGAAGAAGTACAGCTCGCTATGGATGCTGCTTCTTCTGAAGTGTACGAAGACGGTAAATACAACCTTAAAGGAGAAGGGGTTGTAAAAACCGCAGATGAAATGATCGATTTCTATAAAGATCTTTGTGAAAAATATCCAATCATTTCCATTGAAGACGGCTTGGATGAAAATGATTGGGAAGGCTGGAAGAAGCTGACTCAGGCTATTGGTGATAAAGTACAGCTTGTTGGCGATGATTTATTTGTTACAAACACCAATAAGCTTTCGCAAGGAATCGAGCAGGGTGTTGGCAATTCCATCCTTATCAAAGTAAACCAGATCGGTACACTTACGGAAACGTTTGATGCCATTGAAATGGCAAAACGTGCTGGCTATACAGCTGTTATTTCCCACCGTTCCGGAGAAACAGAAGACGCCACCATTGCAGACATCGCTGTCGCTGTAAATGCCGGGCAGATTAAAACGGGAGCACCATCACGTACAGACCGCGTAGCAAAATATAACCAGCTTATCCGAATCGCTGATGAGCTCGGTACGACTTCCGTTTATCCAGGAAAACAAGCTTTTTACAATGTTAACAAATAATACTTTTTCTTATTGCCGCAGCGTCCTTTAAAAGCCGCTGCGGTTTTTTAGATCACAAAAGGCAGGATCTCATTAATTGCCTTTGGTTATTGCCAATTCACATAGGGTGTGTTAGATTTACAATATGTGAAATGGACGTGGAGGTGTGATGTTTGGAAACCTTGCTGTATGTCTTGTTAATTATTGTTTCAATAGCGTTAATTACCGTTGTGTTGCTTCAATCCGGCCGCAGCGCAGGATTGTCCGGTGCTATTTCAGGTGGAGCCGAGCAATTAATGGGCAAACAAAAAGCTCGCGGTGTCGAAGCATTTCTTAGCAGAGCAACGGTCGTACTTGCAGTAATTTTCTTTATACTCACGTTACTGCTTGCTTACTTTTTATAAAAAAATACGAAACAAAAAAGCAGTGGGAGAGCGATTCCCGCTGCTTTTTTGTTTAAAAAACTAATAATTGACAGCTGCTTTAAAGAAACGGTATAGTAAGTGTAACATATATAGGAACGGTGTTCCTTAATTAGGAACGGAGGGAGGGGAGAACGATTTCTAATTATAAAACCATTCAATCTGTCGAGCGTACGCTGCAATGTATTGAACTGTTAAAAAATGCTAAGCAAGGCCTTGGTATTTCTGAACTTTCCAGACAGCTCGGCGTGGCCAAAAGCACCGTTCACCGAATTTTATCGACCCTTATGCAAAAAGGATATGTAAAACAAGACCCAGGGACGGAATTGTATACATTAGGTCTTACCTTTATTGAAGTAGGACAGCACGTATTAGAATCTCTCGACGTTCGTCAAGTGGCGTCTCCCTATTTACAAAAGCTTGTAGATCATACAGGAGAAACGGCCCACCTTGTTCTTTTTGAACAAGACCACGTAGCTTATATTGACAAAGTCGAAAGCCCCAAAACGATAAGAATGTACTCAAGCATAGGAAAAACTGCCCCGCTTCATTGTACCGGCGTCGGAAAAGCTGTGCTTGCCTTTTTACCTGAAGAGGAAACAGAAGAATTGCTGTCACGTATGAAATTAACATCTTATACAGAACATACCATCATTTCTATCAGCCAGCTGAAAGAACAATTACAAAAAATTAAACAACAAGGTTACTCTATCGATGATGAGGAACATGAAAAGGGCATTCGCTGCGCAGCAGCCCCGGTTTTTGATCATAATGGAAGACCTGCTGCAGGAATTAGTGTGTCCGGGCCGGAGATGAGACTATCTGATGAAAAGCTGAAGAAGTGCGCGGAATTGGTTGTCAAAGCCGGAGAAGACATTTCGAGTTTCCTTGGATATAAAAACGTTTAAAGTATGGAGGGAAAAATTGTGAGTTCAAATAAATTAGATGTTATCACATTTGGTGAAACCATGGTGCTGATGAATCCGGATCAAGCTCTTCCGCTTGATTACGCTACCTCTTTTCAAAAACAGATTGGTGGGGCAGAAGCTAATTTTTCCGTGGCGTTCAGCCGATTGGGCCATCGCTGCGGATGGATCAGTCAATTAGGTGATGATCCATTTGGGTATTACATACAGCGCACTGTAAGAGGAGAAGGGGTAGACACCTCTTGTGTTACTTTTATAGAGAATGCACCTACAGGCTTATTTTTTAAAGAAAGACGTTACGGTGATAAAATGAACGTTTATTATTACCGCCGTCATTCGGCAGCTAGTTTAATGTCCAAGAATATTTTGGATCAAGATTACCTTTCTTCAGCTAAATATTTATTTTTCTCTGGGATTACCCCTGCTTTAAGTGAATCATGTAAGGAGTTAACATTTGAAGCGGTGAGAATCGCAAAAAAACACGGGATGCCGATTATATTTGATACAAATATTCGTAAAAAGCTTTGGGGCAGTGAAGAGGAAATGCGCGAAGTGATCAATAACCTCGCAGCAGATGCTGACTATATTCTTCCAGGACAAGAAGAGGGAAAAGCTTTAATTGGAACAGACGATCCTGAAAAAATTGCAGCGTTTTATTTGGAGCAAAATCCAGAGGCTGCGGTTATTGTAAAGCTTGGTGCAAAGGGTTGTTATTATGCAGCCAAAGATAAAGACGGTTACGTGAAAGGGTACAAAGCAGAAAAAGTAATTGATCCTGTAGGAGCAGGGGATGGTTTTGCTGCCGGCTTTGTAAGCGGCCTCGTAAAAGGTCTTTCCCTGCCGGAATCTTTAAAAACCGCTAACCTTGTTGGAGCGATTACCGTACAAGCTGGCGGAGATATAGAAGGGTATCCGCGCGAAAAAGAATTGAAAGGTATGCTCGAAGCGTTTGAAAACCCCAACCAAGAGGAGGTTAACCGGTAATGAAAAAAAACGCAATGGAATCATTACAAAAATCGCCAGTCATCGCTGTGATAAGAAGGCCGCCGCAGGAAAAAATGCTACAAATTGCTGAAGCTTTGCTGGCAGGCGGCGTTAAGCATATGGAAATTACGATGGAAAAGCCAGAGTCAGCTGAATTAATTCAACAGGTTAAAGAAAAATTTGGCGATCAAGCACTGGTTGGAGCAGGTACAGTTTTAGATGAACCTTCTGCTGTTCGTGCCATTCATGCCGGTGCCGACTTTATTTTTTCCCCGAATTTGAATCTGGATGTTGTGAAAGCTGCAAAGCGTTATGGTGTTACTTCTATCCCAGGAGTTATGACACCTACAGAAGTAGTCACAGCGTATGAGGCTGGTGCAGATATCGTTAAAATTTTCCCAGCGGCCACCCTCGGATCTGCATATTTAAAAGAACTGAAAGGGCCGCTTCCGCATATTCCAATGATTCCGACCGGCGGAGTAAATGCAGCTAACATTCAGGAATTTATTGATAATGGTGCTTTAGCAGTTGGTGCAGGCGGTTCTTTAATAGACAAGCAAGCTATCGAAGAAGGAGATTTTGAAAAAGTTACTGAAAAAGCAAAAGAGCTGTTTTCAGGGCTGCGAAACAAAAAATAGAAATCTCAAATAATAACCCGGCTGTGGTGCTTTTCAACAAAGCATAGAAGCCGGGTTTTCTATGTTTTTATAGTGAGCAATCTACCTTATGTTTTGATATGATTAATTTTGGGCTTGCTTTCAAGTATTTGGGGTATATTGGTAAAGTAATGAATAAATAACGCTGACACAGAAGCGAATGAGAGCAGAGGAGAACTATGATAGGCTGTTTATGTTTACATGGATTTACTCGGTCGCCATGGGAATTAGAGCCGCTGGCGGAACGATTGAGAAACGAATATTTAAGTGGCTTGTATATACACCGGTACTTCCAGGCCATGATCAAAATGAAAATTTAAAGGAACCTTCTTATAAAGCATGGATTTATAAAGCTGATCTTGCGGCAAAAGAGTTGTTTTTATACTGTAACAAAGTATACGTCATTGGATTTTCCATGGGCGGCATGCTCGCAAGCTACATAGCAGCACGCTATTCAGTGTCGAGAGTCGTTCTGTTAGGCGCTGCTGCGCAATATATCGGACCTGGACAGCTCATGAAAGATATGGCCGTGATGCTTGAATCCAGCGTAAAAGGACAAATGAAAAAGCATCCGTGGTACCCGATTTTTAATGATAAAATTCATACGCCGATTCAGGCGGCTGTTGAATTTCGAAAAGGAGTAAAAGTGGTAATGCCTTTTTTAAAAGATATTAAAGTGCCTGTATTTATCGGCCAGGGCGTACAGGATGGCCTGGTACCGAGAAAAAGCGCAGAATTTTTACATGAAAACATTAAAACACCGGTGAAACAGCTTTATTTTTATAACAATCCAAGCATTTTCTTTGTCACGGAGAAAACAGTGCAAAAGTATTAGAAGACGTGGAAAGGTTTTTGCTTTCCGAATCACCGCCACAGGAAGTAGTATGGAAAAGTATTCATTGAAAAATAATAAAAGTGATAGGAACGAGAGAGAAAGGGGAATACGTATCATGAAGATTGTACCGCCAAAGCCATTTACATTTGAAGGAGGAAAACGTGCTGTTCTGCTGCTGCATGCATTTACCGGATCCTCTGCTGATGTGAGGATGTTAGGGCGTTATTTACAAAAAAGAGGATATACATGTCACGCTCCCATTTACAAAGGTCACGGTGTACCTCCGGAAGAACTGATGGAAACCGGTCCGTTTGATTGGTGGCAGGATGTGGAACGAGCCTGGCAAAAGCTGAAAAATGATGGGTATGAAGAAATCGCCGTTGCTGGTTTATCTTTAGGTGGTTTAATGACGCTTAAAGTCGCTTACACTTATCAAGTAAAAGGAATCATTCCAATGTGCGCTCCTATGACAATTACAGAAAATAAAGAGCGGCTCTATAATGGAGTTTTACAATACGCCAAAGAATACAAACAGCTGGAAAAGAAAGACGAGGAGGAAGTAGAAAAAGAAATGGAAGAGTTCAAAACGCTCCCGCTTGATACAATCACCTCGGTTAACGGTCTTATTGATGAAGTACGTGACTCATTAGATATGATTTATGCGCCAGCATTTATCGTCCAAGCGACACAGGATGAAATGGTAGAGCCAAAAAGTGCTCAAATTATTCATGATGAGATTTCTTCTGATGCGAAAGAATTGAAATGGTATGAAGAGTCCGGACACGTTATTACGATGGATAAAGAAAGAGAACAGCTGCAAGAGGATATCTACCAGTTTTTAGAACAGCTCGATTGGGAAACAGATAAGTAGGTTTTCAGCAAGAAATGATTCAATGACAAGATAATAGCAGTGAAAGGAGATGAAAAAGTTGGATCAAGAAAAAAGACAGCAATTGCTCCAGTATATGAAAGAAGAAGCAGTAAAGCCTATGTCCATTAGCGAAATTCAGGAAGAAATGGACATGGAAGGGGCAGAGGAAACAAAACAACTAATGAGAGCTCTCAACGAATTAGAAGAAGAGGGCGATATTGTCCGGACCCGAAGTAACCGTTACGGAATACCAGAAAAGATGAATTTATTAAAAGGGAAGGTGCAAAGCCACCAGCGCGGTTTTGCTTTTATCCTGCCCGAAAATAAAGACGAAGACGATGTGTTCGTTCCAGCTGGGGATTTAAATGGAGCGATGAATCGAGATACGGTACTTGTCCGTGTTCATCGAAAAACATCAGGGTCCAAACCAGAAGGAGCTATCGTCCGCATCTTAGAACGAGGCACCACAAAAATCGTTGGTACCTATGTCGATAACCGTTCTTACGGCTTTGTGGAAGTGGATGATAAACATATTAACAATGACATTTTTATCCCGCAGGATGCGGAAAATGGCGCTGTTGACGGACATAAAGTAGTCGTTGAAATAACTAAGTATCCAGAAGGACGTTTTAGTGCAGAAGGAAAAGTGGTCAATATCCTCGGGCACAAAAACGATCCTGGTGTTGATATTTTATCCATCATTCATAAACACGAACTTCCGGGGGATTTTCCTGAAGAAGCTATCAATCATGCACACAGCATTCCAGATCAAATTAATACTGAAGAAATCGCTAATCGCAGAGACTTACGTGAAGAAACCATTGTGACCATTGACGGAGCGGATGCAAAGGACTTAGATGATGCGGTTCAAGTAAAAAAGCAAGAGAACGGCAATTATCTTCTCGGTGTTTATATCGCCGATGTCAGCTATTATGTTGAAGAAGGTTCGCCTATTGATGAAGAAGCGCATGAACGTGGAACCAGTGTTTATTTAGTTGACCGTGTTATACCAATGATTCCCCACCGTCTTTCGAACGGGATCTGCAGTTTGAACCCAAAAGTGGATCGTTTAACCCTTTCATGTGAAATGGAGATTAACGAAAAAGGGGAAGTCGTTAACCACGATATATTTGAAAGCGTCATTCGAACGAATGAACGAATGACGTATACGGATGTTCGTTTGATTTTAGAAGAGAAAGATGAAGAAACACGCGAAAAATACAAAGAACTCGTTCCATTTTTTGAACAGATGGAAGAGCTTGCTGCTATTTTAAGAAAGAAGCGTTTCAGCCGCGGAGCGATTGATTTTGATTTTAAAGAAGCTAGTGTGAAAGTCGATGAAGACGGCAACCCTGAAGACGTGGTGCTCCTTGATCGTTCGGTAGCGGAGCGTCTTATTGAAGAATTTATGCTGGCAGCAAACGAAACAGTTGCCGAGCATTTTCACTGGATGAAGGTGCCCTTTGTATACCGTATTCACGAAGATCCCGATTCCGAAAAGCTAGAACGGTTTTTAGAGTTTGTTACGAACTTCGGCTATGTTGTCAAAGGTAGCGCCAATACCGTTCATCCTAGTGCTTTGCAAAAAGTACTCGATGAAGTGAAAGGGGAGCCGGAAGAGGCGGTAATTAATACCGTCTTGCTTCGTTCGATGCAGCAGGCAAAATACGATCCGGAAAACGTCGGCCACTTTGGGCTTGCATCTGATTTTTACACCCATTTCACATCCCCTATTCGACGTTACCCCGACTTGATCGTGCACCGATTAATTAGGGAGTATTTGGTTAAGAAAAATATGGATGGGAAAACACAGTCCGACTGGAAAGAAAAGCTTCCTGATATTACCCGGCATTCCTCTGAAATGGAACGCCGCGCGGTTGATGCTGAACGCGAAGTTGATGATTTGAAAAAAGCACAGTTCATGGAAGATAAGGTTGGAGAAGAATTCGTTGGGTTTATCAGCGGGGCCGCCAATTTCGGCTTATTTGTAGAACTGGAAAATACCATTGAAGGCATGGTCCACATCAGTTATCTGACCGATGACTATTACCATTTTGATGAAAAGCAGTATGCTTTAATTGGAGAGCGTACCGGCAACATTTTCAGAATTGGTGATGAGGTAGAAGTCCGGGTGATAAATGTAAACGTAGAAGAGCACGATATCGATTTTGAAATTGTCGGTATGAAAGGATCGAAAAAGCGGACACGGAAAGACCGCCCTAAAGTAATTGAAGGCGGAAAACGAGCGAGTGCGAAGAAAGGCAATAAAGAAAGCGCAAACGGTCCAAAAGCAAAAAAAGGGAGTCAAAAAGGCAAAAACAGAAACCGCCGTAATAAGCCGTTTTATGAAAATGTTCCTAAGAAAACGAGCAAGAAAAAATAATGGTAAAAAGGGATCGGCTGCTGCACAGCAGCCTTTTCCGCGGAGAATGGCTGTTGTATTGACGCTATTTTGCTTCTTTTGCTACTATAAAAGGATAATAGCGACTTTTCAGAGAGTACAGAGAAAGAATTCTCTGTGATAGGGAAGAAAGGTGTTCGGGAGATGGCAGCAAAAACGGAAGGAAGAGTTATAGCACAAAACAAAAAAGCCCGCCATGATTATTTTATTGAAGAAACATATGAAGCGGGAGTCGTATTAAAAGGGACCGAAATAAAATCTATACGTGCCGGCCGGGTAAATATAAAAGACAGTTTTGCCCGAATAGAAAACGGAGAATTATTTTTGCATAACGCACATATCAGTCACTACGAGCAAGGTAACCAGTTCAACCATGATCCCTTGCGAACACGAAAGTTATTGCTGCACCGCCGCGAAATTAATAAACTGATCGGGAAAAGCCAGCAAGCCGGCTACTCGATTGTACCGCTGAAAGTTTATATTAAAAATGGTGTAGCTAAAGTACTCATCGGCCTTGCAAAAGGTAAAAAGAAATATGACAAGCGTGAAGCCCTGAAGCAAAAAGACGCCAAACGCGATATGGAACGTGCGATTCGCCGCGAAATGAAAGGTGAATAAAAAATATTTGCATTGGGAAGAGAATGTGTTATAATAAAATGTCCAGAGGGAAAAATGAATATTTATTTCTCTTCCTATTTCAACTGGGGACGACACGGCTTCGACAGGGATAGGTCGAGCTTAAGTTGCGAGCCGAGCTAGGCAGTCTCGTAAAAGGCCTGCGCCAATAATAACTGGCAAATCTAACGAAAACCTCGCAGTAGCTGCGTAACAGTTGACTGCGGATCCCGCTCTCCATCGCCTATGTGGAGTGACCGGGGTCTCACTAATCAGTGGGCTACGCTGTCCGACCGCCGTCTGAGGCCGGCAGAAGAGACGAATCAGACTAGCCTTGCAGCGGCCCGTCACTAGGCCAAAGCAACGGCGAATCATAATATAGTGACTACGCTCGTAGAAGCTTAAGTAGCGATATCTCTGGACGTGGGTTCGATTAGTAAAATAGTCGCCTTATGTGGTAACACATAAGTGAATAATCCGGCTTAATCGGTGAAACCTGTGTTGTGTGATCTACAATATGGCAACACCGAGCGGTATGAGGAGCAATCCTTCAGCCGTGTATCGACTTATAGGCCGCCTACTGGGTGGTACTAGGATGCGAAATGGCGCTTTTAAAGCAAATATATATTTCGCATAATACGCCGGGGGACCTAATAAAATATTAGGTTCAAGATATAGTCAGTGCCTTTGCGAAAGCATGGATGAACACGTCCCACCGTCTCCACCATACATAATTTATGATATAAAAGAGGGTTACTGTGACTTGAACCATAATTTTGCCGCTTTGGTAACCTTATGCTTCAAAATACTCTCGGCAACCTTATGCTTCAACTTTTTGATTTTTCCATTACGAAAATCGTTGTGGTAAGTGATAATAAAGTTATTTAAAAACTGTCAGCTTTCAATTTAAAGCTGGCAGCTTTTTTTGGTAACAAACGAGAGGATTAAAAGTCCATGCTTTGCTAAGGTATTTTGGCAATCGGGCGAAATTCCTGAGTAATGTATTGTATAAATAATGGACATTTGCAACCATTGCTATTTAGCTAAAGAAGCAGGCTAGTCTAATATGGATAAATAGTTGGAGATATAATTAGGTTTGAACGGATATTCACAAAAGAAGATGTTGAAATGTTTTGATGAGGGGAATCACCATACTAAACCTGATGAACAGGGGAGACTTGTCATTCAAGGGTTGTTGACTGCTACATTACCAACAAAAATTGGTGGAGATAACAATGTACTGGCTCGTACTATGAATTTTGAGTTTTTGAGACCAGTTTTTACAGGAGATTCAATAATATGTGAAGTAACGATCGAGAAGTTTGAAAAGCAAGATAATAATAGAATATCTATTTTGGTATCTTTCCTATGTACAAATCAGAATGAGAAACAAGTCTTAAGAGGAAACTTTGCGGGAGTAATATTATAAACTTATATATTCTTCTCCAACTCGGGCGCATTTCTTTAATAAGGAATAGTCCTCTTGTTATTTTGGTGGAAATTTAATGGAGTAATGTTTTGAGAAAATGACCGGAATTTGAAATAATTGTAAGTAAGGATGGAGAATTTGCAGGGTATTTAAATGAAGAACTAAAAACACAATCATAAAATCTCACCTAAAAAAGTCTTATTACGAGACTTCAGTGCCGTTTTCCCTCAAAATAATCCACCTTAATCCATAAAGCTAAATCTTAAAAATATCATCACCCACGGGGAAAATTGGTGTTGTTAACGGTAATCTATTATTAGATAACAAAAAATTTGTGATGTGTATAATTTAACCAGTGCAGGAAAATACTCAAATAAAAGAGATATGGAACAAAGAAATATCCTCAAGGTTATGAACTGAAACAAAAAACGTACGATTGTTATGCGCATTGCAGAGGAAGAATACTCTCTTAATAACTGCTGTTGAGTCTTGAAAAAGCTTTGCTTAGACATCGTCTTTTTTATACAATCAAGATAAAGGGGAATACAATAGCTGGGAACCTTTATGGTAGAGACTCTTTATTAGTTTACTTAGAAAGGGTGGAAAAATTGAAAGTTCTTGTAGTTGGAGCAAATGGCCAAATTGGAAAACATCTTGTTTCCTTTATTCAGGATAGTAATAGTCTGGAAGCAAAAGCGATGGTTCGTAAGCAGGAGCAAGTTTTCTTTTTTGAAAAGTCGGGTGTTGAAACCGCAGTAGTAGATCTAGAACAAGATATCGAAAGGATTGCAAAAGCTGCTGAGGGAGTCGATGCGATCGTATTCACAGCAGGTTCTGGACCACACACGGGCAAAGACAAAACCATATTAATTGACTTAGATGGTGCTGTAAAAACAATTGAAGCAGCGAAAGTTGCTGGCGTGAAGAGGTTTATCATGATTAGTTCATTTGACACAAGGCGTGAAGCAATCCAGGAGGCTTCTTCGTCCTTTGCACCATATGTTGCAGCAAAGCATTATGCGGATGAATGGTTAAAGTCCACGGACTTGGATTATACGATTATACATCCTGGTCTGCTAACCAACGACAAAGGAACTGGTCAAGTAGAGGCAGCAGAAGAAGTGGAGAGAGGTGAAATTCCTAGAGAAGATGTGGCAAGCGTTATCGTTGCCACCCTGGAAAATGAGGCAACGATTGGAAAGGAATTTCAAATAGTAACGGGAAATCAACCCATTAAAGAAGCAATAAAATCAATCTAAGCGAAAAATAACAGTTTTTCTTTAAGGGAAAGACAGTTTGCCGACAAGGTGAATTGTCTTTTTTTGGGTGTGCCCGGCATGTCTAACAGCTAGGTGGAGAAAGTCCTCTACGGGCTAGGCAGTAGAAACCGTTAGCGAATGGCAAGGGTGTCCGGGGTGACCCAGAATCTGAAGGAAAACGGACGAATTTGCCTAACAAAATGAAGTCCAACACTGCCCGACCCCTCTACAGTAAATCCAGCATCGACGAGCGCTGATACCTTATTCTATACATGTCACAAATATCTGGATTAGTTCCGATAAATGTACGCTGGACAGGTGTGATTAAGAGCGGGCGGACAACATTATTTATCATTCGTTGATTTTCGATTGTATTTTTTCAACCATGGCCCGTTTTTTTGTATCAGTACTTCTCAGCATGCAATTTTTTTGCATAAAGTACGATTATTAACACACAACTATACGGTATCAAAAATATAGGAGGGTATAATATGTTAAACCAATTTTATCAACAGGGGTCGCAACCAGCTGGTACAGATGCCCAGCAAGTGAGACAGCAGAATACGCAGTCCTCGCAGGGAATGGGGCAACAGCAGCAACAGGCTTTTCCGCAACAGCAAAACTTCGCACAAGGTTCCCAAGCGGCATTCCAGCCAGGGTTCGCCGGCACGGACGCCGAGCAAGTGAGACAGCAGAATGCGCAGTCCTCTCAGGGAATGGGGCAACAGCAGCAACAGGCTTTCCCGCAACAGCAAAACTTCGGGCAAGGTTCCCAAGCGGCATTCCAGCCAGGGTTCGCTGGCACGGACGCTGAGCAAGTGAGACAGCAGAATACGCAGTCCTCACAGGGAATGGGGCAACAGCAGCAACAGGCTTTCCCGCAACAGCAAAACTTCGCACAAGGTTCTCAAGCGGTATTCCAGCCAGGGTTCGCTGGCACGGACGCTGAGCAAGTGAGACAGCAGAATACGCAGTCCTCACAGGGAATGGGGCAACAGCAGCAACAGGCTTTCCCGCAACAGCAAAACTTCGCACAAGGTTCCCAAGCGGCATTCCAGCCAGGGTTCGCTGGCACGGACGCTGAGCAAGTGAGACAGCAGAATGCGCAATCCTCACAGGGAATGGGGCAACAGCAACAGGCTTTCCCGCAACAGCAAAACTTCGGGCAAGGTTCCCAAGCGGCATTCCAGCCAGGATTCACTGGCACGGACGCCGAGCAAGTGAGACAGCAGAATGCGCAGTCCTCACAGGGAATGGGGCAACAGCAACAGGCTTTCCCGCAACAGCAAAACTTCGGGCAAGGTTCCCAAGCGGCATTCCAGCCAGGATTCACTGGCACGGACGCCGAGCAAGTGAGACAGCAAAATGCGCAGTCCTCACAGGGAATGGGGCAACAGCAACAGGCTTTCCCGCAACAGCAAAACTTCGGGCAAGGTTCCCAAGCGGCATTTCAGCCAGGGTTCGCTGGCACGGACGCCCAGCAAGTGAGACAGCAGAATACGCAGTCCTCACAGGGAATGGGGCAACAGTAGGTTCTCCTTAACAAATAACGTTTTATAAAATAGTTAAGCAGTTTTCCCCCATTACTGTGTTTTCTCATAGCGTTTGCGATTTTTTTGTGAGTGATTTCATACGGTAAGCGTCGGATCCCAAAAGACCCCGTACTTCCATGGAGAGTACGGAGGTCTTTGCATACAAAAAATGGAATCCTATAGAAAAAGCGAATCTTCTTTGTCGTTTTTTACTTTGGAACAGGATTACGAATCTGACATTATTCTTTGCTTTTTCTTAGACTTTTCATCTTTCCGGTCAATTGTGAGGTAGGGGATGAAAAATTAGTATTAATAGCTGACGCTATGACTACGGCTTTGTTCGGTTCTGATGTTTCCTGAGGAATTTCTCCAAGTTCAACGATAACTGCATGACGTGTTTTTATTTGGCGGGTAAGACTTCTTTTTTATTTCGTGCAGCTACTGTGGAATACACATGGCAAGGGGTTAAGGGGCTTTAGAGAATAGCTTTATTATCACTACAGAAGCATCATAAAACAGGCATTGGTTCTGTTAAATTAGTAGGTCTTTACATTGAGAAAAGATATAAATGAGTTCCTAAAAGTGTTTTATTGTAGTTTGTTGGGTTAGTAAACGAAACCATGTCGATAGTATTTTCCTCCAAACGGATAGTAAATACGGAAGCTCGGAAAGCACTTGAAAATTTTCCCCTTGCCCCTCTAAAGAATGATAACTAAAAGCCAGCAGACCACTCCACTTCGCATGTTGTACCTTGCCTCCCTTTCATATCCAATTTTTCTAATATTTTATGTTCTAATGGAAAGAATAAATAGAGAAAGGGGGTGCCAGCCAATGGATGAAAGGGAAAACAAAAAAAGCTTGCACAAATATGACCAAAAAGAAGAAACGCTGACCAATCGGCAGGGTCATCCGGTAACAGATAATCAAAATACGCGAACGGTAGGAAACCGCGGCCCAACTACTTTGGAAAACTATGATTTTCTTGAAAAGATCAGTCATTTTGACCGGGAAAAAGTGCCAGAACGTATTGTTCACGCACGCGGGGCAGGAGCGCACGTTTATTTTGAAGCTTATGGTAAGGTTGGAGATGAACCAATTTCCAAATACACTAGAGCAAAATTGTTTCAGGATAAAGGGAAGCAGACACCGGTATTTGTTCGTTTTTCAACAGTAAACCACGGAAAGCATTCACCGGAAACACTGCGGGACCCAAGAGGCTTCGCGGTGAAATTTTACACAGAAGATGGGAACTGGGATTTAGTAGGAAATAACTTAAAGATATTTTTTATCCGTGATCCCATTAAATTTCCGGATTTCGTTCACGCCTTCCAGCCGGATCCAGTAACAAATATACAGGACGGCGAGCGTATTTTTGATTTTATTTCACAATCTCCAGAAGCCATCCACATGATCACTTTTTTATTTTCTCCATGGGGTATTCCTGCCAATTATCGCAAAATGCAAGGTTCGGGAGTGAATACTTACAAGTGGATTAATGAGAAAGGTGAATCTGTTCTTGTTAAGTATCATTGGGAACCAAAACAAGGTATTAATAATTTGACTCAGCAAGAAGCGGAAGAAGTACAGGGTAAAAATTTCAACCATGCGACTCAGGACTTGTTTGAAGCGATTGAAAGAGGGGATTATCCAGAATGGGAGCTTTTTGTCCAAATTATGAGTGATGATGAACATTCTGAACTTGATTTTGATCCACTAGATCCAACCAAGCTCTGGTATAAAGAAGATTTTCCATGGCTTCCCGTAGGAAAAATGGTATTAAATAAAACCCCGGATAATTTTCATGCTGAAGTGGAGCAAGCTGCATTTGGTACCGGTGTTCTTGTAGACGGCCTTGATTTTTCGGATGATAAATTGCTGCAAGGACGGACGTTTTCTTATTCCGATACACAAAGATACCGGGTAGGCAGTAACTATTTACAGCTTCCGATTAATAAACCGAAGCAAAAGCCTGCGACAAACCAGCACGGCGGACAAATGGATTTCAGAACGGATTACAAAGAGCATCGCAATCCACATGTGAATTATGAACCTTCATTGATTGCCGGTTTGAAAGAAGCTGAAAATCCCGGCAAAGAACACGAACCATACGTGGAAGGGCGGGTGAAACGGGAATCGATTGATCGCACGAAAAATTTTAACCAGGCAGGAGAAACATATCGGCGTTTTAGCGAATGGGAACGTGATGATTTAATCTCCAACCTCGTTAATACATTAAAGCCATGCCGAAAAGATATTCAAGACCAGATGGTTAAGTTGTTTTACAAATGTGATGAGAACTATGGAAAACGTGTAGAAGAAGGATTACAGCAAAAAGATGAAATGGGCAGTAAAGGCCCTATAGGAAATGAAGATTCCGCAGAAGCAGTAAGGCAGGCGGAGGAAATGTCTCATCCTTCCGATCCATATTAAAAAATGAACCGGCCCAGAAAATTGGGCCGTTTTCCTTTGGTAATAAAAGAATAAATATAGCTGGATACACACATATTAATCGTAAAATAGGAAGAGGAGTTTTAGAATGAATAAAAACAGACAGCAATCGATGAAAAATGCTGATAAAACATACGATCCGTCAGATTATTCAAGCAGTGAGCCAGACTCTAAAGGATTAGCTTCTACCCATGAACAGGTATCTGATACGTACACTGAGGGTACAATTGACGGGACAATTGATGAGGTGGATGAAAATGGTAATTTAGCATCACATGAAGGAAAAGAATTGAAAAGGAACAAACTCAAATAAGAGAGAGGGAAAGTAAGATGGGGAGAAGGAACAAAATTCTCGTGCCTAAAGCGAGACAACAATTAGATGAATTAAAAGCAAGAGTATCAAACACCAACAATGCTGCTGATGCCAAATTTGAAACAGCTGAAGAGCATGGAGTGCCTTTACAAAACGGCTACAATGGGGAAATAAAAGCGAAAGAAGCAGGAAAAGTCGGTGGAAATATCGGAGGGAAAATGGTAAGGGAACTCGTGAAAATGGCTGAACAACAGTTAAATGAAAAAAAATAAAAGGGAGAACCGTCTATTGGACGGTTTCTTTTTTAATGCTGCCAAACAAATTATTTTCTAAACGTTATACTGCGGATAGTTTCGGGAAAGATCACTGTAAACAATTACAATGGGAGGAGATACGATGTCTAAGCCAGGGTTAAATACGTTAAAACCGGGCACACAATATAAGGCAAAGGATCTTGACAGTTATGTCACCACAACAGACGCTGTACTCCTGTCCACGAATGAAAACCAGCTATTTACTGATCCAGACCGTAAATTTTAGTTACGCATGAATTTGAAGGCTTTTTTGAGCATTCCTCTGAAGATGGAGAAAAATATTTAGAGAGAAAAGAAAGCTTATGTGGTAGAAAAAGCATAAAGGACCAGAAGAAGAGTGTCGAAGCTGGCACTCTTCTTTTTTAGCTTGGTTGATTAAAGCCGAGTATTCCTAAGAAATTGAATAAATAAATATAATTACGTATACCTTAAAGCTTAAAAGGAGGAAATTTATATGACACCAGATGAAAAGTATGAAGGCTATGCTGCAGCTGACCTTGAACCAGCACAATTAGAACGGTTAAAGGCACTAGAAAATGAACTGCGTGAGTCTGCCAACCAAGATATCATTCTCATTGCATATGAAGAAAATGAAGCGGGCACTCCTTAAAGCTGATTGAAGAGCTTGAATGAGACAAGCTCTTCATTTTCATCGTTTTACCACGGTCTATAAGGAAGATCATTGTTTTCATAAATTTTTTTAAACACTCTAAAATGATGGATAAAATCATCAAATAATACCTTATCACTATTATCAAAAGAATACCGATCCAAAAATGATTCCAGAATTTCTATATCCACGTCCTTAAATTCCCCTGAGACTTCGAGCGGATAACGAAGCTTTTTGTAAAGATCTGAATATCCAAAAAGGTCAAACGTATATTCTACTTGTTTCTCAGTCATCATGTGCCTCCTTTCTTGGTCCAGCAATGCTTGTATCCTACTAATAGAAACAACAAAAGGAAACGGCAGTTATATATAGCCTGCTAGAAAGTTATGAAAAGTATACCTGTTCCCTATAAAAATCCCTTATGTAAAAGGGGCACGGGCAAATCTATTAATTCTATCACATATCAGTGAATGCTTGTTTATACTATAGGGAACATTGGCATTTTCACTTTCGAAAGGCGGGATGTTATGTCAGATTCCTATAAGGATATAAAAGAATTAGCATTTGTACTGGAAAAAAATATAAATAATTTAATACAGCAGGAATTAAATAAAGATGAGATCGCAAAATCTGCAAGCACAACAATTCAAAAACATGCTTCCTTTTTGCGGACTCTTCAAGATTACAGTGAAATCTTATCCGCCCCTTTAAATATCCCAACGAAAAATGATGTAGCAAATATAGCTAAACTGGTCATTCAATTAGAAGAAAAGGTAGACGCACTGGAAGAAAAAATTGATGGCTTGAAAGAACGTCTAGAGCAAGACCATAGTTCAGAAAAAAAGGAAGAGCAAAATCAAGCAAAAGTACAGTCCCTCAAAGAAACGTCCGCAGAAAAAAATAGTGGCTCAAGTACAAGGGGGAATAAATTAAGACAGGAATTAAATAAATTAAGCAATACGGATAAAACAGGACAGTCTTTAGAAAAACTGTTGAACTTAAGCCTTCTTTTAACACCTACTATCATTTCAGACCTAGATACTAATTCATCAAAAAAGGAAAAAAACGATGATGAAAAATAAAGCATACCTCTCAACAGATGGGGAAAAAGAGAAACAACGATGGGAAGGGATTAAAAGCGTAATCACAGAACCTCTACCAGAAATGGGGGTCACTCCTCGAACAGCTATCTGGAAGAAAAATAAAGCAGCCTTATGGTACTATGAAGCACCCGAAAAAAAATACAACACTCCTTTGTTTTTAGTCTATTCTTTAGTCAACAAACCGTTTATTCTTGATTTAGCTCCTGGTATGAGCATGATAGAAGCTTTTATAAATGAAGGCTTTGATGTATATTTGCTTGATTTTGGCATACCTGGATACGAAGATAAAGATATAACGATTGACGATTATGTTTTTGACTATATTCAAAAATCTGTTCAAAAAGCATTACGTCATTCAGGTGTAAATGAAATCACTGTGATTGGATACTGTTTAGGAGGTACTCTGGCAGCAATATACACTGCTGTGGCAGAAGAACCTATTAAAAACCTTATTCTTTCGGTGGCCCCCATCGATCTTACTGATTCGCCTGTTTTTGATAAATGGGTAGAACAATTAAGAGAAGGAACATTAACGTTTAATGAAATATTGGACGTGTATGGAGTTATACCGGCGTGTTTTATAGAGGCTGGTATGCGTATGGCTTCCTACCCGGTTAATATCAGCCATTATGCTTCCCTTATACAGCGGGCAGATGACAAAGATTACGTAGACAAATGGAGACGCTTTAATCATTGGACGAAGAATCATATTCCATTTTCGGGGGCAGCACTAAAACAATTAATCACTGATCTCGGAAAAGAAAACAAACTCATTCAAGGAAATTTATTTTTACGGCAAAAACCAGCAAGTCTTTCCAATATCACCTCAAATTTATTAGTAGTGTCTACTGCTTTTGATCCGTTAGTACCAAAAGAATTGAGCGTGTCAGCCATTGATGCGGTTTCTAGTGCAGATAAAAAATTTAAGCTGGTGGAAGGAGGACACGCCACATTGGCAGCAAATAGAGGGCTGCCGGACTTTCTTGCCGAGTGGCTGCCGCAGCGTTCAAATCCAATATAAAAAGTTATAATGCCTGGGATAACCTTTCCAGGCTTTTTTGCGTTATAAAAATGTATAAAAATTTTAACGAGAGCCAAGTTTTTCTTATATAAAGATTATTTTTTGTAAATAACTATACATAAAGTCAAAATATTGCAGGTGGTAAGGATGGAAGAAAAGCAGGTTACCTTTCAGTTTAACGGGGAGAAAATAGAAACAAAGGCCGGCCGCACTATTTTTGAAGCGTGCAGGGATAAAGACATTTTTATGCCGGGCATTTGTTCGTCTCAGCCGGATCTTGGCGTAGGAATGATAAAAACGTGTGATACTTGTTATGTAGAAGTGGATGGTGACTTACAGCGTTCCTGTACGACGGAAGTAAAATCGGGTATGAAGGTTAATTCTGAGTCAGAAAAAGCTAAAGCAGCACAGCTCGAGGGCATGTCCCAAATTCTAAAAAATCATGAACTCTACTGCACCGTTTGTGATAATAATAACGGAAATTGTGAAGTGCATAATACAGCCGAGCACTTGCAGGTCGACCACCAAAAATATGAATTCACCCCAAAACCATATCCGCCGGATAATACACATCCGAATTACCGTTACGAACCTGATCAGTGCATCTTATGCGGGCTTTGTGTAGAAGCTTGTCAGGATCTTCAAGTCAGCGAAGTATTGAGTATTGATTGGGAAAGAAAAGAACCGCGTGTTATATGGGATAATGATGTTCCTATTGATGAGTCGTCGTGCGTGTCTTGCGGACATTGTGTAACGGTCTGTCCGTGTAATGCACTAATGGAAAAATCAATGCTTGGCGAAGCGGGCTATATGACCAACATTCCAAAAAACATATTGGAGCCGATGATTGACCTAACGAAAGAAGTGGAGCCAGGTTATCAGGGGATTTTTACGATATCGAACGTAGAAGCATCGATGCGTGAAGATAGAATCGAACGGACGAAAACGGTCTGTACGTATTGCGGTGTTGGGTGCAGTTTTGAAGTATGGACAAAAGATAGAGACATATTAAAAATTCAGCCGCAGCCAGACGCACCGGCGAATGGGATATCAACGTGTGTGAAAGGAAAGTTCGGCTGGGATTTCGTTAACAGCGACGAGAGACTCACCACTCCGCTTATAAGAAAAAACGATTCCTTTGTAGAAGCTACATGGGATGAAGCTCTCTCTTTAATAGCGGAGAAATTTCAAACCATAAAAAGACACCATGGAGCAGATGCACTTGGTTTTGTTGCGTCATCCAAATGTTCAAATGAAGAAAATTATATATTTCAAAAGCTGGCCCGCTCTGTATTTCAAACAAATAACGTAGATAATTGTTCAAGGTATTGCCAAACTCCGGCTTCAGCAGGCCTTATGCGTACAGTTGGCATCGGCGGGGATTCAGGTACGATAAAAGATATCGCTAACGCTAGTCTTGTCATTGTAGTAGGAGCGAATCCATCAGAGTCTCACCCTGTGCTTGCAACTCGGATTAAACGGGCAAACAAGCTGCATGATCAAAAATTAATCGTCGCTGATTTAAGAAAAAATGAATTAGCGGAACGAGCCGATTATCATATTCATCCAAAGCCTGGCACAGACCTTGTCTGGATCTCTGCTGTTACAAAATATATATTTGATCAAGGCTGGGAAGACAGCGAATTCTTAAAGAACCGCGTGAATAATGTAGAAGAATATAAAAAATCGCTGGAAAAATATACAATGGATTATGCTGCAGAAATAACAGGTCTTTCTAAGGAAAATATGATTGCTGTTGCAAAAATGATTCACGAATCTAAAGGTACATGTATTCTTTGGGCAATGGGAGTGACCCAGCATATCGGTGGCACTGATACAAGTACAGCCATGGCAAATCTGCTGTTAGTAACAGGAAACTTCGGAAAAGAAGGAACCGGAGCCTATCCGCTGCGCGGGCATAACAATGTGCAGGGAGCCAGCGATTTTGGCACGATGCCTAACTTTTTTCCAGGATATGAGCCAGTAGAAAATAAAGAAGTCCGGCAGCGTTATGAACAAGCATGGCAAACTGAAATTCCAAAAGAGCCCGGCTTGAACAATCACCAAATAGTAGAAGCAATTGATGATAAAAAAGTAAAAGCAATGTATTTATTTGGAGAAGAAATGGCCTTAGTGGATTCGAATATTAATTACGTTCATCAAGCTTTTGAAAAGCTGGAATTCTTCGTTGTACAAGATATCTTTTTCTCTAAAACTGCTCAATATGCCGATGTTGTCCTTCCAGCTGCCCCAAGCTTGGAAAAAGAAGGAACGTTTACAAACACGGAAAGACGGATCCAGCGTTTTTACAAAGTATTTGAACCACTGGGTAACAGCAAGCCGGACTGGGAGATCTTCCAGGAACTTGCTAATAAGTGCGGAGCCAATTGGTATTATGACAGTCCGGCAGAAATTATGGATGAAGCAGCAAAACTGGCTCCAGCTTTTGCAGGAGTTAGCTATAAACGTTTGGAGAATTGGGAAAGCCAGCTCTGGCCGGTGGATGAAAACGGCAAGGATACTCCGCTTTTGTATAAAGAGTCATTTGGATTTCCTGATGGCAAAGCCCGTCTGTTCCCAGTAGACTGGAGCGAACCGTTTGAAGCCGGAGTTGAATATGACTTACATCTTAACAATGGACGTCTGCTTGAACAGTTCCACGAAGGCAATATGACGAATAAATCAGAAGGCATCACACACAAAGCTCCAAACCCTTGGCTTGAAGTATCTCATGAACTCGCTGAAGAAAGAAAGATAAAAACTGGTGCACTTGTCCGCTTGACATCGCCTTATGGCAAGGTAAAAGTTAGAGTTCTGGTTACAGATAGAGTAAAAGGAAATGAACTGTATCTGCCGATGAATACAATAGAAGAAATACAAGCCGTTAATAAGCTGACGAGCAGTTACCATGATAAAGATACACACACACCGAACTATAAAGAAATGCAAGTGAAGATGGAAGTACTGGAATCGGACGGTGAATCCCCACTTCCATCTGTTAATTTCCGTTTTGGAAATCCGCAGCCTCATATCGGTGTAGAGGTGGAGAAAAAATGGAAAAGGGATGATTTTACTTCTGTGCCAGAGGTTGTGGAGAAGGAGGACATCATAGATGGCGAAAGCAATCACGCAAATTAATATTCAAGAAAAAACAGAAGAAGAAAAGGATCAGCAGATTCAAAAAGACCTGTTAAAACAAATTACGGATAACCATGAATCCATCCAAACGACTTTAGAAATTATAGAAGAACTGCAGCAGGCGGGCATACTGGATATGGCTAAAGGATTACTCAGAATGAGGGAAAAAATCGGATCAATAAGCATAGAAAAAGTCAATCAGCCAAGTATGCACCATCTTATTAAAAACGGGTTCCACGCCATTGAATTTGTAGGAAAAATAGAACCTGAAGAATTAGAAAAAATGATGAATGGTGTAATACACGGAATGGAGAGAATGTCAAAAGAAACGGAAAAAGATGAGGAAATCAGCATGTGGAAAATGTTTAAAACGATGCGGGACCCTCACGTCATGACAGCACTTTCCTATTTGACAGCTTTTTTAAACGGTATGGGAGAAGAAATGGGAAAGAAGAAACCCCATTAAACAGGAAGGTGATAATGTTGATTACGCATACTATTTCGATCAAAAATATAACCAGCGAAGATAAAGAACGAATCAATGAAGTACTGCTTGATGTATGGGGAGTACGTAATGTTCATGTTAACCCGGAAAAAGGTGAAGCAGTTGTTTCGTTTGATGAAAAAGCTGCTTCATTTATAGACTTCCAAGCAGCAGTTCGTGATAGCGGATATGACATAACAGATACTGCTTCAAAAACGGACATGGAGGAGTTATAATGGCAAAAATGTGTGAGATATGCGGACACAAAGAATTGCGGGAAGATGAAGAAGAAGAAAAGACATATGAGATACTTGGAATATGCGAGACGTGTTTACAGGATCGCTCCGGTTCACCATCAGAATAAAGAATATGAAAGAAGCCGCCTCAAAGAGAGTGCGGCTTCTTTCAATCGTAACAGACAGAGGTGCCTCTAGAATTTGCGAGGTCTCACAGACAAGAGTTTTGTTAACTGCGATAATTATCCTTTTTTTACTCGGTAAACCTCCTTAAAGGAACCAATGTCCTCTCACATTATTGGGGTGACAATTCAGGTTCTACCTGCTCTCCTTTTCCTTCTCGAATTTTAGCGATATTTCTTTTCATCAGGATAGACAGAACGAGAGCTGCGATTAAAAAGCCGACAAACACAAAAAATGTAGTGCTGTAGCTTCCTGTAAATTCATAAACAGTAGAAACAATCATTGGTCCAACTACCCCGGCAAGCGACCAGCGGGTAAACAGGCAAATCCTCCTCCATAATACGATATAATGAGAACAAGGAGGGTAGAGAATAATATAACATTTGTAAGACAGTAAAAAGAAAGCAGCCACTTGAAAAATGAAGAAAATGAGATAGTATTGGGACGGCCTATATAATCAGAAGCCCATGCAATCCTGCCTGCACCGTTAAATAACCCCATTACTCCGACAATAGTGGCAGCTCTTGCTCCGGTAATTTCTTGAGACATTGGAGAAGCCACCGATAAAAGCATGATACCAGCAGAAATATCAATAAACATCATGCCCCATAACAGCCAAAAACGTATTTTTACTGCATCATTTGCTTTCAGATAAGCCAAATCTCCTTCATGTTCTTCGTCCTCTTCTGTTGACTCTCCATCAGTCTTCAGGAGGTTTAGAAATATAATCCTCCAAGCAGCATAAGAAGAAAATAAGAAACGCCAAGGATATAAAAAGTCATCGGGATCGATAAGTTTGTCATTAATTGATTTGCATGACTTAGATAAGAGCGCCTGTTCCAAACCCCATGACAACCATTCCAGTTGCAAGACCTCTTCGGTCAGGAAATCATTTCACAAGAGTAGAGACAGGTGCAATGTAGCCATAGCCAAGGCCAAATCCGCCTATAACCCCAAAAAAAGCAAGAAAAGTGATATAATTTTCCATTTGCACCGCAAATCCTGCTCCAATCGTTCCAATGCCAAATAATACGGCGCAATAATAGCAGAGATGCGCGGTCCCTTTTTTTCTACAAACTTTCCGAAAAACGCAGCTGAGAGTCCGAGAATAAATATTACAATCGTAAAAGCAAGCGAAACATCTGTTTTTTCCCCTGCATGTTCTTATTATGAACGTAAAATGAAAAATCATTAAAACGTTTATGTGGTTACAAAAATGTAAAAAACTTGAAGGATAATAACGGAGCAGGAAACGAATACTACCTTTACATTTATGAGTACAAACATAAGTAAATTAAACGGGGGAGCAAAATGGAGCAAAAAAGATGGGACTTATTAGCATTAGCATCTATTCCATTAATGATGACATTAGGGAATTCAATGCTGATTCCAGTGCTGCCGTTAATTGAAAAAGAAATCAATATTACTGCTTTTCAATCCAGCTTAATTATTTCGATTTACTCCTTTATAGCGATTATTTTGATTCCAGTTTCGGGATATTTATCAGATAGAATCGGAAGAAAAAAAGTTATTATTCCCAGTCTTATTATAGTCGGGGCGGGTGGAGCTTTATCGGCCTATGCGGCGTGGCAGATGAAAAATCCATATGCTGTAATTATGATTGGACGGTTTTTACAGGGAGTGGGAGCTTCTGGCGCTTTTCCTGTTGTATTGCCAACTGTAGGGGATATGTTTAAAGAAGAAGAGCAGGTAAGCCAGGGACTGGGGGTTATTGAAACCGCCAATACTCTAGGCAAAGTACTAAGTCCAATATTAGGAGCTTTATTAGCGGTTGTCATTTGGTATATGCCCTTTATAGCGATCCCAATATTATCTTTTGTATCTATGCTGTTAGTATTATTTTTGGTGAAAACTCCTAAAAAAGAAAAAACAGAGGAAAAAAGCAACCCTTCTTTTCACGAATTTTTGCTAGGGATAAAAAAAACGTTTCACGATAACGGCCGTTGGCTTTTTGCTGTGTTTTTTATAGGCTGTATTTTAATGTTAGTGTTATTTGGTATTTTATTCCATTTCTCCTCTTTGTTGGAAGAAAAATTTAATATTAATGGGTATAGAAAAGGCCTAATATTAGCCATTCCCTTATTATTTTTATGCATTGCTTCTTTTTCGAGCGGAAAAATTATCGGAGAAGATAAAATTCGCATGAAATGGTTTATTTTAGTGGGAAACGGTACAGCTGCTGTTTCATTATTTTTTGTAAGAGAAGATATGAACTTATTTATGTTTACTCTGTTGTTATCCTTAGCAGGAATAGGAATTGGACTATCATTGCCTTGTTTAGATGCCCTCATTACAGAAGGGATCAAAAAAGAAGAGCGGGGCTCTATAACATCATTTTACAGCAGCATGCGTTTTGTAGGAGTAGCCGCTGGACCGCCTGTAGTGGCCTTATTAATGAAGTATGAAGCTTCGCTGATTTATTATATTTTAGCCGGGGTGAGTGCAGTTGCAGTTTTGCTTACTTTTGCAGCCATCAAGCCGTCATCGGAAAGAGAAAAAGAGCCTGCTGTAAATTAAAAACAGCTTGGGATTTAAAAATCCCAAGCTTGATTTCTTAGTCTAAATTATCATCTGTAACAGCACCTCTTGCACTCGAGGCAACTAATTTTGCATATTTAGCAAGGGAACCGGTTTTGTATCTTGGTTCAGGAGCATTCCATTCGCGGGCGCGTTTATCAAGCTCTTCATCAGAGACCTCAAAATTAATTTCCTGGGTGTCGCTGTCGATCGTAACCTTGTCCCCGGTTTGAAGCAGACCGATTGGGCCGCCGGCTGCTGCTTCGGGGGCAACGTGGCCGATAACAAAGCCGTGTGAACCTCCGGAGAAGCGGCCGTCTGTGATAAGAGCGACTTTACCGCCAAGTCCTTTTCCGACGATCATAGCCGTAACAGAAAGCATTTCAGGCATACCAGGGCCGCCTTTAGGACCAACATTACGGATAACAAGGACATCGCCTTCTTTGATTTCATTGTTTGTAATAGCCTCTGTCGCTGATGCTTCACTGTCATACACTTTAGCAGTTCCTTCAAACCTGCTGATCTTCTGGCCGGACATTTTTGCAACCGCACCTTCTGGCGCAAGATTACCTTTTAACACGACAAGAGGACCGTTTGGCTTGATTGGATTGTTGATTGGATAAATAATATCCTGTCCTTCTTTAAGACTTGGTGCTTCTTTAAGATTTTCTGCCAATGTTTTTCCAGTAACCGTGAGGCAGTCTCCGTGAAGAAGTCCTTCTTCTAGCAAAAGCTTCATTACTGCCGGAACACCGCCTGCAAGGTAAAGATCCTGCATGACATATTTTCCGCTTGGTTTTAAGTCAGCAATATGAGGGACTTTTTTACGAATTCTTTCAAAGTCGTCATAGCTTAAATCTACTTCTGCAGAATGAGCAATCGCAAGAAGGTGTAAAAAGGCATTTGTTGAACCTCCGAGAGCCATAACCACAGTAATTGCATTTTCAAACGCTTCTTTTGTCATGATATCCCGAGGGTAAATTTCTTTTTCGAGCAGCTCCGTCACAAGGGCTCCAGCTTCTTTCGCTTCTATTTCTTTATAATCATATACGGCCGGAGTAGAAGAGGAGCCAGGTATGCTCATCCCCATTGCTTCTACCGCTGCAGCCATTGTATTGGCTGTATACATACCTCCACATGCCCCTGCGCCAGGACATGCATTACATTCTACTTGATGCAGTTCTTCATCATCAATAATCCCTTGTTGATGTTGTCCCACTGCTTCAAAGGAAGAAACAATATCAATGTCATTTCCGTTTAATTTGCCGGGCTGGATGGTTCCGCCGTAAATATATACAGATGGAAGGTTCATGCGTCCGATCGCCATCATGCATCCAGGTGTTGTTTTATCACATCCGCCGATAGCAACATAGCCGTCCAGGCGTTCTGCGCCAACTACAGTTTCAATGGAGTCGGCAATAATTTCACGGCTGGGAAGAGAATAGCTCATTCCTTCGTGCCCCATTGCAATGCCATCAGAAACAGTGATTGTATTAAAAATAAGAGGAGCACCGCCATTTTCTTCGGCTCCGCTCTTAGCTTCCCGAGCAAGCTTGTCAATATGTACATTACATGGGGTGACTTCACTCCAGGTGCTGGCAACCCCCACCATAGGTTTTTTAAAGTCTTCATCTTTAAAACCAACGGCACGAAGCATAGAACGGTTTGGTACTCGATTGACACCTTCACTAATTACCTTACTTCGTATACGCAAGTCTTTTTTGCCTTTTTCCATTGCGTTCCTTCCTCTCTCCAAATATTAACCTTTTTTAATTCTGCGTATGTTCAGAAAAATAGTGCAATAACTACTATTTATAATAATACTAGGATAATCTCTTTCAATCAAATATGGAAAATTGGAAAATCTGCCTCCGTCTTAAGACGGATCAAAAATCCTCCTGGATTATGGTGTGTAAAAGCAGCTTACCCTATAAAATAAAAATTACATAGATGAAAGGATACAGGAGGATTATTCATGCTTAATAAGAAACGGAATAAAATATTTGCAGGAGCTGTTATACTGCTGGCCTTACTAATCGTATTAGGAGATCGTCTTATGCCTGTTCTTACCCTCCTATTAGCAGGGCTCAGTTTTTATGCCGGAACAAAACTTCTGAAAAAAGAACAATCTAGAATGATGGTGGGAGCCGGACTGGGCTTAATACTGGCAGGTTCCTTTATTTTAACGGGTTGGCTGCAATTTTTTATAGGAATAACTTGTGCTGGTTTCGTTTTATACATGGCATGGAAACAAGTAAAGCGAAAAAAAGCTGACTCTACAGTGATAAGTTCTTCAAATTAGAAAATAAAAAAGAGGGAATAACATGCGCAGGCTAGCAGGAGTGATTCTTGTTTTAACAGGGCTTATTATCTTAGGAGGCACAATTTTTGCAAATGCCGCCCATTTTGTGCCGGGCCTTGGAGTTTCTAACCAACATACAGAAAAAGAGCTGCAAGGAGCAGACACTATTCAGCTGGACGTAATATCGAGCGATCTGATCATTAAAACACATGAAAAAGACACAGTTAGTGTGAACACATCCGGAGGTAAAATTAATAGAGATGTGAAGGTAACCCGGGATAATTCAAAATTACTCAGTCCAAACGAAGCTGGTTTCCTTTTTTTTCTTTTGGTAAAGGATCGAATTGGGTGGTTACCATTCCAGAAACATTTGATGGACACCTTTTGATAAACGGAGGGTCGAGTAACGTTCGTTTTGAAAATGAAGAAGAAAAAATGCTGAAATCCCTTCAAACAGATATTGCTTCAGGCGATATCCGGATCAAACATGTAAAAGCAGAAGAGATAGACATGTCGGCAAAATCGGGGAATCTCACTTTAAATGAAATAGAGGTGGAAAAGGCAGCACTGCATACCATCTCAGGAGATATTAAAATAGACCGCTATTCCGGACCGCTTAATGCAGATCTAACGTCAGGCGACCTCTACGCACAATGGGATAAAATGAAAAATGGTGTTCATATTAATGTTACTTCCGGGGATGTGGATCTAAAGGTAGAGGAGGAAGAGCTAAAGTTAGATATTTCTGTGGTAAGCGGCGATATTAGAAATGAAGTAAGATTAGATAATATAGAAAAAAGCGGAAAGAGGAGCTTAATTGGCCAAAAAGGAGAAGGAGAAGTCTCTGTCAACATAGAATCAATCAGTGGGGATATTCATATTGAGGAATAGTTAATGCCTTAACAGCATGCCTTGGCCATAGGTATACTTTTTTGTTATACAAAATAAAAAATTTTATGAAGTGAATATTAATTTATATCGAAGATTTCTTATCAAACTTTATATAAAAATGATAGCGTAAGATAGTTTGTGTAAGTTCCTTGAGACAAAAAAAGAGGTAGGGTATCCTCAGAATTAACGACCAAATCAACTCGAGAGGAGATGCCCTACCTATGTCTACTAGTATAGGACAAAATAATCTAGAAAATCAATTAGATCAAATGGTCCGCGAATTC